>JACPYV010000068.1 GCA_016195825.1 Burkholderiales bacterium | reverse complement strand
GGCCCAGCAGGCCCAGCTCGCCCATCTCCTTGAAGATGCTGGCATCGGTCTTCTCGTTGCGGAAGGCCTCCAGCACACGCGGGCGCAGGCGGTCCTGGCAGTAGGCCGCGGCGGCGTCGCGCACCATGCGTTCGTCGTCGGTGAGCTGCTCGTTCAGCAGCAGCGGGTCGTCCCAGTGGAAGCTTGCCTTGGTGGCCATGATCATGTCCTTGAGTGTCGGGGTCGGGCAGGCAACAGCCCGCACGCGGATGGCGCCCAGTATTCCCCTGAGCGCGATTCGTGTCCAATTCAAGAAACGACTTCGACGATTCGCGATGCCTATCGACACTGCCGCCGCCCGCTCGACGATGGAATTCCGCCACCTGCGCTACTTCCTCGCGCTGGCCGAGGAGTTGCACTTCGGCCGCGCGGCGCAGCGGCTGGCCATCTCGCAGCCGCCGCTGTCGGTGGCCATCCAGCAGCTGGAGGCCAGCGTCGGCGCGCGGCTGTTCGACCGCGACAGCAAGGGCGTGCGCCTCACGCCCGCCGGCCAGGCCTTCCGCGCCAGCGCGCAAGCGCTGCTGGACCGCGCCGAAGATGCCTGCGCTCTCGCCCGCGAGGTCCAGGCCGGCGAGGTGGGGCGACTGCGGCTGGGCTTTGTCGGCTCCACGCTGTTCAACGGCCTGTCGACCTGGCTGCAGGGGTTCCAGGCCAGCCACCCCAAGGTGGAGGTGGTGGTCGTGGAGCTGAACTCGCAGGACCAAATCGACGCGCTGCTCGGCGAGGAACTGGACCTGGGCCTCGTCCACACCGACCGCATACCGCCAGCGCTGGCGTCAACCCCGCTCTACAGCGAGCCCTTCCTGGCCTGCCTGCCGGCCAGCCACCCGCTGGCGGCGCTGGCCGAAATCCCGCTGGCCTCCTTGAGCGACCAGCCCTTCATCCTGTTCTCACGCAAGGGTTCGCCGGACTACCACGCCCGCATCGTCGAGATCTGCCGCCAGCACGGCTTCTACCCCCGCCTGCAGCACGAGGGCCGGCACTGGCTGTCGGTGGTGTCGCTGGTATCGCAGGGCCTGGGCGTAAGCATCGTGCCGGCAGCGTTTCAGCGGGCGGGCATCCAGGGGGCGGTGTTCCGGCCGCTGGCGGAGGCCATCGAGGGATCAGCGGTGTTTGCGGCCTGGCGCACAAATTCTGTCGGCGTGCTGAGGGAGAAGTTCCTGGCCACCCGCAGCATGGCCTGAAGCACCAGCCCGCCCCACCACACCGGACGCGGTGGCAAACGGTCTTGTCACCATTGATTGCAAAACTCCGCCGCCACCCACGTGGCCGGAGACAGGCGCACTTGTTCAATACGGCCGAGCGACAAAGCCGGCCCAACGCCGCGTTGAACGACCGATGCCAAACTACAAGTTCAAGATCCTGCGCGGCCTGGTGCTGCTGACCGTAACCGCCGGTCTGGCCGCCTGCGGCGGCGGTGGCAGCTCGGCGCCAGCCTCGACCCCTGACGGCGCGCCGTCGGCCCCGGTGCCGCCGCCCTCACCGCCTCCCGCGCCTCCCGCGCCACCCCCGCCCACCGCGGGCACCGCGCCGCTGATCGCGGACTGCAGCGTCTTTCCGGCCACGGCCGTGTTCAACACGCGCATCGACGACGTGCAGCGATTCCCCGTGCACACCAGCAGCGCGGCCTGGGTCGCCAGCATCGGTGCCACCAAGGCCTTCCACCCGGACTGGGGCAGCAACGAGAACGCGCAGCAACCCGCCACCTACTACGGCATCCCGTTCAACGTGGTCGACGGCAGCAACACGCCGGCCGCCGCCACGACGTGGCCCACGGTCTCGTTCACCATCACCGACCCACGCGCCGGCAACGGCAACGGCGTGCCCGACGAGAGCGACTGCGCAGCGCAGGCAGGTACAGGCTTCAACCTTGTGCGCGGCTGTGCCACGCTGTCCGCGGCCAATCAGCGCTTCCCCTTCCCGCACGACGACCTGCTGAAGGCCGAGGGGGGCGCCTGCAACGACGCGCAGCAGTGCGGCGACCGCCACATCCTCGTCGTCGAGCAGGGCAGCTGCCGGCTGTGGGAAAGCTACTTCAGCTACCGGGTCAACCAGCAGTGGTACGCCTACTCGACCGCCGCCTGGAACCTGAACTCCAACGCGATGCGGCCCGACGCCTGGACCTCCGGCGACGCCGCCGGCCTGCCTATCCTGCCGCTGCTGGCCCGGGCGGTCGAAGCCAGCAGCGGCGAGATCCGACACGCCCTGCGTGTGACGCTGCGCGACAGCGTCATGGCCCGCAGCTACGTCTGGCCGGCACGCCACCGGGCCGGTGGCGACACGCCGGGCGGCGTGCCCTTCGGCGCGGTGCTGCGCCTGAAGGCCAGCTTCGTGCCGCCGGTGGTGTGGACGGCGCAGGCCAAAGCCCTTGCGGTGGCGATGCAGCGCTACGGGCTGTACGTGGCCGACATCGGCTCCGACCTGTACGCGCAGGGCGAACCCAACGCGCAGTGGCTCGACAGCACGGTGGACAACCTCAAGACCCTGCGAGCGGCGGACTTTGAGTTTGTGGACATGCGTGCCATCACCGGTGACAGCCGGTTCAACGGGGATTCGTTTCAAGGGAGTTGGTAGTGCGGGCCTCAGCCACCTGACTAAACCAACGGGCTTCCGCAGAACCCGGGGCGATTCAAGGGGCATGGACCCACGCGACGACCAACGCCACCGCGTAAGTAATGCCCACAGAGTCGCGCGCTTGCACCCGAGCGCACCTTCCGTCCATGCTTGAATGATGTTCCCGCGAGCAGGCCGCCCAGCGCACACAGAGCCCGCCGCAGCCAGGGGCAGTTTGGAGACAACCATGACATCACTTCGCCAGCTGGCCAGTCGCCTGCTCGTCGCATCCCTCACGGCGACCGCGCTGGCCACCACTGCCCACGCTCAGCTCACCGTCGGCCAGACAGCCGGCCACACCGGCACGGTCGCGGCCAGCGTCAAGGAGGCGACCCAGGGCGCCAAGATGTACTTCGACATCGTCAACGCCGGCGGCGGCATCAACGGCCAGAAGATCACGTTGGTGTCGATGGACGACAAGTTCGACGCCAAGCTGGCGGTGACCAACGCCAAGGCGCTGATCGACCAGGGCGTGATCGCGCTGTTCCTGAACCGCGGCACGCCGTTGACGCAGGCCATCATGCCGCTGCTGACCGAGCACAAGATCCCGCTGGTGGCGCCCTCCACCGGCGCGATGGCGCTGCACAAGCCGGTGCACCCCTGGCTGTTCAACGTGCGAGCCACCTACCAGCGCGAGGCAGAGCGCGCCATCGAGCACCTGAGCCTGATCGGCGTGGACCGCATCGCCATCGTGCAGGTGGACGACTCCTTCGGCGAGGACGCCGTGCTGGGCGCGCTGGCCGGGCTGGCCAAGGTCAACAAAACGGCCGTCGCCCACGAGAAGTACGACCGTGCCAAGCCCGACTTCGGGCCCCTGGTGCCCAAACTGCTGGCCAAGCAGCCGCAGGCGGTGCTGTTCATCGGCTCAGGGACGGCCGTGGTGCAGGGCATGAAGGCGGTGCGCGCGGCGGGCTCGACGGCGCAGCTGGTGACGCTGTCGAACAACGCGTCGGCTGGGTTCATCAAGGACCTGGGCGACGTCGCCTACGGCGTGGTCGTGAGCCAGGTGTTCCCGTACGAGCGCTCAGTGGCCAAGCCCATCATCAAGGAGGCGCTGGAGGCGGCCCAGAAGGCCGGCATCGAGCTGACGCCGACCACCGTGGAAGGCTATGTTTCGGCCAAAGTGCTGGTGGAAGGCCTGAAGCGGGCGGGCCCCAAGCCCACGCGGGAGAGCCTGCGCAAGGCGCTGGACGGCATGAGCCACTTCGACGTGGGCGGCATCGAGGTGGGCTATAGCCCGACGGACCACACTGGGCTGGACTACGTGGACCTGGCCATCGTCGACCACTCCGGCAAGTTCCGGCGCTGAGTCCGTACCGAGAGCAGCCCATTGAGGGCTGTCCGACGCGTGCCGAAGGCCCGGGGAGCGCCCCCGCCCTTCGCCCACGAAAAAGGGCAGGTGGTGCGCCTGCCCTTGTCCTGGGGGAGAACCGAAGATTACTTCTTCGCTTCTTCCTTCTTGGCTTCGACCTTCTTCTCTTCCTTCTTCATTTCCTTCTTTGCTGCGCTGGCGGCCGGCGCGGCTGCGCTGGCGGCCATCGGCGCGGCACCGGCGTGGGAAGCCGCTTGGGCGGAGAAGGCGAAAGCAGTCAGGATCAGGGCGCTCAGGATCTTGTTCATGGTGTCACTTTCGATGTTGGAAATGCTGGGTGCATTCACCTAGCCTCCAGGGAGGATGCCCTGTCGGCCAGCGCCCGAGTTTGTCGCCTGCATCAAAAGGCGCTCAACCGGGCATACCCTCAACACGCCACAAGCCGAATCGGTTGACAGGCCCAATCGACCGCAAACATGCAGGCCGCCACAAGCGCCCTGAGCACGCGGCTCGGGTATCCGCCCACCGATAACATGCGCGCCCGATGAGCCACTCTCTGCGCGCAGCCCTGCGCTGCCTCCTGCTCGCGCTTTCGATGCTGGCCCAGCCGGCCGGCGCTGCGCCGTTCCGCCCCCGGTCGGACGCGCAAGTGCTGGCCACAGTGCCGGCGCGCGCCAGCGACCCGCACGCCCGCGAACTGGCCGAGCTGCGGGCCGCCTGGCGCGCCGCGCCGCAGGACGTCGGCCGCGCCACCGCGCTCGCACGCCGCTACTTCGAGCAGGTCGCAGCCGAGGGCGACCCGCGCTACATCGGCTACGCCGAGTCTGCGCTGCAGCCCTGGTGGGCGCTGCCGGACCAGCCCCCGGACGTGCGCGTGCTGCGCGCCATGCTGCTGCAGTTCGATCATCGCTTCGAGCCGGCGCTGGCCGACCTGGCCGCAGCGCTGCAGGCCCGGCCGGACGACGGCGTGGCCTGGTCCTGGCAAACCGCGATCCTGATGGTGCGGGCCGACTACGACGCCGCCCGGCGCAGTTGCGAGGGCCTGGTCCAACGCGCCACGCCGCTGGTGGCCGCAGCCTGCCGCGCGCAGGTGGACGCCGTGACCGGCCGCGCCGAGCAGGCGGCCACGGCGCTTCACGCTGCCCTGCAAAAGGCGGTGGGAGCCGGATCGGAGGAACGCCTGTGGGTGCTGACCCGCCTGGCCGAGACCGAGGAGCGGCTGGGCCAGTTTGCGGCGGCCGAGAAGGCATTCAACGAAGCTATCAAGCTGGACGTGGCCGATGTCTACCTTCAGGCCGCGTTCGCGGACTTTCTGCTGGACCGGGGCCGCGCCGCCGAGGTGCTGAAGCTGCTGGCCGATGGCCGGCGGGCCGACGTGCTGCTGCTGCGGCTGGCACTTGCGGCCAAAGCTGCCCGCGAGCCCCAGGCCCCCGTGCTGGCGGCGGAGCTGGCCGCGCGCTTCGACGCCGCTCGCCAGCGCGGCGACACCACCCACCGCAAGGAAGAGTCACGCTTCGTGCTGGCCCTGCAAGGCGACGTGCCGCGGGCGCTGGCGCTGGCGCAACAGAACTGGCGCGAGCAGCGGGAGCCCGCCGATGCACGCATCCTGCTGGAGGCGGCCCTGGCGGCGCGTGACCGAGCTGCCGCCCAGCCCGTGCTGGACTGGATGAAGGCCTGGAACGTACAGAGCGTGGCGCTGCACAGCCTGGCGTCGCAGCTGAGGGCGCTGCCATGAGGACGTGGCTCTTCGGCGTGCTGCTGATGCTGCTGGCGACCGGCGCGCAAGCGCACAAGCCCTCGGACAGCTACCTCAGCCTCACGCTAAAGGGCGGCCAGTTGTCAGGCCGCTGGGATATCGCGCTGCGCGACCTCGACTTCGCCCTCGGCCTGGACGCTGACGGGGACGGCAGGATCACCTGGGGCGAAGTGCGCAGCCGCCACGCGGCCATCGCGGCCTACGCGTCGGCGCGCCTGACGGTGCAGGCCGATGGCCAGCCCTGCTCGCTGACGATCGGCGAGCAACTGGTCGACGAGCACACCGACGGCGCCTACACGGTGATGCCGCTGGCAATGGCCTGCAAGAGCGCCTCGCCCCACACGCTGGCGCTGGACTACCGGCTGTTCGCCGACCTGGACCCCAAGCACCGAGGGCTGCTGAACCTGACGCTGGACGGCAGCACCAGCACGGCCATCCTGGGGCCCCAGGCGCCGACGCAGCAGTTCCAGATCACCGCGCCAGCCAGCGGCTGGCAACAGCTGCTGGACTACGGCCAGGAGGGCGTCTGGCACATCTGGATAGGCTTCGACCACATCCTGTTCCTGCTGTCCTTGCTGCTGCCCGCGGTCGGCATCTGGGTGGGTCACCGTTGGACACCGGTGGAGCGCTTCGGCGCCGCCTTCTTCGACGTGCTGCGCATCGTCACGGGCTTTACCGTCGCGCACTCCATCACCTTGTCGCTGGCCGTGCTGGGCTGGGTGGCGCTGCCGTCGCGGTTGGTGGAGAGCTGCATCGCCGCCAGCGTAGTGCTGGCCGCGCTGAACAACGTGTGGCCGGTCTTCCACGGCCGGCGCTGGATGGTGGCGTTCGCCTTCGGGCTCATCCACGGTTTCGGCTTCGCCAGCGTGCTGGTGGACCTGGGCCTGCCGCCCGGCGCACTGGCGCTGGCGCTGGTGGGCTTCAACCTTGGGGTTGAGACCGGGCAGCTGGCCATCGTGGCCGCCTTCCTGCCCACGGCCTACATGCTGCGCCGCAGCGCCTTCTACCGCCGCGTCGTGCTGACCGGCTGCTCGCTGGCCATCGCGCTGCTGGCCGCAGCGTGGCTGGCCGAGCGCGCTTTGGACCTGAAACTGCTGGCCGCCGCCATGAGCAGTTTCATCACCGCCCCACCCCGCACCCAGCCCCGCACGGATCTGCGGATCTGGGACATCTCCCCCACGGTCGCGCCCGACGCGCCCATCTTCCCCGGCGACGAGCCCTACAGCCTGCGCTGGACTGCCCAGCTGTCACCGGGCTGCCCGGTCAACCTGAGCGCCATCACGATGTCGCCCCATGTGGGCGCGCATGCGGACGCGCCGCTGCACTACGCCAATGACGCGCCGGCCATCGCCGAGGTGCCACTGGACACCTACCTGGGCCGCTGCCGCGTCATCCACGCGCTCGGCGCCGCACCGCTGATCACCGTCGCGCACCTGCAGCACGCCGCGAACGACCTGCCGCCGCGCGTGCTGGTGCGCTGCTGCGAACGGGCCGACACGGTCTGGAACCCCGCCTTCACCGCCTACGCGCCCGAGGCCATCGAGTGGCTGGCCGCGCACGGCGTGAAGCTGGTGGGCATCGACACGCCCAGCGTGGACCCGGCCGACTCCAAGCTGCTGAACAGCCACCAGCAGCTGCGCCGCCTGGACCTGCGCGTGCTGGAGAACCTGGTGCTCGACGACGTGCCCGAGGGCGACTACGAACTGATCGCCCTGCCACTCAAACTCCAAGGTGCCTGTGCCAGCCCGGTGCGCGCCGTTCTGCGAGAACTCCAATGAATATCGAAGACGCCAAGCGGCTCGACGCCGCCGACCCGCTGCACCCCCTGCGCGAGCTGTTCACGCTGCCCGAGGGCATCACCTACCTGGACGGCAACTCGCTGGGAGCGTTGCCCCGCGCCACACCCGAGCGCATCCAGCGCGCCGTGGAGCAGGAGTGGGGCCAGGGCCTCATTAAGAGCTGGAACACTGCAGGCTGGATCGACCTGCCGCGCCGCCTGGGCGACCGGTTGGCGCCCTGGCTGGGAGCGCGGCCGGGCGAGGTGCTGGTGGCAGACTCGACCTCCGTCAACCTCTACAAGGTGTTGCACGCCGCGCTGCAGTTGCAGCAGGGCAAGCGCCGCGTGGTCGTGAGCGAGCGCAGCAACTTCCCGACTGACAACTACATCGCGCAGAGCGTGGTGCGCGCGCATGGCGGCGAGCTGATCCTGACCGAGTCGCCGGAGGACATCCCGCCGCTGCTGGACGAGCACTGCGCTGTGCTGATGCTGACGCACGTGAACTACCGCAGCGGGCGCATGCACGACATGGCGCTGCTGACGCGATGGGCTCACCAGGCAGGCTCGCTGGCCGTATGGGATCTGGCGCACAGCGCCGGCGCCGTACCCATCGACTTGCTGGGCAGCGCGGCGGACTTCGCCATCGGCTGCGGCTACAAATACCTCAACGGCGGCCCGGGCGCACCGGCCTTCGTGTGGATGCACCCGCGCCACGAGGGCCAGGTGTGGCAGCCGCTGACGGGCTGGCTGGGCCACGCCAACCCCTTCGACTTTGACAGCGACTACCAGCCCGCGCCGGGCATCCAGCAGTACCAGTGCGGCACGCCGGCGGTGCTCTCGATGACGGGGCTGGACACGGCGCTGGACGTGTTGGATGCGGCGCAGAAGCTGGGCGGCATGAAGGCGCTGCGCAACAAGTCGCTGGCGCTGACGGAGGCCTTCATCGGCGCCGTGGAAGAGCGCGTGCCTGGCGCCGTGATCGCCACGCCGCGCGACGCGGCGATGCGCGGCTCGCAGGTGTCGTTCGCGCTGCCGCGCGGGACGGACGGCTACGCTGTCATGCAGGCGCTGATTGCCCGCGGCGTCATCGGCGACTTCCGTGCTGGCGACCCGGAGCTGCTGCGCTTCGGCTTCGCGCCGCTCTACAACGGCTTTGCGGACGTGGTGCAGGCGGTGGACGTGCTGGTCGATATCGTGTCCACCAGGTCGTGGGACGCGCCACAGTTCACCAGCCGCTCCAAGGTGACCTGACCGTGAGCACGATCGAACACCACGGCGCGCAGCTGGATTTCTCGCGCGATATGAGCTACGGCGACTACCTGCAACTCGACGCCATCCTCAACGCCCAGAAGCCGCTCTCGCCTGACCACAACGAGATGCTCTTCATCGTGCAGCACCAGACCTCGGAGCTGTGGATGAAGCTGATGCTGCACGAGCTGCAGGCGGCCGTGTCCAACGTCGCCTCGGACCGGCTTCCCGAGGCCTTCAAGATGCTGGCCCGGGTGTCGCGCATCATGGAGCAACTGGTCCACGCCTGGGACGTGCTGGCGACGATGACGCCGCCGGAATACTCGGCCATCCGGCCATATCTCGCCAGGAGCAGCGGCTTCCAGAGCGCGCAGTACCGGCGCATCGAGTTCATGCTGGGCAACAAGAACGCCGCCATGCTCAAGCCGCACGAGCACCGCGCCGACCTGCTGGCCCAGGTGCAGGCGGTCTACGAGGCACCATCGCTGTACGACGAGGCGCTGAAGCTGATGGCTCGCCGCGGCATCCCCGTGCCGGCCGCCAACCTGGACCGTGACTGGACCCAGCCCCATACGGCCGACGAGGGCGTTAAGCAGGCCTGGCTGACCGTCTACCGCGCACCGCAGGATCACTGGGACCTTTACCAGATGGGCGAGGAACTGGTGGACCTGGAGGATGCGTTCCGGCTGTGGCGCTTCCGCCACGTGACGACGGTAGAGCGCGTCATCGGCTTCAAGCGCGGCACCGGTGGCACGGGTGGCGTCAGCTACTTGCGCAAGATGCTGGACGTGGTGCTGTTCCCGGAGCTGTGGACGCTGCGCACGGAGCTGTGAGGCTGCGATCGCGGTCTTTGTGACCTGGGTCAAAGCGGCGCTGACCGGGCCGCCCTAGTCTGCGACGCCTCAGCTCCGTCACCGTGGCCGCCGATGAACCCCTTTCCGCATGTATCGCAAGAACTCGGCGCCCTGCTGGCGCGCTCCGGCCTCAAGCCGCTGAACCTGGGCGGCCGTGAGCTGCTGCCCATCGTGCAGGGCGGCATGGGCGTTGGCATTAGCGCGCAGCGCCTGGCCGGCAGCGTGGCAGCGGCCGGCGGTATGGGCACGCTGAGTTCGGTGGACCTGCGCCACCACCACGCCGACCTGGTCGAGGCCACCCGGGACTGCAAGGCGGGCGACGAGGCCAAGGCTCGCATCGAGGCCGCCAACCTCGAGGCGCTGGACCGCGAGATCGCCGGCGCCCGCGAACGCTCGCAGGGCCGCGGGCTGGTGGCGTTGAACGTGATGCGCGCCGTCAGCGCCTACGCCGCCTCGGTGAAGCGCGCGCTGGCGGCCGGCGCGGACGCCATCGTGGTGGGGGCCGGCCTGCCGCTGGACCTACCCGACCTGGCCCAGGACCACCCGCGCACGCTGCTCATCCCCATCCTCAGCGACGCGCGCGGCGTGCAGCTCGTCGTCAAGAAATGGGAGCGCAAGAAGCGCCTGCCCGACGCCATCGTCATCGAGCACCCGGGCCTGGCCGGCGGCCACCTGGGCGCGGCGCGCATCGCCGACCTGGGTGACAAGCGCTTCGACTTCGACCAGGTGTTGCCCGCCTGCCGAGAGTTCTTCAAGCAGGCCGGGTTGGAACGCGACATCCCGCTGATCGCGGCCGGTGGCATCCGCAGCTTCGAGGACATCCGACGCCTGCAGGACCTGGGCGCAGCAGGCGTGCAACTGGGCACGCCCTTCGCCGTGACGAGCGAGTGCGACGCCAATGCCGCTTTCAAGAAGGTGCTGGCCGAGGCGCGCGACGAGGACATGGTGGAGTTCACCAGCGTAGCCGGCCTGCCGGCGCGCGCTGTCGCCACGCCCTGGCTGAAGAACTACTTGCGCCTGGAGCCCAAGCTGCAGGCCGCAGCCCACGCCAAGGCGCGCTGCACCAAGGCCTTCGACTGCCTGGCCCAGTGCGGCCTGCGCGACGGACTGAAGGACTGGGGCCAGTTCTGCATCGACAACCAGCTGGCAGCCGCGCTGCGCGGCGACGTGAAGAAGGGCTTGTTTTTCCGCGGCAGTGGTGCCCTGCCCTTTGGCAGCCAGATCCGCGGCGTGCGCGAGCTGCTGGAGCGGCTGCTGACTCCTGCACCCGCCCCCGCCTGACCCCGTTCCTGCCCGGCGGCAGGGATGGGCCGGCAAAACTAAACTCCTGGCCTCGACTCAGAAAAAGGTCCTGGCCATGGACACCCGCACCTCCGAAACCCGCCTGCGCATCGAGCGCGTGCGCGACGCACTGATTTCCCAGGGCCTGCACGCCGTGCTCGTGCCCTCCAGCGACCCCCACCTCTCCGAGTACCTGCCCGGCCGCTGGCAAGGCCGAGAGTGGCTGTCGGGCTTCACCGGCTCGGTGGGCAGCCTGGTCGTCACGCGCGACCGCGCGGCGCTGTTTGCCGACAGCCGCTACTGGGCGCAAGCCGAGGCACAGCTGGCCGGCAGCGGCATCGTGCTCGAGAAGATGAACTCGGGCGCGTCCACGCAGTACATCGACTGGATCGCCAAGGAGCTGCAGCCCGGCCAGGTGCTGGCCGTGGACGGCCAGGTGCTGGGCTTGTCGCTGGCCAACGCATTGCGTGCGGGACTGGGCCGCAACGGCGTGACGCTGCGCACCGACGTCGACCTGCTGCAGTCGGCCTGGGACGACCGCCCCGACCTGCCCGCGGACGCCGTCTACGAACACCTGCCGCCGCAAGCCGCGGTCAGTCGCGCGGACAAGCTGGCCCGCGTGCGCGCCGCGATGGCGACTGTTGGCGCTACCCATCACCTGGTGTCCACCGTCGACGACGTGGCCTGGCTGCTGAACCTGCGCGGCGCGGATGTGGAGTGCAATCCGGTCTTCATCGCTCACCTGCTGCTGGACACGACGGACGGGAAGCTGTTCATCGGCGACGGCAAGGTGCCGGCCGATGTGGCCGCGCGCCTGGCCGCCGACGGCGTCCAATTGGCGCCCTATCCCCAAGCCGCTGAGGCGCTGGCCGCGCTGCCCACGTCCGGCGCGCTGCTGATCGACCCGCGCCGCGTGACGCTGGGCCTGCGCGAGGCCGTGCCGGCCGGCGTGAAGGTGGTCGAGCAGATCAACCCCAGCACGCTGCTGAAAAGCCGCAAGACGCCGGCCGAGGCGGTCTTCATCCGCGATGTCATGGCCGAGGACGGCGCGGCGATGTGCGAGTTCTACGCCGAGTTCGAGGCCTCACTGGCCCGCGGCGAGCGCTGGAGCGAGCTGGACATCGACATCCGGCTGTCCGCGCAGCGAAAGAAGCGCCAGGGCTTCGTCGGCCTGTCCTTCAGCACCATCGCTGGCTGGATGGCCAACGGCGCCCTGCCCCACTACCGCGCCACGCCCGAGTCGTTCGCGCACATCGAGGGCAACGGCCTGCTACTGATCGACTCCGGCGGCCAGTACCTGGGCGGCACGACGGACATCACGCGCGTCTGGCCCATCGGCACAGTCAGCGCTGCGCAGAAGCGGGACTACACGCTGGTGCTCAAGGGCACGCTGGCGCTGTCGCGCACGCGCTTCCCGCGCGGCACGCTCAGTCCCATGCTGGACGCCATCGCCCGCGCGCCGCTGTGGGAACACGGCCTGGACTACGGCCACGGCACCGGCCACGGCGTGGGCTATTTCCTGAACGTGCACGAGGGCCCACAAAGCATCAGCAAGGCCATCGCCGAGCCTGCCATGGCGATGGAGCCCGGCATGATCACGTCCATTGAGCCGGGCCTGTACCGGCCAGGGCTGTGGGGCGTGCGCATCGAGAACCTGGTGCTCAACGTCGCCATCGACACCCCTGAGAAGAACGCCTTCGGCGAGATGCTGGCGTTCGAGACGCTGACGCTGTGCCCCATCGCCACGAGCTGCATCGACCTGAGCCTGATGCGCGCCGACGAGATTGCCTGGCTGAACGACTACCACGCGACCGTGCGCAAGCGGCTGCAGCCGCTGGTGAACGGCGCGGCACTGGCCTGGTTGCTGGCACGCACAGAGCCGGTGTCGGCATGAGGGCGCTGGCCGCGCTGCTGCTGATTGCAGCCGGTGCGGCCGGCGCGCAGGCTCCGCAGGTCCGGGAGATGCGCTACGAAGGCCTATGCGACGCCTCGGCGGGTGTGGCGCTGGATGGGCGTCACTTCATCGTGGCCGACGACGAGCACAACAAGCTCGCCATCTACCAGCGCGGCCAACCCGGGCGGATGGGTCAGGTGGACCTGGACAAGTTCCTGCAGACGACGAAGGAGGCCGACCTGGAAGGCGCGGCCCAGGTCGGCTCGCGCATCTACTTGATCGGCTCGCACGCCCGCAACAGCGCAGGCGAGGTGCGCGAAGACCGGCACCGCTTCTTCGCCACCGACATGCGTGACACCACCGTTGAGCCTGTCGGAAAGCCTTACATGGCGCTGCTGGTCGACCTATTGGCCACGCCCGCCCTGGCGCTGCTGAAGCTGGCCGACGCGGCAGGTCGGGCGGCCGAGGCCGAGGGCGGATTCAACATCGAAGGCTTGGCGGCTGCGGCGGACGGCAGCCTGCTGATTGGCCTGCGCAACCCCATCCCGCAGGGCAAGGCCATCGTCGTGCAGCTGCTGAACCCGGCCGCGCTGGTCGATGGCAAGGGCCCGGCGCGGTTTGGCGCGGCCCTCCGCCTGGACCTGGGCGGGCGCGGCGTGCGCTCCATCGAGCGCATCGGCAGCAGCTACCTGATTGCCGCCGGCCCACCGGCCGACACAGGCAGCTTCGCCCTCTACCGCTGGAGCGGCAAGGCGACGGATGCGCCGATACCGCTCAAGCTGGACCTCGGCACGCTGCGCCCGGAAGGGCTGCTGGCCTGGCCCGACGGGCAGGTCATGCTGCTCAGCGATGACGGTGGCGCTATGGTGGGCAAGAAGGCCTGCAAGGACGCCGACAAGGCCAGGCGCTCGTTTCGCGCGCTGGACTTCAAGCCTTAGCCGGCTGGGCGGCCGGGTAGCGCCACACCAGCGCGGCGCTGGCCACCAGCATCAGCAGCACGCCGGCGAACAGCGGGGCTGCGCTGTCGGCCCGGCCCATGAAGGGCGCGACGACCTGGGTGCCCAGCGCGCCGGCCGCCAGCAGCGCCAGGATCAGCATGGCAGTGGCGCGGCCCATCTGCGCCGGCGGCAGCGCCAGCGCGTCGCCGAAGGTGGCCGGTCCTCGGATGGCCAGCGCGCCGCAGAAGCACACCCAGTAGGCCACCACCGCCGCGTAAGGTAGTGGGCCCCAGGCCAAGGACGCAACGAGGGCCAGTGCGCACGCCACCACCTGCACCGCACTGCCCACCCACACGACGCGCGCATGACCCAGCCGCGCCGCCAGCCGGCCCGACTGCGTCGCTCCTAGCATGAAGGCACTGACGCCCAGCACCTGCTGCAGCGCGAAGGCCTCCGAGCCCAGGCCCAGCGCGTGCTGCAGCAGCTGCGGCGAGCTTGCCAGAAAGGTCAGCAGCGCGCCGATGCACAGCGCATGCGACAAGGCCAGGCGCAGGAAGCGCGGATTGCGTGCAATGCCTAGGTAGCTGGCGTGGTGCGCCATGTCCAGCCCCGGCAGGCGGCGCGGCGCGATCTTGACGACCCAGGGCAGCACCAGCAGGGCAAGCGCCATCAACACCCAGAAGGTGCCGCGCCAGTCGACCACCTGCAGCAACAGCGCGCCGATGATGGGCCCGGCCGCCGGCACGATGGCCTCCACCATGGAGATGGCCGCGATGCCACGCACGACGTCGACATCGGCCAGCGTGGCGCGCACGACGCTGGGGGCCACGATGGTCGCCGCCGCCGCGGCCACACCCTGCAGCAGGCGCAGCACCAGCAGCGTCTCGATGTTGGGCGCCAGCGCGCAGCCCAGGCTGGTCAGCGCCAGCAGCACCAGGCCCACCTCCATGCAGCGCCGCGGGCCCAGGCGGTTCAGCAGCTCGCCCCACAGCAACTGCGCGCCGGCCAGCCCGGCCAGGTAGACGGCCACCGTGGCCTGAGCCAGCGGCACGCTGATGCCCAGGCCGGTCTGCAAGGCTGGCACGGCGGGCAGGTAGAGGTCCATCGCTGCCATGCTGACGCCGGTGACGAAGGCCAGCGGCAGGATGGTGCGTATAGACGCGGAACTCGAATGCATGGGCAACCCTTTTCCCAAAGGGCGCCCTTGAATCTGCATCGCCACCGAGCGTGGCGGAGGCGGCTGGGCCTTCCGTCGCAGCACCCCTCGGCAGGACGGCACCGCGGGGCTGCTGCCCGGCGCCGTGCGGGCCCGATTCTACGGACCCGCTCAGGGAGGGCGTCAGGGGCCCGGCTTGAGCGCCGCGTCGGCAAGCGCGAAGCTGGCCGCCAGCTGCGTCTTCACCACCGCCAGTTCGGCAGGGGGCCTGCGCTGGGCCTGCAGCGCCTGCAGCAGCCCGCGCAGCGCCCAGCCGCTGGTGGGGTGCTCGCCCAGGTCTGCGCGGAAGCTCTGCTCGGCCTGCGCCCAGCGCGCGGCCTTGAGCTGCATGTCGCCCAGCGCCAGGCGCGAACCGGCAGCCAGCATGGGCGGCTCGGCCCGGTCGACGAGCTTGCTGGACTCCACGCCTTCGGCCTGCAGTTGCAGGGCCTTGTCCGCCTGCCCCAGGGCCAGTGCGACTTCGGCGCCCAGCCTGGCCTTGGCGACCAAGGCCAGGCCGCGTGCCGACTTGTCCATCTCGTCCTCGCCCCCGTGCGCAGCGACAAGTTTGTCCGCCGCCAGCGACAGCTGCGCCAGCGCCTGCTGCGCCTGGGCGACGCGGCCGGTGCGCGCCAAGGCCACACCACGAGCCTGCTGGCCCAGCACGGTCGCCATGCCCCGCTCGCCTTTGGGCAGGGCCTCGGCCAGCACGGCGTCCCATCGCTCCAGGCGCATCAGCGTCAGTACCGGGCGGCTGCGCACGTACTCGCCGTATTCGTTGTCCCACGTCTCAGCGCGCTGGGCAGCGGTCCGCGCGGTGGCGAGTGCCACTTCGCCGCGGCCCTGCATCAGCGCAGCGAACCACAGGTAGGCGCCGTTGTGGGACCGCCAGTCCTTGCCCTTGGAGAAGCCCTGGCGGGCCAGCTCGGCCTCGCGGGCATCGTCCAGCGCCAGCGCGCGTTCGTTGACGGCGGCGGCATCGGCATACCGGCCCAGCAGGCCAAAGGTGTGCGAGGGCATATGCACCAGGTGTGGCGACTGCGGCGCCAAGCCGCCCAGCCGCTCGGCCGCCCCAACGGCACGCCTCGCTTGCGTGGGCGTGTCCACTGCGTGGATGAGGTAGTGGTTCACGCCGGTGTGCTGCGGGTGGCGGGCCACGACCGCTTCCAGCCGCGTGGCCAGGTCGCCGATGCGGCCGCGGGCCACGCCGGTGTCGTCGTCCCACCAGTCGCCACGGGTGGCGACCATCTCGGCCTCGGCGTACAGGGACAACAGGTCCGGGTCGTCAGGCGCGCGGTCGGCCAGCGCGCGCAGGCGGTCGGCGTAGACCACGTCCAAGGGGTCGGCGCGCGCAGCGCTGCTGCCGCCCTTCTGGCCGCAGACCGGCGCGGTCAGCACGGCGGCTTCCGCGCGCTGGCTGGCGTGCGCGTAGCGCAGCGCCATCGCGTCGATCAGGTCGCGCTCGCCCGGGCTGGCATCGGCGCGCAGCCGCACGGCGAGGTCCACGTAGCGCCCGGCTTCGGCGAGGTCGCCGCGGTCTGGCGCATTGATGTTGGGGCCAAGCTGCCAGGCCACACCCCAGGCGCACAGCGCGCAGTCGGGGTCGGCGGCCAACGCGGCCTTGAAGCTGCGCACCGCCTCGCGCTCGTTGAATGCGTAGGCCTGGGCCATGCCCTGGGCGAACAGGCGGCGGGCCTCGTCGACGCGGGAGCTCGGTGCGAGGTCGACGCTGCCATAGCCGTCCAGCCGCGGTGCCCCGGCCGTACGGTCCACCTGCAACGGCAGCCCCGAGCAGGACGCGAGCACGCCCAGCGACACGAGGCTGAGGCGCCAGGAGAGGCGACGGGTTCGGCCGGGGAACTGCTGGGGCATG
>JACPYV010000070.1 GCA_016195825.1 Burkholderiales bacterium | reverse complement strand
GGGCACCCGCTCATAGGCCGACTCGCGTCGGCCGCCGGGCTGGGTGTGGGACTGGCGGATCAAGTGGCTGAGCAGGGCCCGACCCAGTGCATCGTCGCCACCCTCGTTGCGGCGCAGGTCGATGATGAGGCGATTGCTGCCACGCGCGGCCAGCTCGGTAAAGGCCCGGTTCAGGAAGGCGGCGCCGTCGAAGCCGCCACGCCAGAAGCTGAAGGTGGGCAGGGTCAGGATGGCCGTGTCACCGTCGAAGCGCAGGCGCCAGGCGCCGTCAGGCGCCCGCCAGCCCGCCGCCTGCAGCGCCTGCTCGCGAGCTGCGGCGCTCAGCACGGGCACGTGGACCTCTTGCCCGCCGGCCAGGCGCAGCCGCCAGCCGTTGTCCGCGGGTGGGAACAGCAGCGGGAACAGGCGCTGCATCGCGCCGCCGTTCTCGTCGTCGTCCAGCTGCGCCAGGCGCTTGCCGTCGCTGCTGCCGTCGGCCCGCAGATAGGGCAGCAAGGCCGCGGCGATCTGCACGGGCGTCTGCCCCTCGATGGCCAGCAACTCGCTGCCCGGAGGCACGGCCGCGCTGGCGCTGGCCAGCACCAGCATGCGCCCTTCGACGAAACGCAGCACCAGGGGCAGCGTGCGCTGACCGGTCAGGGCCTGCAACGCAGGTGGCTGGTTGGACGGGTTCGTCCAGGTGTGCCCGCAGCGCACGGCCGCCGCCAGGCGGCTGGCCAGCAGGTAGAGCTGGGCGCGGCTGGCGCCGCGGGCCACCTCGCCATCCGCCGCCGTGAACACAGCATCGATCTGCTCGGGCGACGCGTATCGGTATAGGCCCGGGTGCAGGTCGACCAGCGCGCGCTTGAGGATGCGCAGGTCGCGCTGAGCGTCATTGCCGCTCAGCTCGGGCGCCGCTTGGGCTGGGTTGACGAAGAAGACGCAGAGGGCGAGCAGCAGGGCTTTCATGACCGCCAGAATGGCTGCCGCCGGCGACCAGCGCGAACCAGATCACCGCAAAGCCGCGGCGCAGATGGACTTTTCAGGAATTGGCACGCCGCCAGGCCGACGGCGTGACACCCGTCTGGGCCTTGAAGACGCGGTTGAAGCTGGTCTTGGAGCTGAACCCCGCCTCCAGCGCCAGCGCCAGCAGGTCGGCCTCGCTGCCCTGGGCCAGGCGCTGTTGCACCCAGGCCACCCGCAGCGCACCGATGACGTCGCTGAAGCTCTGGCCCAGGCCCTCGTTGAAGGCACGCGACAGGTAGCTGGTGTTGGTGCCCAGGCGCCGGGCCAGGCCGTCCAGGCTGAGTTCGGGATCGCGGAACCAGCCCTCGGCCTCGGTGCGCGCGCGCCAGCTGGCGCCCTGGGCAGCCCAGTCCGGGGTGCTGCGCACCGGCACGAGCGGCGGTGGCAGCGCCGCCGGCTGCAGCGGATGGCGCTGCTCGGCATGCCGCCAAGCCTCCAGGCCCAGCGCGAAGACGATGACTGCCAGGCCCAGGTACAGGCCGAAGCGGTCGAAGTAATCCAGCCGCCAGACCGCGGTGGCGGCCTCGAAGGGGATGCTCAGGGCCAGCCACAGCGCCAGTGCCTTCAGCATGCTGGCCAGCCCGCTGTAGCGATGCTCGGCTGCATTGCTGACGTGCTGGGCGAGCCAGGCCTGGAAATCGCGATACCGCCGCCAGGCCAGCGCCAGGTAGAGGGCCAGCGAGGCCTGGCTCAGCCAGGTCAGCGCCGGGTCCACGAACGGCGCATGCACCGCGCTGTTCCAGTCGTTCTTCCAGGCCAGCGACTGCACGAAGCAGCTGCCGAAGTAGGCCAGCACCATCGCCGCCGGCAGCAGGTGCCAGCCCCAGCGCGGCGGCAGCTGCATGCGGGTGCGCTGCTGCACATGCAGCCACAACAGCGGCCCGAAGGCCAAGCCATGATCCAGCGGCGCGAAGCTCAGCCCCGGGTAGGCGTCGTAGAAGCCCGCGTAACCGATGGCGTAGGGCGTGAGCTTGAGCGCCATCACCGCCAGCAGCGCAGCCACCCAGCGGTTGGCCCGGCGCTGCCGCGGGTCGGCCACCAGCGCAGCCGCCACGGCCAGCGCGAACAACGCGCCCAAGCCCAGCGTGGTGCTCCAGGGGCCGAAGCGGATCACGAGCCTCAACCGCCGGCGCGTTTGACCGTCCAGCCCTCGGGCCGCGCTTTCAGCCAGGCGAGCACCTTGTCGAGGTGGTCGCCCTGGATCTCGATGACGCCGTCCTTGACCGTGCCGCCACTGCCGCAGCTGGCCTTGAGCTGCTTGCCCAGCGCCGTCAGCTCAGCGTCGTCCAGCGGCACGCCCTTCACGACGGTGACGCCCTTGCCCTTGCGGCCGGCCGTCTCGCGGCTGACGCGCACGATGCCGTCGCCCGCCGGCCTGGTTTTGGCCTTGCAGCTGCATTGCGCGATAGGCTGGCCACAACTGGGACAGACGCGGCCGACGTCGGTGGAATAGACCAGGCTCATTGCCCGGGCCTCAGGTGCCGCTCGAAGAAGGCGTCCATCGTGCGGTACAGGTGCAGCCGTGCCGCCCGGCCGGCGATGCCGTGTGCCTTGCCGGGGTAGATCTGCAGGTCGAAGGTCTTGCCGGCGGTCTGCAAGGCCTCCACCAGCCGCAGCGTGTGCTCGAACAGCACGTTGTCGTCCGCCGTACCGTGCACCAGCAGCAGTGGCCGGGTCAGCAGCGCCGCGCGCGCGGGCAGGTTTGCGCTTGCATAGGGCGCGGCCTTGCCGCCCTCGGGCAGGCCAAGATAGCGCTCCGTGTAGGCCGTGTCATAGAGCGTCCAGTCGGTCACCGGCGCGACGGCCACGGCGGCAGCAAACGGCGTGTCGGCGTCCAGCATCGCCCGCGCGCCCAGGAAGCCCCCGTAGCTCCAGCCGAAGAAGCCGATGCGCGCGGAGTCCACGCCGGGCACTCGGTCGGGTAGCTGGCGCACGGCGGCGAACAGGTCGGCTACCTCGGTCTTGCCGAAGCTGCGGTAATGGGCCCGCGTGAAGTCCCGATCGCGGTGCTGCATGCCCCGCGTGTCCAGCGTCAACACGCCGTAGCCGCGCTGCTGCCAGTAAGCGATCAGCGGCAGGTCGCGGCCCCAGCCCCAGTTGACGGTGGCCGCACCCGGGCCGCCGTAGGCCAGCACGAGCACGGGATGCCTGCCTTCGCGGCGGTCCTGCGGCGCGAAGTAGAAGGCATTCAGCGGCGTTCGGCCGTCGGCAGCGGTCAGGTCCAGCGCCAGCGGCCAGTTGGCAATCTGGCGCAGCAGCGGGTCGGGCGCGTCGCCGGCCAGCGCGATGGCGCCGTTCTCGCCCAGGCTGCGGAGCTCCAGCCGCGGCGGCTCGCCCCAGGCGGAGCGCGTGACGAGCAGGCGACCGCAGGCGCTGTCGGCCTTGGCGTCGCGCCATTGGCGGTTGGCACCGCCCGGCAACATCTGGGCTGGCCCGCCGGCCAGCGAGACGAGGTAGAGCTCCTGGCTCTTGCCGCGGTCGCCCGCTGCCGTGTAGACGACACCGCGCTCGCCGGCACAGATCGCGTGGTCCACGGGCTCGGCGGCCTGCGTCAGCGGTGTGCGGGTGCCGCTGGCGCGGTCGACGAGCACCAGCTGGCGCCGGCCGCTGGCCTCGCTGGACCACAGCAGCCCGCGCGGCGTTTCGATGAGGTCGTCATGCACCTCGACCCAGGCCGAGTCGGTCTCGGCGGTGATGTCGCGCGGGGCGCTGCCCTTGAACTCGGTCAGCGTCAGCCGCGTCTGGTCACGCGTGAACCACTGCAGCCATGGCGTGCCATCGGCAAACCAGCCGGCGCGCGAGATGTATTCGGCGGTCTTGGGCAGCGGCAGCTCGCGCTTCTGGCCGCTCGCCACGTCGATGACGAAGGCCGTGACCCTGGCATTGGCCTCGCCGGCCGCCGGATAGCGCTGCTGCGTCAGCGAGGTGCGGTCGGCGAAGATCTGCGCACGCGTCTTCACGGCCACGCCGGACTCGTCCACGCGCAGCGCCAGCAGCGACCTGCCGTCCTTGCTCCACCAGTAGCCGCGCTGGCGCGACAACTCCTCGGCGGCCAGGAACTCGGCCAGGCCCCAAGACACCGTGTCGGCGCCGTCCGCCGTCAGCCGGCGCGGCCCGGCCCCAGCGGCACTCATGCTGAGAGGCATCACGAAGAGGTTGCCGCCCTGCACATAGGCCAGGCTCTTGCCGTCAGGCGCGCACCGCGGCTCCAGCTTGGGCGCACCCGCCGGCATCGCCAGCTTGTGCGCCTGCGGGCCGCCGGCTGTCAGCCGCACCACGTAGAGGTCGCCCGACAGCGGGAACAGCAGCGCGCTGTCGTCGCCGCCGCACCACTGGTAGCCGGTGATGCCGCGCTGGTTGATGCGCTGGCGCTCCAGCGCCATCTTTTCCGTCTCGCTGAGCTTTTGCTCGGCGCCGCCCAGCAGGTCGGCCGCGCTGACGAGCTTGCGCGGCTCGCCGCCCGAGGACGGCTGGGCCCACAGCTCCAGCACTTCGCTGTCTGCCGCGGACGGGCGCAGGAAGCTGACCCATTGCCCGCCGGGGGAGACCTCCGCCTGGCGCGGCAGGCGGCCGGCCAGCGGCGGGTCGGCGGTGATGCGCTCCAGCGTGAGCGCGGACTCGGCACGGGCCCCGCCCGTCAGCAGGGCAGCGGCGAGAAGGAGAGGAGCGGACAGTTTCATGCGCGCATGCTAAGCGCGCCGCCGGACACCGGCAGACAGTGCTCCCGCGCTCAGGGCGTCCAGCGCATCAGGCCGACAGGCCGGCGGCCGAACAGTCTCAACAGGCCCTGGTGGATGTCTTCAAGCTTGCCGGCATCGCTGAGGCTGGCATCCGCCGGCGGCGGCGCCCAGGTGCCGGTAGCGTGGGCGGCATGCGCCTGGGCGATGCCGTCGGCGGATGTCGGGATCTTGTGGTGGTTCTCGTACCAGAGCTGGCCCAGCGATGACAGCGTATTCGCCACGGCCTGCAGTTCAAGGTCTTCCCGACTGAGGCCGACGCTGACCTCCGGAGGACCGAGATTGGGGCTGGATGGGTCCAGCGTGAGAAAAGCGCCGTAGTCGTTGGCATCAGCCTCACGCCGGCTCAGCGGCCCGCCCTGCAAGCCCAGGCAGCGGCGCGCAGTGGCCAGGATGGAGGTGTGGTCGTAGACCGGTGCGGGGTCGGCGGCGCCGCCCGGCGTGCCCGGCGTGCCCGGCGTGCCCAGCGTGCCTGGCGCGATGCGTGGCGAGATCAGCAGCGTCGGCACCCGTACGCCGTAGCGGTCGAAGGCGAACTGCGGCGTGCGGTCGGCCCACTGGTCGTCCGGCGTGCAGGTGGGTGGGAACACGGGGTCGTAGCAGCCACCGTGTTCGTCGTAGGTGACGATGAGCAGCGTCTTCTCGAACAACGCCGCATTGGCGCGCAGCGTGTTGTAGACCTCCGCCAGCAGGAATTCGCCAATGTTGATGTCGTGGGGCGGATGGTTGTCCGAGGCGAATAGCTGGTAGGCGGGCTCGATCCAGCTGTAGCTGGGCAACTGGTCCGCGGCGACATCTACCTTGAACTTGTCGAAGCAATGGAACCGGTCCAGATGCGGCCAGGTGTTGGCCATCAGCGCGGTCAGCGGGAAATCGTTGAAATAGACCTTCCAATCCAGCCCCGGTGTGTCGCCCACCTGGTTGAAGATCGTCTGGGCGAAATAGGGGGCGTTGCTGGTGTGGGTGTTGTAGTTGCCGGTGAGGTAGCTGTCATTGTTGACAAAGCCCAGCGCGGTGCCCAGCTGCGCGAAGCAGCGATTGGGCATGGTCTGGCAAGGGGCCGACGCGAAATGCGTGTCCACCACCGCAAAGGCCTTGCCCAGCGCAGTCGTCACCGGCATCTGGTCTGCTGTGTAGCCGTGCATGATGGTCGGCGTCAGCACGGTCGGGTAGTCAAACGCCTCCAGGGTCTGGTGGTAGTTTTGTACGAAGCCTCCCATCGGGCCCAGCGGGCCGAATTGCGTCGGCGACCCTGCGTTCACCGGCGGCGGCTCCAGCAGCCCGAAGATCTGCTGGTTCATGTACTGCCACCACTCGCCCGGGTCGGGCGTAGGGATGGACGACACCAGCACGTTGCGGCCCGGAATCGTGAAGCCCGGGATGGGGATGGGAAACCGGTGTTCCCAGCTCGGGTAGTAGTTGTTCAGCCGCTTGGCGTCGGGCTCAAAGGTCCGTCCAAGCACGTTGTCGAACGAGCGGTTTTCCAGCATCAGCACGACGATGTGCTCGATGCCCTGGAACGGGTTGGCTGTGGCCATGTTGGATGTCTCCCTGCGGCCCGGTACGGATGTCAGTCCCGGATCCAGGCGCTGACTCTGGCAGCCGAAGGACTGTCGTCAAGAGGAATGAAGCACCACCCCCTAGGTTGGCAGGACGGCCGGTGCCGCCGGACAACTCCTTCGCCATGGTGGCAGCGACCCCGGCCATAGGCATCTTCCGAGCAAGCACATGCGCAACTGGCATTTGCTTCGTTCCTATCATTCAGAGCCCACACCCAGCCCACACCAAGGAGCCATGACCATGTCCCTGCGCATCAACGACATCGCCCCCGACTTCACCGCCCAGACCACCCAAGGCGAGATCAAGTTCCACGACTGGATCGGCGACAAGTGGGCCGTGCTGTTCTCGCACCCCAAGGATTTCACGCCGGTGTGCACGACCGAGCTGGGCTACATGGCCAAGATCGAGCCCGAGTTCACACGGCGCAACGCCAAGCTGATCGGCCTGTCCGTGGACCCGGTGGACAACCACCACCGCTGGGCGGCCGACATCGAGGAGACTCAAGGGCACCTGCCCAAGTACCCCATGATCGGCGACCATGACCTCAACGTCGCCAAGCTCTACAACATGCTGCCTGCCGACATCGAGGGCACGTCGGAGGGCCGCACGGCGGCGACCAACGCCACCGTGCGCTCGGTCTTCATCGTCGGGCCCGACAAGCGCATCAAGCTGATGCTGACCTACCCGATGACGACCGGACGCAACTTCGACGAGATCCTGCGCGTGCTGGACAGCATCCAGCTGACCGCCAAGCACAAGGTGGCCACGCCGGTGAACTGGAAGCAGGGCGAAGACGTCATCATCGCCGGGTCGGTGTCGGACGAAGACGCCAAGACGCTGTTCCCGCAAGGCTGGAAGGCGCCCAAGCCCTATCTGCGCATCACCAAGCAGCCGGGCTGATCGTCTGGTCTGTGCTCACGCTCGCGTTTTCGTCCATGGCGAAGAAGCGAGCTGTTACTGCGCAGGCTGGAAGGTGATGGGCGTGTTGACGAGCGAGTCGTTGTTGACCAAGTTGGTCTTGATCACCACCACGTAGCGCTCGTCATTGAAGGTCAGGCCAGCACGGCACGCGCGATTGACCGAGGGGCCGAAGATGGTGCCCCCCCCGTCCTGGCAGTTGCCCTCGACAGCGGCGTTCAACAGGCCCGTGCGGATTTCGCCCGTGGCCGCGTCCAGGGAAAAACCGGCCGGCAACGCTGGACGGCCACTGGGAATGGACACATTCAGACCGGCCAGGCACGCCGATGACACGCCCCGCAACTGCAAGGTCCAGGTGTTGGTCTGGCCCAGGCGGTACGTCAACGCGTCAATGCCGTTCGTGCGCACGGCCGGGGTGTAGACGAACTCCACCTTCCCTGTCTGCTCGCAACT
>JACPYV010000033.1 GCA_016195825.1 Burkholderiales bacterium | reverse complement strand
GGCGCTGTCGCTGATGTTCGCGCAGGGGCGCAACCGCTTCGACGCGACCATGTTGAACGCCTTCATTCGCATGATGGGCGTCTACCCGCCGGGCTCCACGGTGCAGCTGACCGACGACCGTTACGCGCTGGTCGTGTCGGTCAACTCGGCCCGGCCGCTGAAACCGCGCGTGATGGTCCACGACCCCAAGGTGCCCAAGGAAGAGGCCCTGATCCTCAACCTCGAAGAAATGCCCGACCTGGGCATTCGCCGCAGCCTCAAGCCCCAGTTCCTGCCGCGCGCCTCGCTGGACTACCTGAGCCCGCGGGCTCGCATCGCCTACTTCTTCGACGCGGTCAGCACCGGGCCAGGGGAGCTGGCGGCGTGAACGCCAGCCGCGAGGCGCACTTGTCCCAGCCTCGCGTTCCCGAGGCGCCGTCCCTGATCGGCGCGCTACTTGAAGGCCTGCCGGAGCCGGCCTGGCTGGTCGATGGCGAGAGCCTCACCGTCAGTGTCGTCAACCGCGCCGCACTGCGCCTGCTCGGGCTGAAGCCGGAGCGCGCGCTGGGCCAGCCGCCGGCCACGCTGTGCGGCTCGCTGGAGGACGAGGCCTTCTGGCAGGGCGCCGCGCGCGACCCCTTCGCGCGCATCCGTTCCGACACCGTGCTGACCCACAGCGACGGCCAGCCGCGCTGGGTCAGCCGCAGCATCAGCCCCATCCACACACCCGACGGAGGCCGCTACTGGCTGGTGCTGCTTCACGACCAGACCCGCCGCCGCCGCGCCGAGGCCGAGCGCGAGACACTGCTGGCGGAACTGCGCGCGACGCTGGAATCCACCGCCGACGGCATCCTCGTCGTCGACCTGTCCGGCCGCGTGCGCAGCTTCAACCGCCGTTTCGCCAAGCTCTGGGGCCTGCCCGGTGGGCTGCTGCACGAGCCGGGCGACGCCGGCCTGTGGCTGAGCCTGCAGCGGGTCATGCGCGACGGTGAGCAGTACCGGCTGCGCATCGAGGCCTTGCTGGACGCGCCGCTGATGCGCTCCAGCGACGTGCTGCGCCTGGCCGATGGCCGCGTGCTGGAGCAGGTCTCGCTGCCGCAAATGAGCCGTGGCGAGCCCATCGGCCGCGTGTTCTCCTTCCGCGACCTCAGCGAGAAGCTGGCCGCCCACCAGCGCATCGAGGAGCTGGGCCGCTCCGACGTGCTGACCGGCGCGCCCAACCGCCGCGCGCTGGCCGACCGCATCGTGCAGCAGATGGCTGCCGTCAACACCGGCGAGCCGCAGCCGTCCTTCGCGCTGCTGCACCTGGACCTGGACCGTTTCAAGCAGATCAACGACACGCTGGGACACAGCTACGGTGACCGCGTGCTGCGTGAGATCGTCGAGCGCCTGCGCGGCGCCGTCGGCACCAACGACACGCTGGCCCGGCTGGGCGGCGACGAGTTCGCGCTGCTCATCGACGCAGCCCAAGGTCCCGAGGCCGAGGCCGCCGCGCGCCGCGTGCAGCAACTGCTGGCCCAGCCCTTCAGCTTCGACACGCTGAGTTTCACCGTCACCGCCAGCTGCGGCATCGCCCTCTACCCTGGCGACGGCGGCTCGCCCGACGAGCTGATGGCCAGCGCCGAGCGCGCGATGCACTGGGTCAAGGAAAGCGGCCGCGCAGGCTTCCGCTTCCACGTGCCGCGCAAGGAAGTCGACCTGCTGTCGCGCATGCGGCTGGACCATGACATGCGCCAGGCCCTGGCCGAGGGGCGCTTCCGTCTGCACTACCAGCCCCAGGTCGAGCTGGGCAGCGACCGCGTCATCGGCGCCGAGGCGCTGATCCGCTGGCGCGACCCGCAACGCGGCGACATCTCGCCGGCCGAGTTCATCCCGCTGGCTGAGGAGAGTGGCTTCGTCATCGCCATCGGCGACTGGGTGCTGCGCGAGGCCGTCGACCAGGCCGCCCACTGGCTGAGCCGCGGCCTGCGCATGCCGGTGGCTGTCAACGTGTCCGCCCTGCAGTTCCAGCAGGTCCGCTTCGTCGAGACCGTCGCCGCCGCGCTGCGCGATGCCGCGCTGCCGGCCAGCATGCTGGAGCTGGAGCTGACCGAAGGCGTGCTGCTGGGCGATGCGGAAGAAGGCCTCAAGCGCATGCGTGCGTTGGCCGCGCTGGGCGTCACGCTGTCCATCGACGACTTCGGCACCGGTTATTCGTCGCTGGGGTATCTCAAGCGCTTCCCCATCCAACGCCTGAAGATCGACCGCAGCTTCGTGCAAGGCCTGCCCAACGACGCCAGCGACGTCGGCATCGCCAATGCCATCGTCCAGATGGGCAGGGCGCTCGGGCTGCAAGTCATCGCCGAGGGCGTCGAGACCGAGGCCCAGCGGGACTTCCTGGCCCAGGCTGGCTGCCACGAGTTCCAGGGCTATCTGTACGCGCCCGCGCTGCCGCCCGAAGAGTTTGAACGGCGTGTGCGCCCGCGCCGCCATGTCGTCGACGCGGCCGTGTCGGGCTGGCTGGGTCTGGCCGGCAACGGCTGAGCGTTCGCGGCCGCGCGGGTCGACAATGCCGCCATGCTCTACCGCTTCAAATCTAAGGCCGGTGCCGACGTCGTCATGCTGGGCGACTCCGGTGATGCCGTGCTGCGCCTGCTGGGCCGCGAGCCTGCACCCCAAGGCATCCTCGAAGCCGCCGCGTTGCCGGGCCTGATCCAGGCGCTGGAGGCCGGGGTCGCCGCCGACGAGGCGCAATTCCAGCGGGCCGTCGATGCAGCGAAGGCCGATGGCCAACCTGTGCCGCGCCGCCAGGGCGTGTCCCTGCGCCAGCGTGCCTGGCCGCTGCACGAACTGATGCAGCGCAGCCAGCGCGAGGGTGTCGACGTCGTCTGGGGCGTCTAGTGCTGGAGCAGGCCACCCGGCTGATCTTGATCCGTCACGGCGAGACCGCCTGGAACCGCGCGACGCGCATCCAGGGCCACACGGACATTCC
The DNA here is from genome assembly GCA_016195825.1 of Burkholderiales bacterium. GTDB lineage: Bacteria > Pseudomonadota > Gammaproteobacteria > Burkholderiales > Burkholderiaceae_C > Pelomonas. The sequence goes on along the minus strand of JACPYV010000033.1, from coordinate 28,838 downwards.
ACTCAGCCCGCTGGGGCTGGCCCAGGCCGAACGTCTTGCCGAGGCGCTGGCCGACGAACCGCTGACCGCTATCTACTCCAGTGACCTCAGCCGGGCGCGCCAGACTGCCGAGGCCCTGGCGCGGGCCCGGCACTTGCCGGTCCGGTTCGATACCCAGCTGCGAGAGCGTGCCTTCGGCCGCTTTGAGGGCCTGAGCTGGGATGAAATAAGCCAGGGTTTTCCCGAGGACGCGGCCCGCTGGCGGCGCCGGGAGCCCGATTTCGAGGTCGGCGGCGGCGAGAGCTTGAACGCCTTCAGCGCCCGCTGCCTGGAGGCCGCCCGTCGCGCCGCCGCCGCGCATCCGGGCCAGGACATCGCCCTGGTGGCGCACGGCGGGGTGCTGGACTGCCTCTACCGGGCCGCGACGCGCGCCGCGCTGGACGCACCGCGCAGTTGGCAACTGGGCAACGCGGCCATCAACCGCCTGCTCGCCACCGCGGAGGGCTTCACGCTGATCGGCTGGAATGACGACCGCCACCTGGCCGGGCTCAGCGCTGACGATGAGACCGCCTGAGACCGTCTGAGGGCTTGCCCGACTTTGCAAGGTCCCTAAGCTCACTGTTGCATCCACGCGTCGCTCGCGTGGGTTGTGACAGGAGCCGCTCCTATACTGGCCGCCACTTGTCCTTCAAGGCAGGGCAGTCAACCCCGCCGTCACCTCTCTGTAAAGGCAAACGATGAAGAAAATTGCACTCGTCGCCGCTCTGGCCGCTGTTGCGGCTCCGGCTTTCGCTCAAAGCTCCGTCACCCTGTGGGGCCGGATCAACACCACCGTTGAAAGCCAGAAGGTCGGTGCTGCAGACCGCAAGGTCGTGGTGCAGAACAACTCGTCGCGCCTGGGCTTCAAGGGCAGCGAAGAGCTGGGCGGCGGCCTGAAGGCCTCGTTCTCGCTGGAACACGGCCTGAACAGCGACACCGGCGTTGCGACCGGCGGCACCCAGTTCTGGAACCGCGCTTCGTGGGTCCAGCTGGAAGGCGCCTTCGGTGGCGTCCGTCTGGGCAAGTGGTTCCCGGGCTCGTACTTCGCGACGGCCGACTACGTGAGCATGCACAACCATGACACGGGCACGTCCGCCGACAACCTGTACGGCACGCGCTTCACGACCAACAACAAGGTTTCGTACTTCACCCCCAACGTCGCTGGCTTCACGGCCGAAGTTGGTGTCGCCGCTGGCGAAGGTACCGCACCGCGCGCCTGGGATCTGGCTGCGAACTACGACATGGGCCCCCTGCACGCTGGCTTCGGCTACGAAAAGGTCGGCATCTACAAGCAGTTCGCCGTGCGCGGCCTTTATGAACTGGGTGCTTTCACCTTCGGTGGCTACTACCAGCGTGAAGAAGTCAGCGGCTTCAAGAGCCGTGACGTGGGTCGCCTGGCTGCCATGTACACCATGGGTCAGTCGGAATTCCACCTGAACGTCGGCGGCAGCAAGGCCGGTGGCGACGGTGCGTTCAAGCTGGGTGGTGGCAAGCAGTACACCGCTGGCTACAACTACAACCTGAGCAAGCGCACCAAGGTCTACGGTTTCTACACCAAGACCGACTACAACGGCGCTGGCCAAGCCGACTTCTCGTCGCTGGCCGCTGGTATCCGCCACAACTTCTGATCTCCGGATCGGATACAGAAAAGCGCCCCTCGGGGCGCTTTTTTTGCTTTTGCGACAGCGTCTTGCCGAAACAGCGCCTTGGTGATTAGCCGGTGGCGCTGTTTTCAATCCCCGAACAGATCGGGCGAGCCCTTGCCGTTGGGCGGTGTGAGTCCGAGGTGACGGTAGGCCGCCTGCGTCGCAATGCGGCCGCGCGGCGTGCGCTGCAGGAAGCCCTGCTGGATCAGGTAGGGCTCGATGACATCCTCGATGGTGCCGGCCTCCTCGCCAATGGCGGCGGCGACGTTCTCCAGCCCCACCGGGCCACCGTCGAAGCGGTGCACGACGGCCTCAAGTAGCTTGCGGTCCATCAGGTCGAAGCCTTGCGGGTCCACGTCCAGCATGGCCAGCGCCTTGTCGGCGATGCCGGCGACGATGCGGCCGTCCGCCTTGACCTCTGCGTAGTCGCGTACCCGGCGCAGCAAGCGGTTGGCGATGCGCGGCGTACCGCGCGAGCGGCGGGCGATCTCCAGTGCGCCATCGGCGTCGATGGGCGCGCCCAACAGGCCGGCCGAGCGCGTCACGATGCGCTGCAGTTCGGCCGGCGTGTAGAACTCCAGCCGCGCGACGATGCCGAAACGATCACGCAATGGATTGGTCAGCATGCCGGCGCGCGTCGTGGCGCCCACCAGCGTGAAGGGTTGCAGGTCGAGCTTGATTGAGCGCGCCGCCGGGCCTTCGCCGATCATGATGTCGATCTGGTAATCCTCCAGCGCCGGGTAGAGGATTTCCTCGACGACCGGGCTGAGACGGTGGATTTCGTCGATGAAGAGGACGTCGTTCTTCTCGAGGTTGGTCAGGATCGCGGCCAGGTCCTTGGGCTTTTCCAGCACCGGCCCGGAGGTTTGGCGCAGGTTGACGCCGAGTTCGGCCGCGATGATGTGAGACAGCGTCGTCTTGCCCAGGCCCGGCGGGCCGAACAGCAGCACGTGGTCCAGCGCCTCGCGGCGCTTGCGGGCCGCGCCGATGAAGATTTCCAGCTGCTCGCGCGCCTTGACCTGGCCGACGTAGTCGTCCAGATGCTTGGGTCGCAGCGCGCGTTCCATCGCCTCTTCGCGGCTGGACTCGGGCGCAGCGCTGACGATGCGTGGCGCCGGCGCGAAGTCGTCGGTCTGGATGCTCATGATTTCACGACAGTTTCTTCAGGGCCAGCTTGATGCCGTCACTGACGCCCACGTCCGGCGGCAGCACCTTCAGGGCTGCGGCGGCATCCTTCTCGCTGTAGCCCAGCGCAACCAGTGCCTGCAGGATGTCCGCCTGTGCATCGTTGGTGACGGCCGCGGGCAGGGCAAGGTCGGCGCCGAGCTTGCCCTTGAGCTCCAGCAGCAGCCGCTCCGCCGTCTTCTTGCCGATGCCCGGCACCTTGGTGAGCCTGCCGGCGTCCTGGCGCGACACGGCCTGGGCCAACTCCGAGACCGACAGGCCCGACAGCAGGCCGAGCGCCATCTTGGGGCCCACGCCACTGATCTTGATCAGCTGGCGAAAGGTCGCGCGCTCTTCGTGGGTGAGGAAGCCGAACAGCTGGTGCGCGTCTTCGCGCACCGTCAGATGGGTCAGCAGGACGGCCCGTTCGCCCAGGCCGCCGAGGTTGTAGAACGTGCTCATCGGCACGTCCACCTCGTAGCCCACGCCCGCCACGTCGATGACGACCTGCGGGGGCGATTTCTCGGCGATGACGCCGGTCAGTCTTCCAATCATCGGCCCATTATCCGGGCCGGCTCCGAGTCGGTTGAGGACGGCTCTGCGCGCTGTGCATGCAGCGCCATCCCCAAAACATCAGTTTCTGCCGAACAACCCCAGGCGCTGCGCCTCCAGTGCCGCCTCGGCGCGCGAGCTCACGTTGAGCTTGCGGTAGATCTGCTTCACGTAGTCAGCGATCGTGTGGCGGCTCAGGCCCAGCTGCACACCGATCTCCGGCAGCGTGTAGCCCTTGGCCACGCGCAGCAGCACTTCGGTCTCGCGGTCGGTCAGCGACACCTCGTGCAGCAGCGGCGAGGTCGGCTTCTTCACCTGGGCGGCGAAGTAGGCGATGACCTTGCGCGCGATGGACGGCGACAGCGGTGGTTCACCCTGGCTCATGCGCTGCAGCTGCTCGACCAGCAACTCGCGCGACTGCTCTTTCAGCAGGTAGCCGAAGGCACCGGCCTGCAGCGCCGGGAACAGGTGCTCGTCGTCATCGTGGATGGTGACGATGACCGACTGCACCTCGGGCTGCTTCTCGCGCAGCGCGGCGATCACTTCGACGCCGGAGCCGTCCGGCAGTCCCAGGTCCAGCAGCGCCAGCGTGAAGCGCTGGCCGTTGACCAGGGACAGCGCGTCCTGCACCCGCGAGCACTCGGTGATCTGGGCGTTGGCAAACACCTGCTTGACCAGTGCCTTCAGCCAGGCGCGGATCTCGGGGATGTCTTCGAGCAGCAGGATGTGGTTCATGGGGACCTCGGGGAGCGGAACGATTTCATAGCGGGATCGTCAGACGGATGACAGTACCCCAACCCGGGCCAGATTCAACCAGGCATTGGCCATGCATCTGCTTGGCGCGTGACTTCATGCTCGCCATGCCGTGGCCGCGATCCAGTCGGCCGTCCAGTTCGGTCGGGATGCCCTGGCCGTTGTCCTGGATGGTCAGGATGAAGTCGCCATCCTGCACGGCGCTGGAAATGGTCGCGTGCGTGGCGCCGCTGTGCTTGATGATGTTGGACACCGACTCGCGCAGGATGCGCGTCGTCTGCACGTAGGAGCGGGCCTGGAAGGTGTGCTCGATCTCCTCGGCCGGGGACTTCCATTCGGCCAGGATGTTGGCCTGGCCCAGGCGCGACACGACCTCGGCGCGCCAGTCGCCCAAAGCGTCGATCAGGTGCACCGGCTTGCCGGTCAGGCCGCGCACAGACAGCCGCATCTCCTCCAGCGCCTCGCGTGCCAGCGTGGAGATGCGGTCGGACTCGCTGGTGTGCACGATGGTCAGCAGCTTGGCGCCCAGGTCGTCGTGCAGGTCGGCGGCGATGCGCTTGCGCTCGCGCTCGGTGACCTGTTCCAGCTTCTGCTCGGCCAACTGGTGGTGGCTGCGCTCGACCTCGGCGATGCGCTCGGCCATGCGCTGCTCGATGGCGCCGATGCGCCGCTCGGCATCCACCCGTGCGTGGGCGACGTGGCTCACGAGCTGCAGGCCCAGCGCCAGCATCAGCAGCGGCAGCATCAGGCCCAGCCAGGGCGAGGCTGTCCACCACAGCGTCTCGTTGACAGCGGCCAGCAGCATCTCGGCCACCAGCGCCGCCATCGTCGGCAGCAGCAGCCCCGCCATCAGCCGGAATTCGCGCGCCTGTGCCTCGTCCGGCGTCGCCTGCAGGCGCAGGCGGCGCAGCCACAAGGCCCAGCCCATGGCGGCGACCAGTTCCAGGCTGAGCACGGCATGCCAGACCACGCCCAGGATGCCGACATGGCCGCCCGTTAGCAGCAGGCTGGCCGGTACCACCAGGCATTGGATCAGCAGCGCGTGGTCTATCCAGCTGCGCTTCCAGTTCATCTGGCGCAGCAGGTATTGCACGCCGCAAAGCACCAGCAGGGTCATCAGCAGTGGCCGCAGGCCCGCAGCGCCGGGCGCCGTGGCGGCGCGCAGCACCACCCAGCTCAGCATCATTCCGACCAGGAAGCTGGCTGGCTTCTCGCGGTGGTGCAGGCCGGAGACCAGTCCCACGACGGTGGCCATCAGGGCCAGCATGGCCGCCACCCAGCCGTGCAGCGTCGCGGCCCAGTACAGCCCGGCCGGGGCTTGCGCATGTGCGGCGGCCGGGCAGAGCAAGGCCACGGAGATCAACAGGAACAGGGGCAGGCGCCGGGCCATCACGGCTCTCGACGCAGTCGGGGAGGTCATGGGGCGGCATTGTGCGGGAGGGGCGGTGCCGCACGCGCCGGGGAATGCACCAGCGGCGACAATTCGCCTTCCATTCCTACCCTGCCTGCCGTGATCCTGCGCTTTGAGCTGGCCCCTGCCGACAACACCCGCCTGGCCCGCGTCTGCGGCAGCCTGGACGTCCACCTGCGCGAGATCGAAGCGGCGCTGGGCGTGAAGCTGAGCCGGCGCGACGCCGAGTTCCGCGTCGACGGCCCCAAGGCCGCGGCCGAGCGTGCCCGCTCGCTGATGGAAGCGCTCTACGAGCGAGCCCGGCGGCCGCTGCCGGCCGAGACCTTGCAACTGGCGCTGGTCGAAGCCAAGGCGCCGGCACCTGCCGAGGGCGGGCCGGCTGCCGACGATGCGCTCGTGTTGCGCACCCGCCGCGCTGACCTGTCGGCCCGCACGCCGCGTCAGCACCAGTACCTGCAGCAGATCCTGTCGCACGACATCACGCTGGGCCTGGGCCCGGCCGGCACGGGCAAGACCTTCCTGGCCGTGGCCTGCGCGGTGGACGCGCTGGAGCGCTCGACCGTGCAGCGCATCATCCTGACCCGCCCTGCCGTGGAGGCCGGCGAGCGCCTGGGCTTCCTGCCCGGCGACCTGACGCAGAAGGTCGACCCCTACCTGCGCCCCCTGTACGACGCGCTGTACGACCTGCTGGGCTTCGACCGGGTCACCAAGGCCTTCGAGAAGGGCCAGCTGGAGGTCGCGCCGCTGGCCTTCATGCGCGGCCGCACGCTGAACCACGCCTTCGTCATCCTGGACGAGGCGCAGAACACCACGCCCGAGCAGATGAAGATGTTCCTGACCCGCATCGGCTTCGGCAGCCGCTGCGTCGTCACTGGCGACACCAGCCAGATCGACCTGCCGCGCGGCGTGCAGTCCGGCCTCATCGACGCCGAGCATGTGCTGGCCAAGGTCAAGGGCATCGCGATGACGCGCTTCACCAGCGCCGACGTCGTGCGCCACCCACTGGTGGCCCGCATCGTCGAGGCCTACGAGGCGCGCGCCAAGCGCGAGGCAAGAGAGGCATGAGCATGAAACCCGAACTGAGCCTGTCCCTGCAATTCGCCGACCCGCGCCACCGCGCCCTGCTGCCGCGCCACAAGGTGCTGCGCTTCATCCGCGCGGCGCTGGAGCTGCCGGGCGAGATCGCCGTGCGCATCGTCAGCGCCGAGGAGGGCCGCGCGCTGAACCGCGACTACCGCGGCAAGGACTATGCGACCAATGTGCTGACCTTCGACTACAGCCACGAGCCGGTGGTCGGTGCCGACCTGGTCATCTGCGCCGAGGTTGTCGAGAAGGAAGCCGCCGACCTGGGGCTGCCGCTGCTGGACCACTACGCCCACCTGCTGGTCCACGGCACGCTGCATGCCCAGGGCTATGACCACGAGGCCGACGACGAGGCGCAATGCATGGAGGCGCGCGAAACCGAGATCCTGGCCGGCCTGGGGTTCGCGGACCCCTACCGCCGCGACTGACATCGACTAGCGGCTGGTACCCAGGTAGCGCTTTCTGCGGAACAGGAACCACAGCCCGAAGGCGACCGCCAGCATCAGCAACGCCGCGTCCCAGAAGCCGCCGGCGTTGTGGATCAGCGGCATCCACTCGAAGTTCATGCCGAAGATGCCGGTGATGAGGTTCAGCGGCAGGAAGATGGCCGTCAGCACCGTCAGCGTGCGCATGATGCTGTTGGTGCGGTGGCCCAGCGCGCTGAAGTGCATCTGTACGGCCGACTCGGCCGACGACTCCAGCCGGCGCACATGCGTCAGCACGCGCTCCACATGCTCCAGCACGTCGCGCGAGCGCACGCGCAGCAGCTCGCGGTCGCGCGTGACCTGCGGGTCGCCGTCGGCGGGCCATTCATCCAGCGCGTCTATCCACTCCTGGATGGCGCTGCGCTGGTCTTCGCAGGTGTCCTCCAGCCGGTTCAGCGCGTCGCGGCTCTCCAGCAGCAGTGGCCAGTCGTTGAACTCGCTGTTCTGGTCCAGCAGCACGCGCTGCAGCGTGCCCAGCTGGCGCGTCAGCAGGCGGCGCAGCTCCAGGTAGCTGTCCACCATGTGGTTGACCATGCGCAGCATCAGGTCGGCCGGGCTGGCCGGCAGCCGGGCGCTGCCGCGCGCGGACTTGTCGCGGCCTTCGGTCAGGCGGTCAAGCTTGTTCGCGAAGAACTCGCGCACCTGGCAGTCCGTCGGGTGCACCGTGACCAACACGCGGTCGAAGACGGCGAAACCCACGGGACTGGTGTCGATGGCGCGCAGCGCCCGCTGCGCCGAGGCCAGCGTGCCGTGCTCGTCGTCAACGAAGAGATCCTGGCTGCCCGGCGCCGCGGCCAGGCGGCGGAACACCAGCATGTCGTACCAGGACGTGTAGTCGAAGTGCGAGGGCAGCTGGTTGTTGATGAGGTCCGACACATGCAGGTCGACGATGTTGCCGCAGCCCCAGCGCACCAGCGCCTGCTGCGCGGCGGCCTCGCCGACCTCGAACTCGCGCCGCCCGTAGCCCAGCCACAGGAAGCCGCGCTCGGGCACGGCGTCGGGCAGTGCCGACAGCTCGGTGAAGCGGTCCGACTCGATGTGGAAGACCCGCACGGGATCAGCCCTGCTTCAGCAGCCGTGCGGCGTCGAGCGCGAAGTAGCTCAGCACACCGTCAGCACCCGCACGCTTGAAGGCCAGCAGCGACTCCATCATGACCGCGTCATGGTCCAGCCAGCCGTTGGCGGCGGCGGCCTTGAGCATCGCGTACTCGCCGCTGACCTGGTAGGCGAAGGTGGGCACGCGGAACTCGTCCTTCACGCGCCGCACGACGTCCAGGTAAGGCATGCCGGGCTTGACCATCACCATGTCGGCGCCCTCGGCCAGGTCCAGCGCCACCTCGCGCAGCGCCTCGTCGCTGTTGCCCGGGTCCATCTGGTAGGTCTTCTTGTCGGCCTTGCCCAGGTTGGCTGCCGAGCCCACCGCATCTCGGAAAGGGCCGTAGAAGGCGCTGGCGTACTTGGCGCTGTAGGCCATGATGCGGGTGTGGATATGGCCCGCCGCCTCCAGCGCCTGGCGGATGGCACCCACACGGCCGTCCATCATGTCGCTGGGCGCGACGATGTCCACGCCGGCCTCGGCCTGGGTCAGCGCCTGTCGGGCGAGGATCTCGACGGTCGTGTCGTTGATGATGTAGCCGCTCTCGTCGATGACGCCGTCCTGGCCATGGCTGGTGAACGGGTCCAGCGCCACATCGGTCAGCACGCCCAGCTGCGGGAAGTGCTGTTTCAGCATCCGCACCGCGCGGGGCACCAGGCCGTCGGGATTCAGCGCCTCGGCGCCGTCGGGTGTCTTCAGCGCCGCATCGATGACCGGGAACAGCGCGATGACCGGCACACCCAAGGCCACGCATTGCTCGGCCGTGCGCAGCAGGTGGTCCAGGCTCTGGCGCGACACGCCGGGCATGGAGGCGACGGCATCCAGACGGTCCTCACCCTCGTGGATGAAGACCGGCAGGATGAGGTCGCTGGCCTGCAGCGAGTTCTCGCGCACCAGGGCACGCGTGAAGGCGTCGCGGCGCAGCCGGCGCGGGCGCGCGGCGGGGAAGGCGGGGGGGGTGAAAACGGAGCGGGTCACGGAGATCCTTGGGCTGCTGTGGGGCTGCGGCCCGGCGCGTGATGGACAACACATCCAGACGTCATTTATTCGTGACGTCACCGCTCAAGCGCGCTAAACTTGTCCGCGAATGATAGCCGCAAGGCAGTCGTTCCCTGCTTTTCCTCCCTGAGCAGGAGCCTTAGCGTGATGACAGCGATAAGGCTTTCTCGGCCCCGGTTTCAACCGGGGCTTTTTTTTACGGTCGCACGGCATGCGTCTCGCCAGTCGAGCCGCTCGGCGCTGCCGCGCCGGGGCCCTTACGTCCCATCCCATCAAGCCCGTCCGCGCCACCCGGGGTGGCGCGAGGCCGGACAGGTCTTCGACGACAGGCTCTACCCATAATGCCGCCATGCTCTGGGTCAAAGCTTTCCACATCGTCTTCGTCGCCGCCTGGTTCGCCGGGCTGTTCTACCTGCCGCGCATCTTCGTCAACCTGGCCATGGTGCCCGGCGACAGCCACGCCGAGCGTGAGCGACTGCTGCTGATGGCGCACAAGTTGCACCGTTTCAGCAGCATCCTGATGTGTGTCGCGCTGCTGCTGGGCCTGTGGGTCTGGCTGGGCTTCGGTGCCGGGCGGTTCGCCGGCAGCCACTGGTTGCACGCCAAGCTGCTGCTGGTCGTCGGCGCTGTGGGCCTGCACCACGTGAACCGCCGGCTGCTGCGCAGCTTCGAGGAACTGTCCAACCGCCGCAGCCACCGCTGGTTCCGCGTCTACAACGAGAGCGCCGTGCTGCTGTTCGCCGTCATCGTCGTGCTGGTGACGGTCAAGCCGTTCTGAGGTTGGGCACCGTGATGCGCCGCCGGCAGAGCTCCGCCACCTGGCTGCTGCTGGCCCATGTCGGGCTCGTCATTTATGCGAGCCTCTACCCCTTCTGGTCTTGGCGCTGGCCGCCGGGCATGGGGCTGCCGTGGCTGTTCGGGCTGCCGTGGCCCCCGCGGTTCTGGGCGTTCGACGTCGAGGCCAACCTGCTGGGCTACATCCCGCTGGGCCTGCTGGGCTTTGCGGCGGCTATGCGTTCGGGCTGGGGGCTGCGCACGGCGCTGCTGCTGGGCTTCCTGCCGGGCCCGGCGTTGTCCTTCCTGATGGAGACGTTGCAGTTCTTCGTGCCCGGGCGGGTGCCCTCGCTGTCGGACTGGGCGCTCAACTCCGCCGGCAGCACGCTGGGCGCCACGCTGGGCCTGGTGCTCAACGGCCTGGGCGGCCTGCAGCGCTGGGAGGAGATGCGTGACCACTGGTTCGGCGCCAGCAGCGCGCCGGCGCTGGCCCTGCTGGCGCTGTGGCCGCTGGCCCTGCTCTACCCGACGCCGCTGCCCTTCGGCCTGGGCCAGTGGCTGCCCTGGTGGCGCGAGACGCTGCTGGATGCGCTGGCCGGCACGCCCTGGGCGCTGGAATGGGGCGACGCCGTCACCGTCGAGCACGAATTGCCGCCGGGCCTGGAGGCGCTGGTCATCGCACTGGGCTTGGTGGCGCCGGTATTGCTGATGATCACGGTCGCCCGCCCGGGCCTGCGTCGGCTGGCGCTGGCGGGTGGCGCGGTGCTGCTGGGCCTGCTGGGCACGGCCACGGCCACCGGCATGGCCTTCGGGCCCGAGCACGCCTGGGCCTGGCTCAGCGACGCTACGCGCCCCGGCGTGGGCCTGGGCCTGGTGCTGACGCTGCTGGCCTGCCTGCTGCCGTCGCGCGTGGCGGCGGCGCTGGGCCTGTTCGTGCTGTGCGCGCTGATAGGCCTGATCAGCATCGCGCCCAGCGACCCCTACCTGACGCTGAACATGCAGGCCTGGGAGCATGGCCGCTTCGTCAACCTCTACGGCCTGACCCGCTGGGTGGCCTGGACCTGGCCCTTCATCGCGCTGGCCTGGCTGGCTGCGCGCCTCGTGCAGCGGCCCAGCTGAGCCGGCCCCCGTGGCCCGTGCGAGCAATATCGGTAACTTGAGACATGACGGTTGAAACCATCGCCGACTTCTGCGCCGGCATCGGCGGCTTTCGCCTGGGGCTCGAAGCGCTCGGCCTGCGTTGCGTCTACGCCTGCGAGAACGACAGGGACTGCGTGGCGACCTACAACGCGAACTTCTCGGCGGACCACGGCCCCGAGGACATCCTGTCCGTCGTCCCGTCCAGGCTGCCGGACTTCGACATCCTGTGCGCGGGCTTCCCGTGTCAGCCGTTTTCGCTGGCGGGCAAGAAGCTGGGCCTCGAAGACGAGCGCTCCATGGTCCTGCCCAAGCTGCTGAAAATCATCGCGGCCAAGAAACCCAAGGTCGTGCTGCTCGAAAACGTCGAGAACTTCCGGGCCTTCGGCGGCGGCTCGCTGCTGGAGGCCACGCTGAAGGCGCTGGACGATGAGGGCTACGTCGGCTTCAGCGACGTCCTGGACGCGTCCCGCTTCGGCGTGCCACAGCAGCGCCGGCGGCTCTTCATCGTCGCCTTCCGCCGGGAGGCCGGCATCCAGGGCTTCCGCTTCCCCACGGGCTCGGCCCTGCAGACGCCGTTCCGGCCTTTTCTCGCCGCGGGCGACTACTCCATTCCCATCACCAGCCGGTGGCAGGAGTACATCGATTTCTTCGGCGGCAAGAAGGCGCTGCACGAGTTGTCATTCACCCCCCCCAAGACGCGCCTGGGTATCGAAAGGGCGCATGCAGGCATCGACCTCGGTGATTGCATCTACCAGATGCGCTCCAGCGGCATTCGCGCGCTGTCGCTGGACCGGCCCTTGCCCACGTTTGCCGTCAGCATCTCGGGCGGCGGCGCGATGATTCCCGTGTACTCCAAGGAGCGGCGCCACCTGAATCTCACCGAGATGCGGCGGGTGATGGGATTCCCGGACTCGTTCCAGTTCCCGGTGTCCCGCACCTCGGCGATCAAGCAGTTGGCCAACGCGGTGGCGCCGCCCGTGGTCAAGGCCTTGGGCGAGGCCGTCATGGCGGCGTTGGCGGGCGGTGATGTGGCGCCCGATCCGCGATGTCTTCCCCTGTCGGCCTGATGACCAACGTTCTCTCCGGGTGCGCCAGCGCGCAGTCGCTGCAGGAATTCAGGTCGAGTTCGCAGTGGTTGCAGACCTGCCACTTGCATTTGTTGCAGTAAAAGCAGAGGGCCTGGTAATTGCCGGCGTCGCTCGCGCCGCCTTTTTCAACGGGGGTCCGGTGATCCCAGACGAGGCGCCGCCTGTCTTTGGAGAACGCCTTGGGATCGATCGCCTGCGCGTCCAGGATGTCGGCGTTGCAGAGATTGCAATGTCCGTGCTGGGCCACCAGGATCGTTTGCCGCACCGCCGGTGGCGGCGCCTTGCGTGCGGCCTTCTTGGCTGCGGTGAAGAGCCGCTCGTGGTCCTCGGGGGCCAGCACATACTTCTTGCTGCCCAGCCGCGTCTGGCCGGTCGGGTTTGTGATGAATACGAAACCCTCTTCGTTCCAGAGCTCGCTGAATGGCTTGTTGGCGTCTGAATAAGCGTCGGCAATGAGATTGCTGCTTATTTTCCCGGCAAGAATAGTCTTGATCTCGGCGAGATTGGTCGTCTTGTTTGTCAAGTCCGCTTCGCAGCCTTCTCCATGGCGAATGAGCGTCAGCAGCGCCGGTACGGTCCGCTTCTTGTGAAGGTGGATGGCACGCCCGTCAGAAAACACGATGAGATACCCCGGGCCTTCGGGGTTTTTCGTGATTCGTGCAATATCCGTCAGCTTGAGTGTCATTGGCATTCCCATGGCCAGTATTGCCCGTCGGCTGCTGCGCTGCGGGTTGCCCGCCATTTTGTCCGCCCCGCCATCGAGGCGCCTGCGTGGTGGTGGTGGCTCGCGGGCCGGACCATGCCGCATCACCAACGGGCGGCGCATGATTTGCCGTGCCTCGCAGAATCGTAACGGCGCCAAAGCCCGCAGGCTTGCCGGCCGCACTGCCGATCCGGTTGGGTTGCGCAGCGGCAGGGCCGCGCGCATATTGACCGGCTGAATGACCGGCTGAAATCCGTGCGCAGGCCGCGGGTTTAAAATCTTTGTGATGTATTACCAGCGCCATCTCTTCGTCTGTCTGAACCAGCGCGCCAATGGCGAGGCCAGCTGCGCCGACCATGATGCGCAGGCCGCGTTCGACCACTGCAAGTCCCGCGTCAAGCAGCTGGGCCTGGCTGGCAAAGGCGGCGTGCGGGTCAACAAGGCCGGCTGCCTGGACCGCTGCGCCGGCGGGCCGGTGGCCGTCGTGTACCCGGAGGCCGTCTGGTATTCCTGGGTCGACAAGAGCGACCTGGACGAGATCGTCGAGAGTCACCTGCGAGATGGCCAGGTCGTCGAGCGCCTGGTGCTGCCCGACAGCATCGGCCGATGAACGCGCAGACCGAGAAGCGCCTGGTCCCGGGCCCGGCCGGGCAGATCGAGGTGGCCATCGACCTGCCTCCCGCCGGCGTGACGCCGCTTGGCACCGCGCTGATCTGCCACCCCAACCCCACCCAGGGCGGCACGATGGACAACAAGGTCGTGCAGACGCTGGCACGCGCCTTCATGCAGCTGGGCTGGCGCGCGGTGCGCTTCAACTTCCGCGGCATCGGCAAGTCTGAGGGCGGCTGGGACGAAGGCCGCGGCGAGGTCGATGACGCGCTGGCCGTGCTGGCCGCCTTGCGCGCGCCCGGCGAGGCGCTGATCCTGTCCGGCTTCTCCTTCGGTGGCTACGTCGCATCGCGTGCCGCGCAGCAGCTGACCGAGCCCGCGCAGCGCCTGGTGCTCGTCGGCCCGGCCACCAGCCGCTTTGACACCGCGCCCGTGCCGGCCGACACCGTGGTCATCCACGGCGAGGTCGACGACGTGGTGCCGCTCTCGGCCGTGCTCGACTGGGCCCGGCCGCAGAGCCTGCCCGTCACCGTCGTGCCCGGCGTGGGTCATTTCTTCCACGGGCAACTGCCGCTGCTCAAGGCCCTGGTCGTGCGCGCCTTCGATCCCACGAAGCTCTGAGGCGTGCGCTTGAACTGAACCGATGAAACGACTCCTTGCTTCCCTGCTCACCGCCCTGGCCTTGACCGCCCAGGCCCAGGTCCCCCAACCGCCCGAGATCGCCGCGCGCAACTACGTGCTGGTCGACCTGACCACGCACAAGACCCTCGCCGAGCGTGAGGCCGACGCGCCGCAGGACCCCGCCTCGCTGACCAAGCTGATGACCGCCTACGTCGTCTTCGGCGCGCTGCACGACAAGAAGCTGACGCTGGAGCAGACGCTGCCCGTGTCCAAGCGGGCCTGGGACGAGCGCAAGGGCGACCCGTCGCTGATGTTCATCGACACGACGATGACGCCCAAGGTCGACGAGCTGCTGCGTGGACTCATCATCCAGAGCGGCAACGACGCCGCCGTGGCGCTGGCCGAGGGCGTGGGCGGCTCGGTCGAGAACTTCGTGCAGCTGATGAACCGCCAGGCCCAGGCCTGGGGCCTGAAGAACACCGAGTTCAGGAACGTGACCGGCATGTCCGAACCTGGCCACAAGAGCAGCGCGCGCGACATGGCCACGGTGGCGGCCCACATCATCACGGACTACCCCGAGCACTACGCCTACTACTCTCAGCGCGACTACACCTTCAACAAGATCCGCCAGGACAACCGCAACCTGCTGCTGCGCCGCGACCCCACCGTGGACGGCATGAAGACCGGTTTCACCGAGGCCGCCGGCTACTGCCTGGTCGCCAGCGCGCAGCGCGACTTCCCCAACGGCAAGCGCCGCCTGTTGTCCGTCGTCATGGGTACCAGCTCCAAGGAAGCACGCGCCACCGAAAGCCAGAAGCTGCTGAACTGGGGCTACACGGCCTTTGACGCGGTCAAGGTCTTCGACGCCGGCAAGGCCATCGCCACCGTGCCGGTCTGGAAGGGCGAGGCCAAGGAGGTCAAGCTCGGCGCGGCGGATGCCGTCTACGTCGCCGTGCCGCATGGCGACGCGGCCAAGCTGCAGAGCCAGGTCGAGCGCACCGACCCGCTGGTCGCGCCGCTCAACAAGGGCCAGCGCGTGGGCACGCTGCGCGTGACGACGACGGCCGGCGCGCCGGTGGCCGAGGTGCCGCTGATCGTGCAGGAAGCCGTGCCCGTGGCCGGCCTGATGGGCCGCGCCTGGGACTCCATCCGCCTGTGGATCAAGTGAACAGCGAGGTCGCCATGAACCTGCCACCCGAGATTCCGCCCGACCAGTCACTGATCGAGTACCCGTCGCAGTTCCCGATCAAGGTCATGGGCGCGCATGTGGAGGGCTTCATCGAGGCCATCGCCCATGTCGCGCGCCAGTTCGACCCGGGATTTGATGCGGCCACCATCGAGCAGCGCCCCAGCAAGGGCGGCAACTACCTGGGCCTGACCATCACGATCACGGCCACCAGCCGCGAGCAGCTCGACGAGATCTACCGCACGCTGACCACGCACCCGATGGTCAAGGTGGTGCTGTAAGGCCGGGCGCGGGTTCCTCGTAGCCCCGCCCCTTGGCCAGCAGCACCTCGTGGTGGCCGCGGCCAGCGGGGATCATCGGGAAGCAGTTCTCCTCGGCGGTCACCTGCACGTCGAGGAAGAACGGCCCCGGCGCCGCCAGGCACTCGGCCAGCGCCGCATCCAGCTCGTCGCGCCGGGTGACGCGCCGGGCCGACCAGCCGAAGCCGCGCGCCACGGCGACGAAGTCGGGCAGCGACTCGTTGTAGCTCTGGCTGTAGCGCCCGCCGTGGATCAGCTCCTGCCACTGCCGCACCATGCCCATCCAGCCGTTGTTGCACAGCACGACCTTGACGGGCGTGCGGTGCTGGCGCGCGGTGGCCAGCTCCTGGATGTTCATCAGGATGGACGCGTCGCCGCTGACGCAGACCACGGTCCGGTCCGGGTGGGCGATCTGCGCGCCGATGGCGGCCGGCAGGCCGTAGCCCATGGTGCCGGCACCGCCGGAGGTCAGCCAGCGCTGCGGCTGCTCGAAGCGCAGGTGTTGGGCGGCCCACATCTGGTGCTGGCCGACGTCGGTGGAGACGATGGCGTCACGCCCGGCCAGCGCGGCCTGCAGGCGCTGCATCAGCGCCTGCGGGGCGATGCGGTCCGGCGTGTCCTCGAAGCCCAGCGAGGCCTCGGCCCGCCAGCGGTCCATGCGTTGCCACCAGGCCGTCAGGCGTGCCGGATCGAGCGGGCGCGCGTCCAGTTCGGCCAGCAGCGCCCGCAGCCGCGGCCCGCAGTCGCCCGGCAGCGCAATGTCCGCCCGCACCACCTTGTGGATGGAGCGCGGATCGATGTCGATGTGGATGACCCGAGCTGTGGGGCAGAAACTGTCCAGCCGGCCGGTCACGCGGTCGTCGAAACGGGCCCCCACGCAGACGACGAGGTCGGCGTGGTGCATGGCCAGGTTGGCTTCCAGCGTGCCGTGCATGCCCAGCATGCCCAGCCACTGCGGGCTGGATGCGGGCAGGGCGCCCAGCCCCATCAGCGTCAGCGTGCAGGGCGCGCCGGTCATCGCCACAAGGCGCCGGAAGGCGTCGCAGGCCGCCTGCCCAGAGTTCACCAGGCCGCCGCCGCCATAGAACACCGGCTGCCGCGCCTGCGCGATGGCGTCGGCGGCCGCCTGGATGCCCGCCCGCAGTGCTGCATCCCGCGTGGCATCCCGCGTGGCAGGAGGCACGGCGCTGGCCTTCGGTGCGGGTTGCCAGCGCACGGCCATGGCCTGCACGTCCTTGGGCACGTCCAGCAGCACCGGCCCGGGGCGCCCGCCGGCCGCCGTCGCGAAGGCCTGGCGCAGCAGCGACTCCAGCAGGCCGGGATCGCGGACCTGGGCATTCCACTTCGTCACCGGGCGTGAGATGCCCAGCGCGTCGCACTCCTGGAAGGCGTCCGTGCCGATGGCCGTGGTGGCCACCTGGCCGCTGATGCAGACCACCGGCACCGAGTCGCACAGCGCGTCCAGCAGGCCGGTGGTGGTGTTGCTCATGCCCGGCCCGGAGGTGACGAAGACCACGCCCACTCGCCCCGTGCTGCGCGCATAGCCCTGGGCGGCGTGGACGGCGGCCTGCTCGTGGCGCACCAGCACATGGCGCAGGCGCGGCTCGGCGTGCAAGGCGTCGTACAGCGGCAGCACGGCACCGCCCGGGTAGCCGAACACGGTGTCCACGCCGAGGTCGAGCAGGGTCTGGATCAGCACCATGGCGCCGCTGACGGTGGCGGGCGTGGCGGTGGCGGTGGCGGTGGCGGTGGGCGGCGATTCGAGCAGGGTCGGCATGCCGGAAGTCTGCCCAGTACGCTGCGGAAAAGGCTGCTGGATTTTCGGTCCTATGGCTACGATCCAGAAAATTCAGCCGATATTTTCGGAAATCACAGCATGGCCCTGGACAAATTCGACATTGCGATCCTCGAAGCCCTGCAGCGCGACGCGCGCATCAGCCTGCAGGAACTGAGCAGCCAGGTCGGCCTGACCAGCTCACCCTGCTGGACGCGCATCAAGCGCATGGAGGCCTCGGGCGTCATTGAGGGCTACTCGGTGCGGGTGAATGCCGAGAAGATCGGGCTGGCTGACACGGTCATCGTGCAGGTCACGCTGGACAGCCATTCCGACGAGGCGCTGTTCGAGTTCGGCCGGGCGCTGGAGGCCATTCCCGAGGTGCTGGAGGCCTTTCTCGTCTCGGGCGACTACGACTACTACGTGCGCATCGCCGTGCAGGACACGCGCGACTATGAGCGGCTGCTGCGCGAGCGGCTCTACAAGATCCCGGGCATCCGCCACAGCCGCTCCAGCTTCGTGCTGCGCCGCCTCAAGCAGAGCCTGCTGCCGCTGCGGCGCTGAGCGCGGCCGGTCAGATGGCAGCAGCCAGCGCCTCGGCCTTGAGCTTGGCCGCCGGGTCGCCGTTCTTGGCGGCCACGTCGTACCAGTAGCGCGCCAGCCGCGTGTCGGCTTCCACGCCCAGGCCGGTCTCGAACATCGACGCCACCAGGTATTGCGCGCCGACGTCGCCGGATTTGGCGGCCTCCAGATACCAGCGGTGGGCCTGCGCCATGTCCTGCGTGCGGCCGCGGCCGAGGTAGTAGCAGGTGGCGGCTGCCAGCGCACCGTCGCCGTTGCCGTGCTCCGCCGAGCGCTCGAACCAGCCGCAGGCAGCCTGGGGATCGGGCTTGCCGTGGCGGCCCTGCTCAATCATCTCGCCCAGCGCGTTCTCGGCCAGCGCATGCTGCTGGGCCGCCGCGCGCTGCAGCCAATGCCAGGCCCTGGCATCGGTGGCGCCGGGCAGTTCGCGGCGCAGGTTCATCATCGCCAGGTTGAACTGGCCCAGCGCCTCGCCGCGCGCTGCCGCCGCGGCAAAGCCCTTGGCGGCAGCCTTCAGGTTGCCCTCATCGTAGGCGGCCAGCGCATCGGACAGGGAGGCTGCCTGGGCGAGGGAGGCCAGCAGCAGGGCGGCGGTCAGGAGGGTTTTCTTCATGGTGGCTAGTCGGCTTGGGCGCGCGAGGGCTTACAGCGCCTGCCTATGATGCCCGGATGATCGTCAAGACTCTCGGGCGGGTGGAATACCTGCCCACGCTGGAGGCCATGCGCGCCTTCACCGCCGCACGAGACGCCGACACGCCGGACGAGCTGTGGCTGTGCGAGCACCCGCCCACGTTCACGCAAGGCCTGGCGGGCAAGCCGGAACACCTGCTGCTGCCAGGCGACATCCCCGTCGTCGCGACCGAGCGTGGCGGCCAGGTCACCTTTCACGGCCCTGGCCAGGTGACGGCCTACCCGCTGGTGGACCTGCGGCGCCAGGGCATCTTCGTCAAGGAATACGTCTTCCGCCTGGAGACGGCGCTCATCCAGACGCTGGACAGCTACGGCGTGACCGGCCTGCGCGTGGGCGGCGCCCCGGGCATCTACGTGCGCCCGGCCGACCCCGGCAGCCATGCGGCGCTGGCCGGGCCGAGCGACCCGGCCGACGCGTTCAAGGGCCTGGCCAAGGTCGCGGCGCTGGGCATCAAGGTCAGCCGCCACTGCACCTATCACGGCCTCGCGCTCAATGTCGCGATGGACCTGGAACCCTTCCAGCGCATCAATCCTTGCGGCTACGCCGGCCTGGAAACCACCAGCCTCGATAAACTCGGGGTTTTCACCGACTGGTCGACTGCGGCCGGCCGGCTCGCCGAGCGGCTCTCGGCACAGTTCACGCACTGACCATGTCCGACACCACCTACGACCCCACGATCAAGCAAAAGGCCGAGGCCAAGACCTCCCGCATCCCGATCAAGATCGTGCCGGCCGAGGTGCTGAAGAAGCCGGACTGGATCCGCGTGAAGGCGGGCTCGCCGAGCACCCGCTTCTATGAGATCAAGCAGAT
This sequence comes from Burkholderiales bacterium, assembly GCA_016195825.1. Classification (GTDB taxonomy): domain Bacteria; phylum Pseudomonadota; class Gammaproteobacteria; order Burkholderiales; family Burkholderiaceae_C; genus Pelomonas. The sequence continues at coordinate 9,354 of JACPYV010000033.1, read as the reverse complement.
CCTGCGCGAGCACAAGCTGCACACGGTCTGCGAAGAAGCCAGCTGCCCCAACATCGGCGAATGCTTCGGCAAGGGCACGGCCACCTTCATGATCATGGGTGACAAGTGCACGCGCCGCTGCCCGTTTTGCGACGTGGGCCATGGCCGCCCCGACCCGCTGGACGTGGATGAGCCGCTGAACCTGGCCAAGACCATCGCCGCGCTCAAGCTCAAGTACGTGGTCATCACCAGCGTCGACCGCGACGACCTGAAGGACGGCGGCGCCGCCCACTTTGCCGAGTGCATCACCCAGGTCCGCGCGCTCAGCCCCATGACGCAGATCGAGGTGCTGGTGCCCGACTTCCGCGGCCGCGCCGACCGCGCGCTGGACATCCTGAAGGCCGCGCCGCCGGACGTGATGAACCACAACCTGGAAACGGCGCCGCGCCTGTACAAGGAAGCGCGCCCGGGCTCGGACTACCAGTTCAGCCTGGACCTGCTGAAGCGCTTCAAGGCCGCCGTGCCGGGCGTGCCGACCAAGAGCGGCATCATGGTGGGCCTGGGTGAGACGGACGACGAGATCCGCCAGGTCATGCGCGACATGCGCGCGCATGACATCGACATGATCACCATCGGGCAGTACCTGGCCCCGTCCGGCCACCACCTGCCGGTGCGCCGTTACGTGACGCCGGACGCCTTCAAGCAGTTCGAGAAGGAAGCCTACGAGCTGGGTTTCACGCACGCGGCCGTGGGCGCGATGGTGCGTTCCAGCTACCACGCGGACCAGCAGGCCCACGCGGCGCTGAACCCGGTGGCTTAACCGCCCAGCGCCGGGGGCCGCGCGGGACGCGGCTGCGGCGCCATCGGCGGCACCTGCGGCGACTCGTTCAGCCGCAGGAACTTGAACCCCGCCAGCTGCGCCTTGTTCTGACCCGCCTGGCGCGCATCGCGCTCGGTCAGGCGGGCGATGAAGCCCTGCAGCGTCTCCTCGCGCACCTGCGGCTCGGCCGAGTGCAACAGCCGGCGCGAACCATCCATGCCGGTGACGATGAGACCCACGTGCGAGGCCCACGCATCGCCGCCACGCGACGAGATCACGTTGACGAAATCGCCGTCCTGCAGCTGCGCCTCGATGGCGGCCACGTCCTGCTTGGCGACGTAGACATCGTCGAAGGGCTGGACCGGGATGGCGCGCTGGATCTTGAACTGCTTGAGCAAGAAGGCCTGGCGGTCGATGCGCTGGTGATAGGCCTGCGTCGGCACGCCCAGCGTACGGGTCACGTCCGTCACCAGCCAGCCGTTGGCGAGGTTCCAGTCGGCTTCCGTGTAGTGGTTGCGCGTGGCCGTGCCGATGACGCCGTCGCGGTAGCGGATGCGCTGCAGCATCCAGAAGAACTCTTCCCATGACGCGCTCAGCGCCATCGCGTAGACATGCTCGGCAAAGACGACGCAGTCGCTCTTGGCGAGGTTGAACAGCGGCTGGCTGTCATAGGTCTCGTAGGGGAACTCGCCCAGCAGGAAGAGCTCGTAGGGCTGGCCGATGTTCTTGCGTGCCAGCGCGGCGATGCGCTGTCGCAAGGCCGGCTGGTCCAGCTGCTGCCAGGCCAGGAAGCGACCCAGCTCGGCGGGCTGCATCTGGAACAGCGGCTTGTTGAGCAGGCCGGCCAGCTCGGCGGCATCCAGGCCGACACGGCGTGCCGCGTCGAGCTGCGCGGTCGTCGGCTGGACCTGCAGTGGCGGCTCTGGCGGGCGGGGTGGATGGACACAGGCTGCCAGCAGCAGTGTGAGGGCCAGCGCGCCAAAGGTTTTATGCATCACCGCAGTTTCAGCGAAGCCGCAGCGGCGTGGGCATGACACATCGTGCGGCACCCATAACGGGCCCGCGCGCGGGGCGGTCAGGCCTCGGCCAGCAACTGCTCGATGAGGCCGTGCAGCGCGGCGAAGTCCGGCTCGCCGACGAAGCGCTTGACGATCTCGCCGCGCTTGTTGATGAGGAAGGTCGTGGGGGTCATCTGCACCTGGCCGAAGGCACTGGCCACGGCGCCGGTGTTGTCGATGGCCACGCCGAACGGCAGCCCGCGCGTCTCGGCGTACTTGGACACGAATGCCGGCGGGTCGTAGCTCATGGCCACGGCCAGCGTGTCGAAACCGCGGCCCTTGTACTTGTCGTAGGTCGCGACGACCTGCGGCATTTCCTTCACGCAGGTCGCGCAGCTGGTGGCCCAGAAGTTCACCAGCATGACCTTGCCGGCCCACTGCCGGGAGCTGGCCTTCTGGCCGTTCAGCAGCACGTAGTCGACGGCGGGCGCCTGCTCGCGGGCGCAGCCCGTCAGCGCGACGGCGCAGGCCAGCAAGGCGGCGGGGATCAGGCGGCGGGACAGCATGAGGCTGATTTTAGGCGCCGGCCCAAATGACCTCACGGCCGCTTGGCCAGTTCGAACATCAGCAGCGACGGCAGCGCGTCGGGCAGGTGGCGGCGCGAGATGCGGGCCACGCCGTCGTTGGTGGCCGTGGACAGCTGGGTGCGGTGCTCGCCGTCGAACATCTCTACGAAGCTGAAGTCCGGCGCGTCGCGCATGACCTCGGCGATCAACTGCAGCAGGGCCTCGTTCATCTGCGCTGCGTCAAACAGCAGCGCGTGCGGCAGGCCTTCGCGGCAGAACTGCTCGGCCTCGGCCACGCTGCCCACCACGTCCACCAGCATGCCCATGTGGCGCACGGCGGCCTGGGCCTCGGTGCGCAGGTCGCGGTTGGCAGACAGGATCAGCAACTGGCAGCCGGCCAGCGGACGCGAGTTGCCGCCCATGCGCTCGGCCTCGGCCTCCAGCCGCGCATGCGTGCTGTCGGGTGCGGGCGGTGCTTCTTCGGGCGCGAGTTGGTTGAACTCCAGCGTCAGCAGCGTGATGCCGGCCTCCTGCTCGCGCAGCGGCAGCACGCCCAGCGTCAGCGCGGTCTGCTCAAGCAGCCGCCAGGCCAGCGAATCCAGTCCAGGCGTCGGGCCACGGGGCTCGGCGTCCTCGCTGAGCAGGTCCAGCGAGCGGTGGGCGAAGCGGCAGCTCAGCCGCGCCTTCACCGGCCAGGGCGTCAGGTCCAGGCGCAGGTCGACGGAGGAATGCGTGTTGGCCAGCGCCCAGTCCATCAGCGCGTTCAGCAGCGCGAACAGCAGCGCGCCGTCGGCCCAGATCTCGACCGGTTTCAGCGCCTGGCGCACCTGCACGCCGCGCGCCTGGGTCTCGCGGCTGCGCTGGGCCAGCACGCTGCGCAGCATCTGCGCGAGGTGCTGGCGTTCGCGGTTCAGCCGCAGCCGGCCGGACGTCAGCCTAGCCAACTGCTGGCCCAGCATGCCCGCCGTGCGGGCGTCGTCCACGCTGCGGCGCAGCAGGCGCAGGCCGCGGCGGTCGATCTGGCCCGTGGTGGCGAGGTTCTGGATCTGCTCCAGCGCCGCGCTCAGCGGTCCGGCGATTTCGGCGCCGAGCTGCTGGACGATGTCCGCCCACTGCACCGGGCTCGGCTCAGGCATGACATCGTTGGCGGCACTTGCAGGCGCGGAAGAAGGCGGTGTGGACATGACCCCGGGGTGACGAAACCGCGGCGGATGGTTCTAGGTTGTGGGCCCGCCGCGGTATGAAAGCGCATGCTGAAGACAGGACGGCCCTGCCTCCATCCCCTGGCCAGGGGGAAACCCTTGGTTCAGGGGTGGGTTGGCCCTTACGCGATCACGCCGGCCCGGCGCCAAGCCGTGATTTCCTCCACGGAACAGCCGGCTTCGCGCAGCAACTCGTCGCTGTGCTGGCCCAGCAGCGGCGGCGCGTGCCGGTAGCTGACCGGCGTCGCCGACAGCTTCATCGGGCTGGCGACCAGGCGCAGGTCGGGTGTCAGCGGGTGGTCCATGGCGACGACGGCGCCGCGGGACTGCGCCTGAGGGTCGGCGAAGGCCTCGGCGATGGAGTTGATGGAGCCACAGGGCACCTTGGCGGCCTCCAGAGCGGCCAGCCAGTCGTTGCGCGGACGCTGGCGGATGGCGTCCTCCAGCATAGGCACCAGCACCGCGCGGTGGCGCACGCGCTCGGCGTTGGTGGCGAAGCGCGGATCCACCGCCCAGTCCGGCCGGCTGGCGATCTCGCAGAACTTGGCGAACTGCCGGTCGTTGCCGACGGCCAGGATCAGGTGCCCGTCGCTGGTCTCGAAGACCTGATACGGCACGATGTTCTGGTGGGCGTTGCCCATGCGCCCCGGCACCTTGCCGCTGCACAGGTAGTTGCTGCCCAGGTTGGCCAGCATCGCCAGCTGGGTGTCCAGCAAGGCCATGTCGATGACCTGGCCCTGGCCGGTGGCGTCGCGGTGGCGCAGGGCGGCCAGGATGGCGACGGTGGCGTACAGGCCCGTGAACAGGTCCGACACCGCCACGCCCACCTTCTGCGGCCCGCCGCCGGGCAGGTCGTCCCGCTCGCCGGTCACGCTCATCAGCCCGCCCATGCCTTGCACGGCGTAGTCATAGCCGGCGCGCTCGGCATAGGGCCCCGTCTGGCCGAAGCCGGTGATGGAGCAGATGACCAGGCCCGCGTGCTCGGCCAGCAGGCTTTGCGCGTCCAGCCCGTAGCGCGCCAGGTCGCCGACCTTGAAGTTCTCGACCAGCACGTCGACCTGCCCCGCCAGCTTGCGGACGATGGCCTGGCCCTCGGGCGTCGCCAGGTCCACGGCCAGCGAACGCTTGTTGCGGTTGGCGCCGAGGAAGTAGGCCGCCTCCGTCGTGTCTTGGCCGTCGGCATCCTTCAGATACGGCGGGCCCCAGGCGCGCGTGTCGTCGCCGCTGCCAGGTCGTTCGATCTTGATGACGTCCGCGCCCAGGTCGGCCAGCGTCTGTGTGCACCACGGGCCGGCCAGCACGCGGGACAGGTCCAGCACGCGCACGCCGGCCAGGGCTTGGGGAGAGGTCTTATCTTGCATTGCGGAATTGTCGTGGGGCCGCTGTCGATAATTCGGCGATGCGCCTCCCCCTCACCGCCGGATTTGCCCTAATGCTTGTGCTGCTGGCGGCCTGCCAGCCGGCGCTGAACTGGCGCGAGACGCAGCCGGCCGGCTCCGGTGCGGCGGCGCTCTTCCCCTGCAAGCCGGACGTCGAGCAGCGCCAGGGCATGGGTCTGGCGCAGTGCAAGGCAGGCGACCTCGGCTTTGCGCTGTCCTGGGCCGACACCCCCGACCCCAGGCAGGCCGGCGCCGCTCTGAAGGCCATGACGCAGGCGCTCGCCGCCAAGCTGGGCCAGCCGCTGCCCGCGCCTCAAGGCCTGCAGGTGCCCGGCATGACGCCCCTGCCCGAGGCCGCCCAGCACCGGCTGGCGAGCGCCGGTGGCATCACCCGTGTGGCGGTGTTTGCCCACGGTGGGCGGGTCTACCAGGCGCTGATGACGGGGGCGAAGGACGACGCAGCGGCGTGGGACGGCTTCATGGCCGGGCTGCGGGTCGGTGGGGCCATCGAGGCCGCCCGCTAACATCCTGCCCATGCCCAACCTGCTCGTGATCGCCCACGCGCCGCTCGCTTCTGCGCTGCGGCAGGTGGCCGAACACACTTTCCCGGACTGCGCACCGACGCTGGCCGTGCTGGACGTCCACCCCGGCATGTGTGCCGAGGACGTCGAGACGGCTGCCCGTGCGCTGATGGCCGGGGCCGGCCAGCCCGAGTGGTTGGTGCTGACCGACGTGTTCGGCGCGACGCCCTGCAACGGTGCCCAGCGCCTGGCGGGCGAGCAGGTGCAGGTGCTGAGCGGTGTCAGCGTGCCCATGCTGTGGCGCACGCTCTGCTATGCCAGCCAGAAGCCTTTGACCGAGCTGGCCCGGCGCGCCGTGCAGGGCGCGGTCAACGGTATCGTCGCCACGCCCCCCTTGCCCCCCGACGAATGATCAAGTCCACACTCACCATCAGCAACAAGCTGGGTCTTCACGCGCGCGCCTCAGCCAAGCTGACCAAGCTGGCCGGCAGCTTCAAGTGCGAGGTTTACATGAGCCGCAACAGCCGGCGCGTGAACGCCAAGAGCATCATGGGCGTGATGATGCTGGCCGCCGGCCTGGGCGCCAGCGTCGAGCTGGAGACCGACGGCGAGGACGAACAGGCCGCTCAGGACCAGATCACCGCCCTCGTCAACGACAAGTTCGGCGAAGGGCAGTGAGCGGTCGCCTCAGCCGGTGATGCGCCTGAAGCGCGCCGGCAGGTCCGCCGTGCGCAGCAGCAGCGGCAGGTCGGCGGTGTTGAAGTCCGGGTCCCAGGCCGGCTCGCCCATCAACTTGGCGCCACAGCGCAGGTAGCCGCGGATCAGTGCCGGCGGCTCCACGGCCAGGTCCTGGCGCAGGTGGGCGATGGGCAGCGGCAGGCGCGGGCGCACCTGGCAGTCAATGGGAGCGAGGTGGTCCGCGGCAATGCGCTTCCACAGGCTGGCCGCGAAATGGCCGCCGTCGCGCATGCTGACGCTGGCGCAGCCGATGACGGTGTCCAGCCCGTTGCGGGCCATGAATTCGGCCAGCGCGCCCCACAAGGCAATGATGGCGCCGCCGCTGCGGTGGTCGGCATGCACGCAGGAGCGGCCGATCTCGGCCACACGGGAGCGCAGCGCGCGCAGCCGGGTCAGGTCGAACTCGGTGTCGCTGTACAGGCCACCGGCGCGCTTGGCGGCGGCAGGCGTCAGCACGCGGTAGGTGCCGACGACGGGGCCGGGATCGCCATCCTCGCTGTCATCGTCCTTGGCGCGCACGATGACGTGCTCGCAGTAGGCGTCGAACAGGTCGACGTCCAGGCCGGCCGGTGCACCCTTGGCGCGCGCCAGGCGTGCGCCCATCTCGACGGCGAAGACCTGGTAGCGAAGCGCCTGGGCTTCGCGGACTTCGGCCTCGCTGCTGGCCCAGCTGACGCTGAGGCGGGTGGAAGAAGAGGAGCGCACCGGGCGCTGCAGGACGGGGGCATGCGACAGCGCATGCGTGACGATTTGGCTTCGGTTCATGCCCGGCATGCTGGGCTGGCGGTTTGACGCCGCGGTGAAGCGTCTATGAAAAAACCATGACGCAGGGACACTGCGTGAGGCGCTACATTGGCACCTCGATCTGCGGAGTGCGCTGATGAGTTTTCAGGTGTTCGGCATTGCGGTCTCGCGCGGCGTGGCGATCGGCCGCGCGGTGCTGGTGGCCTCCAGCCGGGTCGACGTGGCCCACTATTTCCTCGCGCCGGACCAGATTCAGGCCGACATCCAGCGCCTGCTGCGCGCGCGCGACGCTGTCGTGCATGAGCTGGCCACGCTGAAGGACGAGCTGCCCGACGACGCCCCCCACGAACTTGCCGCGCTGCTGGACGTGCACCTGATGCTGCTGCACGACGAAGCCTTCACCGGTGGCGCCAGCCAGTGGATCGTCGAGCGCCACTACAACGCCGAATGGGCGCTGTCCGCCCAGCTCGAGGTGCTGGCGCGCCAGTTCGACGAGATGGAGGACGACTACCTGCGCGAACGCAAGGCCGACCTGGAGCAGGTCGTCGAGCGCGTGCTGCGCGCGCTGGCGGAGGAGCAGGGCGATGCGCCCACGCCTGTCACGCCGCGCGACTTCGGCGGCGAGGACCCGCTGCTGCTGGTCGCTGCCGACATTGCGCCGGCCGACATGATCCAGTTCAAGCGCAGTGTCTTCCGCGGCTTCATCACCGACATCGGCGGCAAGACCTCGCACACCGCCATCGTCGCGCGCAGCATGGACATCCCTGCCGTGGTCGGCACCCGCGAGGCCTCGCGCCTGATCCGGCAGGACGACTGGGTCATCATCGACGGCGATGCCGGCACCGTCATCGTCAACCCCTCTCCCATCGTGCTGGAGGAATACCGCTTCCGCCAGCGCCAGAGCGAGCTGGAGCGCGCCCGCTTAGGTCGCCTGCGGCACACACCGGCCGTGACGCTGGACGGCGAGCACATCGAACTGCACGCCAACATCGAGCTGCCAGCCGACGCGCACGCCGCGGTGGACGCCGGCGCGACGGGCGTGGGGCTGTTCCGCAGCGAGTTCCTGTTCATGAACCGTGACGGTGAATTGCCGAGCGAGGAGGAGCAGTTCGCCGCCTACAAGGCCGCCGTCGAAGCCATGAAGGGCATGCCGGTGACCATTCGCACGGTCGACATCGGCGCCGACAAGCCGCTGGACCGCCTCAGCGTCTCCGAGCTGCGCCACGAGCACGTGCTCAACCCGGCCATGGGCCTACGCGCCATCCGCTGGAGCCTGGCAGAGCCCAGCATGTTCCGCCAGCAGCTGCGCGCCATCTACCGGGCCAGCGCCTTCGGCAAGGTCCGGCTGCTGGTGCCCATGGTGGCCCATCTCGCCGAAGTGAAGCAGATCATCGAGACGATACGCAAGGTGCAGCAGCAGCTCACCGACGCCGGGCATGCCTACACCCGCGTGGAGCTGGGCGTCATGATCGAGATCCCTGCTGCCGCTGTCATGCTGCCACTGCTGCTGCGGCATGTGGACTTCGTCTCCATCGGCACCAACGACCTGATCCAGTACACGCTGGCCATCGACCGGGCAGATGAGGCCGTTGCCCACCTGTACGACCCATGGCATCCGGCCGTGCTCCAGTTGATCAGCCACTCCATCGCCCAGTCCCGTGCAGCGGGGAGGGGCGTCAGCGTGTGTGGCGAGATGGCTGGCGACCCCGACTTCACGGATCTGTTGTTGGCCATGGGCCTGCGCAGCTTCTCCATGCACCCGTCGCAGATTCCCGCCGTGAAGCAGCGGGTGCTGCGCGCCGATACACAGCGGCTGGCGGCTGCGCTGCCGCGTGTGCTGGAAAGCGAAGATCCGCAGGCGACCGCCGGCAAGGAGCTGGTCACGGCCAGGGGTGCGGTGGCCGCCGCGGTGCACTGAGCCAGAGCGGGTGCGCGCTGGGCGGCGCATGCCCCTGCCGCTGCGCCTCTATATATGTACACAGATGCGCAGGGCGCTGTTACTGCGGCGCCGGCCGGCCCAGGCATCGGTCTTTCATCATTAATTCAGCTCAGCACTTGCGCACCGCAAAAAACCTGTGCTACAGTCGTGGGCTTCGCTGATGACAAAGCGCAACGCAAACCGGAGACGGCAAGCGGGGTGTGAGGAGTTAGCGAGGTGAGCTGAAAGGCTCAGGGCGAGCTGGAGAGTTCGTTGGGTGTTGAGAAGGGTTCTGAAAAGAATTTTTCAAAAGTACTTGACGACACTGCGAAAGCAGATCAAAATCTCGCCTCTTTGCTGCTAACGACTGAACGCAATGCGAACGGTTGGAGGTAGTAAGGGAAGCAAGTTGTTGAGTATCGCGAAAAGAAATTTTCAAAAATAGTTGACGACGACGCAAAAAGCAGATTAGAATCTCGCTTCTTTGCT
>JACPYV010000032.1 GCA_016195825.1 Burkholderiales bacterium | reverse complement strand
TGTGTGTTTGTGTCCACCAGCAACGGCCCCGCCAGACGCCCGCTGCCCGTCAGCACTGACTGCGCCGCCAGCCAGGTACCCTGCGAGGTGCGCGTGGTGCCGCCGTTCAGGTCCAGCGTCACCACCTCTCCCACCGGGGCACCCAGCGCCAGGCTGCGCACCTCGGCCAGCGCCGCGCCGTGCACGGTGGCGCTGCCACCGGGGTGGATAACCACGTCGTGCATGGGCCCCGGCGCCAGCGCGATCGCGTCCAGCCCGCCGTAGCGCCAGCTGGCGCTGCCAGCCCAGTCGCCATCACCACCGGCCCAGTCGGGGTGCAGCGTGACCAGGCTGGCGGCCTGCAGCACGCCACCGACATGGTTCACCACCACCTGGCCCCAGGCATTGATAGCCGTGGCGCTGGAACTGCCAGGGCCCAGGCCCGCCAGCGCGTGCAGGTCCAGCGCCCGGCCGTTGAGCCACAGCGCGGCGTGCAAGTCGCCGCTACCGCTGACGACCTGTGTCCAACCCGCCACCATGCCGGCATCGTTGACAGCGTTGGCCTGCGAGCGCTCGCCAGCGGGCAGCAGCGACAGCACGCCGTCCTGCCACAGGAAAGCCTGCGAGTTGGCGGGGCCGGAGAACTGCGCCAGCGCGCCCGCAGCCGAGCGCCCGTCGGGCGAGATCGTCGGCGCCGTCCACAAGGCCATGGGCTCCTGGCCGGCAAACAGCCGGGTGGTGTTGCCGCCGGCGTCCAGGATGAAGGGCTCGAGGCGCCCGCCTGCCGTGAAGCGCATGGCCCCAGCGATGCCACCGGTGTCGCTCAGGCCGCTGACCTGCAGGCTGTCGTCGGCCGACGACAGCGCCAGCCGCGTCAACCCGTTGGCATACAGGTAGGCAAAGCCGGTGTTGCCCATGCCCAGCACCTGGCCGGCGCTGTTGATGGCCGCGACCGAGCGGAAGGTGGGCAAGGCCTGCATCGTGCCGCCCGGCTGCACGATGAAGCCCAGCAGCGCCGACGAGCCCGCGCGGCTGCTGCTGCCCACGATTTGGCCGCGGTCGTTGATGGCGCGGGCCATGCCGATGTCGCCGCCCAGCGTCCCCAGGGCCTGCAGCCCGTTGGCCTCGCTCCACACGAAGGCCTGGGAGCCGCCACCCACCGGGTCGCTCAGCCGGCCCACCACCTGGCCGAGGTTGTTGACACCGCCACCGGCCACATCCTGGCCGGCGGCAGGTGAGATGGGGCTGACGCTGACCCTCTGCGCCTGCGCCTGCACCGGCGGCGCGGCCAGCATCAGGGTCAGCGCGCCTGTGGCGACGTGGACGACGGCCCTCAAGGCGATCTTCGTGGGGCCAGGGGCGACGGCGGGTCGCGGGCGGTGGGGACGCAAGCGCATGGTGTTCTCTCCGGTCCGGCAGGAGTGCCTGCACGGGTACACGGAATGCCGCGGCCAGGTCCGCCATGCACCGGCGCTTCCACTCATGTAAATGAGCGCTTTACGTGAGCTGGCATCACCGCTCGTCCGCAGAATGCGCGGCCATGAGCCGTCTCCTTCCAGCGCTGGCCGCGCTTTGCGCTGGCGCCCAGTGCGCGGCCCAGACACCACCCGCCGCGCCCAAGCCCCCAGCCTCTGCCGCCAGCGCCCCGGCGCCCGCGGCCAGCGGCCCCGCGAACCGGCTGGACCGTGTCGAGGTCAGCGGCGGCCCCACCGCCAACAGCCGGCGCCGCAACAGCACGGCCAGCAAGATCGTCATCGAGCGCGAGGACCTGGACCGCTACGGCGACACCGTGCTGGGCGACGTGCTGCGCCGCCTGCCGGGCGTCACCCTCGGCGGCCGGCCGGGGCGCGGCGGCGACATCCGCATGCGCGGCCTGGGCAGCGGCTTCACGCAGATCCTGGTGGACGGCGAGCGCGCGCCGGCCGGCTTTGCGGTGGAAGACCTGCCGCCAGATCAGGTCGAGCGCATTGAGATCTACCGCGCGCCCACCGCTGAGACCGGCGCCCGCGCCATCGCTGGCACCATCAACATCATCCTGCGCGAGCCGCTGCTCAAAGCCACCCACGAAGCCCGCTTCAGCCTGGGCCAGGACCGCGGCGAGCCCCAGGCCGACGCCAGCTGGACGCGCAACCTCAAGTGGGGCGGGCCGAACGGCGACGAGTTCGTCGGCGCGCTGTCCACCAATGCGGGCCTGCACCGGCGCTTCAACAACATCGACTCGCACAACCGCGTCGTCGACGCCACCACCGGCGAAGTGCTCAACGAGACCGTGCAGACGGGCACCAGCGTGGGCAACAGCGCCAACCTCAACGGCAACGCACGCCTGCGCTGGAAGTACAGCGACACGCTGAGCTTCAACCTCGCACCGTTCTTCGCGCTGTCGCAGAACGAGGGCAAGAGCCAGAACACCGCCGAGGGCTTCACGCGCTTTCGCGAGGTGCAGGGCGAGTCCGATGGCCGCATGCACAACCTGCGGCTCAACCTGTCGGCCAACTACCGGCCCCAGACCGGCGAGAGCTGGGAGCTGCGCCTGGGCCGAGGCGGCTTCAAGAGCACCAGCAACAGCCAGCGCCGCGAGAGCCTGAAGGACACGGGCATCGACACCCAGCGCATCCAGGACGACCACAGCATCACCGACGATGACCAGACCAGTCTGGGCGGCAAGTGGAGCCTGAAGACGGCGCAGGAACACCAGTGGGTGACCGGCGTCGAGAGCGAGCGCAGCCGCCGCGTGCAGGTGCGCCGCACGCTGGTCAACGGCGAGGAGTCGCTCGCGCTGCAGAAGTTCGGCGACACGCTGGGCTCGCGCAACCAGCGCTTTGCGGCCTACAGCCAGGACGAGTGGAGCCCCAGCAAGATGTGGTCGGTCTACGCCGGCCTGCGCTACGAGCGCATCGAGACCCGCGCCGACGGCAGCGGCCTGATGCCGGACACGCGCAACGTCTCGCAGGTCACGTCACCGCTCTTTCACCTGCTGTGGAAGCCCGAGGCCTTCCCCAAGGACCAAGTGCGCCTGAGCCTCACACGCAGCTACCGCTCGCCCAATTTGAATGACCTGATCGCCCGGCCCACCATCAACACCACCTACCCCAGCGGCCCCAACCTGCCCACCTTCGCAGACCGTGCCGGCAACCCCGACCTCAAGCCCGAGCTGGCCACCGGCGTGGACCTGAGCCTGGAGCACTGGCTGCCCACCGGCGGCATCGTGTCCGGCAGCGCCTTCGTGCGCGACATCAAGAGCCTGATCCGCAGCCGGCTTGAGCTGGAGACCGTGCCCTGGGACACGTCCCAGCGCTGGGTAAGCCGGCCGCGCAACATGGAGGGTGCCCGCACCATGGGCGTGGAGTTCGAGGTCAAGGCCAGGCTGGACGAACTCTGGGAGGAGGCCCCGCCCGAGTGGCAGTTGCTGCTGCTGCGCTTCAACATCGCCGTGTTCGACAGCAAGGTCAAGGGCATCCCCGGCTCGAATGCCCGGCTGGACCAGCAGCCGCGCGGCAGCCTGAACTTCGGGCTGGACCACCGCTGGAAGGCGCTGGGCCAGAACTTCGGCAGCGGCTTCAACTTCAACTACGTGCCAGCCAGCAAGGTGCAGCAGACCGAAAACCTGCGGCGCGAGGAGACCGACCGCAAGGTGTTCGACGCCTACCTGTCGTGGAGCAGCGGCTCGGTGCGCGACGGCATCAACTGGCGGCTGTCGCTGGCCAACCTGGTGCCGCGCGACGCGCAGTCCACCTCCGAGGCGACCACCACCGACACGCTCACCGGCCACGAGATCGTCACCGACAGCTGGTCGCGCAACAAAACCTTCCGCGTGATCTCGCTGCGCGCCGACCTGCGCTTCTGACGCGCATCGAGAATGCGGTCATGACCCGCTGCATCCTGTTCTTCTGCATGGGCAACATCTGCCGCAGCCCCACCGCCGAGGGCGTCATGCGCGCCAAGCTGGCGGCGGCGGGGCTCGACGTGGAGGTGGACTCGGCCGGCACCCACGGCTACCACGTGGGCGACCCGCCCGACGGCCGCAGCCAGGCCCACGCGCTGCGCCGCGGCTACGACCTCAGCCCGCTGCGCGCGCGCCAGTTGCAGGCCGAGGACTTCCAGCGCTTCGACCTCGTGCTGGCCATGGACGCCGACAACCTCGCCTACGCCACCCGCCTGTGCCCACCCGCGCAACGCCATCGCCTGAAGCTGCTGATGAACTACGCGCCCCAGGCCGGCAAGCACCATGTGCCGGACCCTTACTACGGCGGTGAGGCGGGGTTCGAGGAGGTGCTGGACCTGGTGGAAACGGCTTGCGACGGGTTGGTCGCATACCTGCGCGCCCGTTGAAACCTCGGCCAGGCAATCGCCACGTCCGCTCCCTTCGGCCCTCGGACCGGCGCCCCAAATCAGCGACGACACGCCTGCATCGGCACATACGGTTTCCAGGGGATAGACCCCATTTGTTCGCCGGTCGAACAAACTACGATTGACCGCCAAATCACAAGACGGTCGGAGACATGAACCCCATCAAGCCCTTGCTGGCCGGCCTGCTGCTGGCCGGCGCCGCGGCCCAGGCCGCATCGCCCGCTGACCTGCCCTACGCCTGGCGCGCCGTCGCCATTGGCGGCGGCGGCTTTGTGGATGGCATCGTCTTCCAGCCGGCGGTGCCGGGGCTGACCTATGCCCGCACCGACATGGGCGGCGCCTACCGCCGGGACACGGCCACCGGGACCTGGCAGCCGCTGCTGGACCACCTGTCGCTGGCCGACGTGAACCTCATGGGTGTCGAGAGCCTGGCGGTGGACCCCAACAACCCCGACGCGGTCTACTTGGCCTGCGGCACCTACACCAACCCCGCCGTGCCCAACGGTGCCGTGCTGCGCTCGCGGGACCGAGGGCGCACTTTTCAGCGCACCGACCTGCCCTTCAAGCTGGGTGGGAACGAGGGCGGGCGCGGCAATGGCGAGCGGCTGGCCGTGGACCCGAACGACGGCCGCGTGCTCTACCTCGGCTCGCGCTTTGCGGGCCTGTGGCGCAGTGGGGATGCCGCGGCCAGCTTCCAGCGCGTGGGCAGCTTCCCAGAAACAGCCTGGCGGCGCGAGGCGTCCGATGGCCCGCTGCCGTCCTGGGGCGGCAGCGACGGCAAGGCGACCCTCGCTTTCGTGCTGTTCGACCCCGCCAGCGGCACGCGCGGCCAGCCCAGCCGCACGGTCTACGTAGGCGTGTCGGTCGTCGGGCGGCCCAGCCTGTGGGTGAGCCACGACGCCGGCGCCAGCTGGCAGGCCGTACCCGGCGCGCCCACCCAGCACCGCCCCATGCGCGCCGCGCTGGCGGGTGACGGGCGCCTGTACATCGCCTACGCCAGCGAGCCCGGCCCGCACCGCATGCAGGGCGGCGCCGTCTGGCGCTACGACGCGCCCCGGCAGGCCTGGGCCGACATCACGCCCGAGCGCCCCAGCGCCACCCTGCCCTTCGGCTACGCCGCCGTCAGCGTGGACGCGTCCGACCCGCAGCGGCTGCTGGCCAGCACGGCTGGCCGCGGCGCGGGCGACCAGCTGTTCCGCAGCACGGACGGCGGCGCGACCTGGCGGCCGCTGTTCCCCGCCGCACGGTTCGACGCCTCGGCCGCGCCCTACGTGGCCGACACGCCCGTGCACTGGCTGTACGACGTCAAGATCAACCCCGCCAACCCCGACCACGCCCTCTTCACCACCGGCTACGGCGGCTGGGAAACGCTGGACCTGCGCGAAGCCGACGCGGGCCGGCCCACGCACTGGCGCGTCATGAGCAGCGGCATCGAGGATACCGTGGCGCTGGCGCTGCACAGTCCGACGGCCGGCGTGCCGCTGGTGACGGCGCTGGGCGACTACTCCGGCTTCGTTCACGCAGACCTGGACAGGCCCGCGCCCGGCAATCCCAAGCCGCCCTTCTTCGGCAACACGCACGACGTGACGGGTGCTGACGCAGCGCCCGAGGTCATCGTGCGCATCGGCCACCCGCGCGACGGCGGCAGGAACCTGGGCTACTCGCTGGACGGCGGCAACACCTGGCGCGCACCCGCCACCGTGCCCGACCCCGGCGCCAGCGACGGCTTCATCGCCGTGTCCGCCGACGGCCGCAGCTGGGTCTGGACACCCAGGGGCGGCCAGCCCCACGTCAGCCGTGACCGCGGCGACACGTGGACGCCCGTCAAGGGCCTGCCCGCCGGCACACGCGTCATCGCCGACCGCGTGAATCCCCAACGCTTCCATGCAGTGGCGCTGTTCGACAACACCCTTTACGCCAGCCAGGACGGCGGACAGAGCTTCAGCGCCAAGCCGCTGGCCCTGCCGGACGGCCCCGTCACCCGCGCCGCCGCCGGCAGCAACAACCACAGCAACCGTGGCGACGACCGCGGCGGCCAGGACCGGCTCTACGCCACGCCCGGCCGAGAGGGTGAGCTGTGGCTGGCAGCCTTCCACGGCCTGTACCGGCAGCATGCCGACCAGGGCTTCCTGCGCCTGCCCGGCGTCTCGCAGATCCACGCCTTCGGCTTCGGCCGCGCCGCACCGGGCTCAGACGAGCCGGCGCTCTACCTCGTCGGCACCGTTGCCGGGCAGTACGGCGTCTTCCGATCCACCGACGGCGCAACGAGCTGGCAGCGCATCAACGACGACGCGCACCAGTGGGGCCTGATCCTGCAAGTCAGCGGCGACCCCAAAGTCTTCGGCCGCGTCTACATCGGCACGCACGGGCGGGGCGTGCAGTACGGCGACCCGGCCACCGGTCGCTCGATGGCTCAGTAGCGCTGCCCCGCCGCCAGCTGTCGCAGCGACCGCTTCAGCAGCCGGTCGTCCGCGTCGAACAGGCTGACCAGCTCCAACCGACGCGGATGCGCCTGGGGGCCGGTCTCGCGCAGGTGCCGCTGCAGCCGCCGGCCCGACTCGAAGCGCGTATCGTCATTGGCCGCGCCTAGCCGTTGCGCCACCTCGGCCGGCGTCAGGCCCGGCGCCAATGCCAGCGCCGCCTGCACCCAGTCGTCGGGCAGCGCCTGTAGGGCGGCCTCCGGCGGCACGGCGGGGTCGTCCATGGCCTCCAGCAGGACGCGTGTGTCGTCCGGCCAGCTCTCGTCGCCCAGCGGCAGGCGGAACATGCGCTCGCGCAGCGAGAAGCCCCAGTCGTAGTCCTTCGCGCCGCTGTCGCGCAGGCCGTGCAGCAGGCGCTCGCTGAGCGTCAGCCGGCGCTCGCCGTGCACCAGTGTGACGGCAAAAACGGGCCGGTCGGCGAAGTTGCTGGGCCCCCAGTCGGGGTCCTCGCAGTCGTCCATGACCAGCGAGCGAAGCCAGCCGAAGCCGATGGCGCCCCGTGCAACGCCACTGCCGAAGCCCACGCGGCATTGCAGCCGCAGGTCGCCCAGGCGGCGTTCGCCTTCCAGCAAGCCCGGCGTGCGGATGTCGGGCCGCCAGGTCACGCGGCCATCGGCCAGGCGGCTGCGCAGCTCGGTGCGCCCGGGCAGCTGCCGCCAGGCCGGGTCGATGACGAAGCGGTCCTGCGCGTCCAGCGCCACCGGCTGACGGCCGGCAGGGGTCATCAGGCCCAGCTCCAGCCGCTGCGTCGTCTCGGCCTGCGTGCGCGCGTAGACCTTGAAGGTCAGCGTGGCGTCCGGCGCCAGCGCGCGGTATTTTTCGAACAAGGCCTCGGCCTTGACGAGCTGGGCCAGCGTCTTCTTCTCGCGCGCCGTCGCGGCCTCGCCCTGCACTTCCACGCGCCCCAGCTCGATCTCGGGCTGGGGCGCACTCGCGGGCAGCGCCAGGGCGCCGGCCAGCAGAGCCGCCGCCCAGCCCATCACGCGGCCGCGAAGGCGTCCCGCGTCAGGTTCTCGGGGGCCTCGCCGGCACCCCGGCAGGCCACGTCGTCCTCGATGCGGATGCCGCCGTAGCGCGACAGGCGCTCGACGCAGGCCCAGTCCACTGCCGCGGCGTTCGGCGATCCGCGCAGTTGGCGCAGCAGCGTCGGGATGAAGTACAGCCCCGGCTCGATGGTGACCACCATGCCGGCCTGCAGCGGGCGCGTGAGACGCAGGTAGCGGTGGCCCTCGGGTTTGTCGGCCACGCCGCCGTTCTCGCTGGCCATGAAGCCGCCCACGTCGTGCACCTGCAGGCCCAGCAGGTGGCCGATGCCGTGCGGGAAGAAGGGCTTGGTGACACCGCCGTCGACCATGGCTTCCTCGCTCATGTGGACGATGCCGGCGTTGCGCAGCACGCGGGCGATGCGCCGATGCGTGCTGAGGTGGATGTTGCGGTAGTCCACGCCCTCGCGCACCTCGTCGACCAGGCCCAGCTGCTCGACCTCCATCGCCGCCACCAGCGCCGCGAACTCGTCATGGCCCGGTGCGGCCCAGGTGCGCGTGATGTCACTGGCATAGCCATTGACCTGCGCACCGGCGTCGATGAGGAAGCTGCGCGACTCGGCCGGCGGGGTCTCGTCCTGGTACTGGTAGTGCAGTACGGCGGCATGCTCGTTGAGCCCGACGATGTTGCTGTACGGCAGGTCGCGGTCCGTGTGTTCGCTGGCGACCAGGTAGGCGCGGTGGATGGCGGCCTCGCTGGCGCCGGCCAGGAAGGCCTGACGCGCCGCCCGGTGGGCCGGCACCGCGCGGCGCTGGGCGGCGCGCATCTGCGCCAGCTCGTAGGGCGTCTTCACGCCCCGGGCCCAGTGCAGCAGATTCAGCAGCGGCTCGGGGTTGTTGGGGGTGAGCCCCGGCAGCGCCGCGTCGGCTTCGCCAAGGATGGCCGTGCGCGGCGTGACGCAGTCGGCCAGCGACTGGGCGGCCTCCTCGGGCTCGCGGATGATGATCAGCTCGACCGCATCCACCCACTCGCCGCTGGGCGCGCTGGGCGGCACATGCCAGTAGTCGTCGGGCTGGTAATAGACGACGCGCGGCCTCTTGCCCGGCCGCACGGCCAGCCAGGAGTGCGGATGCTGGGTCAGCGGCAGCCAGTGCTTGAAATGGGGGTTGGGCTGGAACAGGTAGGGCCGGTCGTCGAGGAAGGCGTACTTCTCGATACCGGCGGCGATCACCAGGGTGTCGAAGCCGGTGCGTTCCAGCGCGGCTTCGGCCTGGCGCTGCAGCGTGGCGAGGTGGTCGAGGTAGAGCGAGCTCATCGCGACACCCGACTCACTTGCGCACGTAGGTCAGCTTCTTGGTGCCGCCATCGCAGCTGCCGATGACCTTGGCATCGCCCACCTTGTCGTTCTCGACGGCGGCAATCTCGTAGCCCTTGACGCCCTTTTCATCGAGCTTGGCCGTGATGTCGGCCTTGAGTTCGTCGCAGGGCTTGGGGGCGGCGAAGGCGGCCGTGCAGGTGGCGGACAGCAGGAGCGGCAGGACGAGGTGGCGCATGGCGAGGTTCGGCGAATGACGGTGACGGCATTGTGCCGACGCCGCCTGGCAACAGCGCCCTTTTGCTAGGCTGATGACTTTCAAACCAGCCCACCGGAGACGCTCATGCTGTTCGATCACATCGGCTTCAACGTCAGCGACTTTGCGGCCGCGAGGCTGTTTCTCGTCCAGGCCCTGGCACCGCTGGGTGTCGGCATCACGTCGGAAGGCGATGGCTGGGCCATGCTGGGTCGGGCGGGCGAAGGCAACTTCTGGTTCGGCTCATTTGGCGCGGCGCCGGGCGCCATCCATGTCGCCTTTGCGGCCACGAGCCGCGAACAGGTGCGGCAGTTCCACGCGGCTGCGCTGGCCGCCGGCGGCAAGGACAACGGCGCGCCGGGCCTGCGCCCGCAGTACCACCCCAACTACTACGGCGCCTTCGTCATCGGGCCGGACGGACACAACCTCGAGGCTGTGTGCCACGCGGCGCAGAGCTGAGCGTGCGCGGCCTCAGCCCTCGCGGTCCCAGACGACACCTTCCTCGGTCAACATCGCATCCAGCGCCACATCCAGCGCGCTGGGCTTGAGCAGCGGCAAAAAGCCGTGTGCATAGCCGATGCCCACCGAGGCCGGCCGGGGCTGCATCTCGGACAGCGTCTTGTCCATGAAACCGCCGCCGTAGCCCAGCCGCAGGCCGCAGGCCCCGAAGCCCAGGCAGGGCACCAGCATCAGCTGTGGCTGGAATTCCTCGGTGCCCTTGGGCTTGGGGATGTGGAAGGCGTCTTCCTCCATCGGGCAGCCGGGGTACCAGACGTGAAAGCGCAGTGTGCCGTGGACTTTGTCGACCACCGGCAGGCCGATGCGCCGTTCGGGGTGGTCTTCCGCCCAGCGGTACAGCGCGGGCAGCGGGTCGAACTCGCCCTTGATGGGCCAGTAGGCGCCGATGGTGGTTTCGCGCCGGCGCAGCAGCCACACGCGCAGCACCTCCTGCAGTTCGGCGGCCAGTTCCAGGCGCCGGGGCAAGGCCAGGCGTTGTTCGATCAGCTTGTGCCGGATCGCGGCGCGGTCGTTCGCATCCATGGGTCGCGAGCTTACATTCCGCGCATGGATGCCTTCATCGAGCTCTGCGTCGAACTGCTGCAGCCCCTGGGGCCGGTGCGGCCGCGCCGCATGTTCGGCGGCCACGGCATCTACGTGGACGGCTTGTTCATGGCCCTGGTCATTCAGAACCAGCTCTACCTGAAGACCGACGATCTCAGCCGCGAGCGCTTCGTCGCGGCCGGCTGCTCGCCCTTCAGCTACGCGACCAAGACCGGGGAGCGCCAGGTCATGAGCTACTACCAGCCGCCCGAGGAGGCGCTGGAGTCGCCGCCGCTGATGCGGCCCTGGGCGCGGCTGGCGTTCGAGGCCGCCTTGCGCGCGGCCAATACCAAGGCCGCCAAGCCGGCGGCCCGCAAGAAATCAGCCCCTGTCGCGAAGCGGGCGACCCGGTCAGCGCCCGAGAAATCAGCCGCCAAAAAACCGGCGGCCAAGAAAACCGCGGCTGGACGGGGCTGACGTGGGCGGCACCAGCAACTCGAAGTCGGCGGCCGGCCAGCCTTCCAGCACCGCCGTCTGACCCGGGGCCAGCGCCAGCGCCTCGCCGGCCTCCAGCCACTTGTCTTCCGCCGGCTCGGTCGCCGTGCCGGACAGCGTCAGCCAGACACGGCCGCGGGCCACCGCCAGGTGACGGGCCTCGGCGCCACCGGCCAGGGTCATGGCCCGGCCACCGTCCAGATGCCATACAGATTGCGCGTTGCTCATGGTGAGCCTCCTGGGTTGATGTCAGGGATTCTGCTTAGATCACCCAGAGCGGTCCAATGATTGCGCCGCAGGGATTGATACCATCCACGCATGAATCAGCCGTTACGCCAGAGGCCCTTGTCCATCGGCCCGCTGCGCGCCTTCGAGGCCGTCGCCCGGCTGCTGTCCTTCCGTGCCGCGGCAGACGAGCTGAGCCTGACGCAGTCGGCCATCAGCCGCCAGATCCAGTCGCTGGAGGAAGAGATCGGCTGCGTGCTGTTCCTTCGCGGCACGCGCAAGGTCGAGCTGTCCAGCGAAGGCGCCGTGCTGCTGCCCACCGCGGTGGCCGTGCTGTCCCGGCTGGACCAGACCGTGCGCCAGATCCGCCGCACCCGGGGCCGGCGCGTCGTCAACGTAACTACATTCGCCTCGTTCGCCTCGCTGTGGCTGATCCCGCGGCTGTGCGATTTCCAGAAGCACCACCCGGACATCGACATCCGCGTGTCGGCCGCCGATGGCCTGGCAGACCTGGAGGATGGCGAGCACGACCTGGCGCTGCGCTACATCGCCGGCGCGGGCATCAAGGTCGCAGGCGAACTGATGTTCGAGGAGACCGTGTCGCCCGTGGTCAGCCCCTGGTACGCGGAGGGCTCGCGCAGCGGTCGTCTGCCGGTGCTGCGCCGACCGGGCGACCTGGCCGCCCACGCGCTGACTGAGGAGGACGACGCCCGGCCCAGCGCCGAATTCCTGTCCTGGCGGCACTGGCTGACCCGCCAGCACGAGCCCGATCTGCAGCCGCTGCGCTGGATGTATTTCAACTTCACCTACCAGCAAATCCAGGCCGCCCTGGCCGGCCAGGGCGTGGCCCTGGCGCGGCTGCCGCTGGTCCACGAGCACCTGGAGCGCGCCGAGCTGGTGGAACCCTTCGGCGCCGCAGGCCGGCTCACCAGCCCCTACGCCTACTGGCTCATGCCCGCCCCTGCCGCCGCCTCGCGGCCCGAGGTGAAGGCCTTTGCGGACTGGGTGCGCGAGCAGGCCGCCATCACGCGGGATCAGCTGGCCGGGGTGTGACACTTGCGGGCCCACCGCCAGGAGAGTTCGACATGGCCCTCGTCCCCACCGGCACCGCGCTCTACGCCTTCCTGGCCGCCACGCTGGTGCTGGCGCTGACACCCGGCCCCGGCGTTGTCTTTATCGTCACCCGCACGCTGGCCCAGGGGCGCGCGGCGGGCCTGGCCTCGGTGGCCGGCGTGGCGCTGGGCAACCTGACCAACGCGGTCGGGGCCTCCGTCGGCCTGGCGGCGCTGTTCGCCGCGTCATCACTGGCCTTCACCGTCGTGCGCTGGGCCGGCGCGGCCTACCTGGTCTGGCTGGGCATCCAAGCGCTGCGCCAGCCCGACGCTCAGCATCCTGTTCGTCGCCATCGCCGCCGTGACGGACAGCGGCTACGCGCTGCTGGCCGGCTGGATGAAGCCGCTGCTGCGCGGCGCGGCCGGCCGCGGGCGCTGGGTGTCGGCGCTCGTCTACTTCGCGCTGGGGCTGTACGCGGCTTGGGGTGGCGCCAGGCAGAAGACCTAAGCAGCCACCACCCGTGCCAGCGCCTGGGCCAGCGCTTGCTGCGAACGCAGCACATGGTTGACGCCGGCCTCGCCCAGCCATTGCACCTCTTCCTCGGTGTGGGCCACGACGGCGCAGCGCAGCCCGGGGTTGAGCTGGCGCGCCAGCGCCAGCATGGCCGGCACGCCGCGCACGTCGGACACGGCGATGACCAGCCAGGCCGCCTGCGCGATGTGGGCCTGCACCAGCGTCATGGCCTCGGTGTCCTCGCCCAGCACGGCCGCCTGACCAGCTGCGCGCAGTTTCTCGACGATGTCGCGGTCATGGTCGATGACCACCAACGGCCGGGCGCCCAGTTCCTCGTGCAAGGCCGTGCCCAACGTGCCATGGCCCACCAGCACGATCTGCCCGGCCAGCGCCGCAGCCGGCGTGTCGGCCGGCAACTCGGCGAGCGGGTCATCGCGCGCCTCCAGCTTGCGGGCCCATTCGGAGCGCGCCAGCACCCAACGCCGCACCGGCTCCACGCACGAGAACAGCAGCGGGTTCAGCGCGATGGACACGATGGCGCCGGCCACAACCAGGCTGGTCGCCTCGGCCGGCACGAGGTGAAGGCTCTGCCCCAGGCCCAGCAGGATGAAGCTGAACTCGCCGATCTGCGCCAGGCTCACGGCCACGGTCAGCGCCGTGGACAGCGGGTAGCGCAGTAGCAGGACGAGCGCACCGGCGGCCAGCGTCTTGCCGACCAGGATGACAGCCACCGTGGCCAGCACGGCCAGCGGCTGCTCGATGAGGATGCGCGGGTCGAACAGCATGCCCACCGCGACGAAGAACAGCACGGCGAAGGCGTCGCGCAGCGGCAAGCTCTCGTGGGCCGCGCGCTCGCTGAAAGCCGACTCACGCAGCACCAGGCCGGCGAAGAAGGCCCCGAGCGCGACGCTGACGCCGAACAGCGCCGCCGCACCCACCGCCAGCCCTACGGCAGCGGCAACGGTGGCCAGCGTGAACAGCTCGCGCGAGCCGGTGCGGTTGACCTGCCACAGCATCCACGGCAGCAGACGCCGGCCGACCACCAGCATGACCGCGACGAAGGCCGCCACGGCCAGCAGCGTGGTGACGATGGTGAGGGCCAAGCTGCCGCCAGAGCCGGCTTCGTCCTTGCCACCCAGCACCGGCATCAGCACCAGAGCCAGCACCATGGCCAGGTCCTCCACCACCAGCCAGCCCACCGCGATGCGCCCGTTGCCCGTGTGCAGCAGCTCGCGCGACTCCAGCGCCCGCAGCAACACCACCGTGCTGGCCACCGACAGCGCCAGGCCGAACACCAGCGACGCAGCCAGGTCCCAGCCCCACCACCAGTGCGCGAGGCCCGCGCCCATCGCCGTGGCCGCAGCCATCTGCACCAGCGCGCCTGGCAACGCGATGCCTTTGACGGACATCAGGTCACCGACCGAGAAATGCAGGCCCACGCCGAACATCAGCAGCATGACGCCCACCTCCGACAACTGCTGCGCCAGGTGCACGTCGCCGACGAAGCCCGGCGTGTGCGGCCCGATCAGCACGCCGGCCAGCAGATAGCCCACCAGCGCCGGCAATCGCGCCCATTGCGCCAGCAAGCCCAGCACCAAGGCCAGGCCGAAGGCAGCGGCCAGCGTCGAGATCAGCGTCATGCCGTCATGCATCGTTCCGGGACTCCTCAGTCGGGGGAAATGAGCTCGCGCTCGGTCAGGATCAGCGTCAGCGCGCGGTCATGCGGCTCGACGGAGAAATGCGTCTCGCCACCCGACCATGCCACACCGATGGCCGTGACCCCGGGGTGGGCAGCCAGCCAGCGGTCGAAATAGCCGCCGCCATAACCCAGGCGGAAGCCCTCGCGCGTGAAGCCCACGCAGGGCACCAGCACGACATCGGGCACGGCCACGGCGCCGCTGGCCGTGGCAATGCCGCAGTCATCCTTTGCGCCGGGCGCGGCTCCGTCCCAACGCCGGAACACCATCTCGGCCGGGTCGCGGCGCGCAAATGGCAGCGCGCTCGGCCAGAGCAGCGCACCAGGGTCGAACTCGCCAGCCAGCGGCCAATAGACGCCCAGCAACTCGGGCTCCAGCTGGTCCAGAAGCGCTGGCAGCGCCGTCTGCAACGCATGCTGGGCTGCCTGGAAGGCCGGCGTCGCCGCGAAGGCGCGGCGATCGGTCAGCAGGCTGCGGCGCAGGTCGGATCGTTCGGGGGGGGCTGCGGCAGGCATCGGGCGATGGGTCGTCAGGGCGGTGCCCATTGGAACTCATCGAGCCGCCGCCGGCGGCGCCGGGCTTCAGTGCGCGCGGCGGCGCAGCGCCAGGCCGGTCATGCCGGCCAGCAGCAGGGTCCAGCCGGCCGGCTCGGGCACCGCGCTGATCTGGAACACGAAGCTGTGGTCGCGGTAGTTCAGGTCACCGCCGCCGCGCAAGTCTTCGAAGGCCACATTGGTGCCGGCGGGCACCAGCGCGTCGCCGGCATAGGCCGCCGCCCAGGCGTGGTTGATGCCGTCGGCGTTCAGGCCAGGATCGCTGTAGTAGCGCTCCGTGCCGCCACTGATCGCGATGAAGAACACCAGGTTGTCGCCCGCCGATACCTGGCCCAGCACGAATTTGTCGCCGTAGGCGCTGCCATGGTTGGTCAGGCCAACCGGGCCGTCCACGCCGTTCAGGCGCAGGCCGACCAGGTTGGTCAGCCCGCCGGCCGCACCGGTGTAGAAGGCGGTCAGTTGACCGCTGGATGCCGCGACAAAGCTGCTGGCCGGCGCCTGCGTGCCGGGCGTCGGGTAGGTCGCCGGGTCGGCCTGGGCCGCCAGGCTGAGCCACAGAGCCGTGGCGGCGGTA
The DNA here is from genome assembly GCA_016195825.1 of Burkholderiales bacterium. GTDB lineage: Bacteria > Pseudomonadota > Gammaproteobacteria > Burkholderiales > Burkholderiaceae_C > Pelomonas. Next base: position 66,631 of record JACPYV010000032.1, on the reverse strand, counting down.
AGCCGGCGTGGCGCAGGGATCTTCATCGGCGAGCTCCTGATTGGTTGCGGGCTCAGGGTAGAGAAATGGTTGCGCTATCGCCAGCCCTAGGACGTGGCGAACGCCCCTGTGCGTGGAATGACCAGGGCCGTGGGTTAAATTCGTCCGATCGGTAGAGGCAGTCGGCATGATTGAAACGGGTGGGCGAGTTCTGGAACGGGTGGGCCGCACAGCCCTGGCCTTGCTGATGACGCTGGCGCTGGGCGCCCAGGCCGCGCCCGCACCGACCCCGGCGGACGGCGACCTGGCCGTGCAAGCCCGCGAGGCCTGGGCCAAGCGCGACCGCACGCGCCTGGCGACGCTCGTCGACGCCGCCCGCGCGCAGAGCCATCCGCTGGCCGGCTGGGTCGAGTACTTCGACCTCAACGCCCGGCTGACCGAGGCCCGCCAGCCCGAGTTGGACGCTTTCTACGCGCGCTACGCCGGCAGCTACGTGGAGGACAGGCTGCGCAACGACTGGCTGCTGGAGCTGGGCCGCCGCCGTGACTGGGCCAACTTCCGCCGCGACCACGCCGCCTACCTGATGCGCGACGACCGCGAGGTGGCCTGCTACGCGCTGTTGGCCGACCACCTGGCGGGCGTCAAGGTGGCCGCCGACACGGCCCGGGCGGCCTGGCTCGCGCAGAAGGACGGCGACGACGGCTGCCAGCAGTTGGCCAGCGCCTTCGTCGAGGCTGGCCTGTTCAAGCCCGACACGCTGTGGGCCAAGGCCCGGCTGGCCACCGAGCAGGGCCGCCCGCGCGCCGCGCGCCAGGCCGTGGCGCTGCTGGCCACCAAGCTGCTGGACGACAGGCTCGCCGACCTGCAGGACAACGCGGGCCGCTACCTGACGCGCAAGGCCCGCAGCGCGCCACGTGCGGAGGCCGAGCTGACCGCGCTGGCGCTGGCCCGCGTGGCCGCCAACGACCCTGGCCAAGCCGGCGACCTGCTGAACGACAAGTGGAACAAGTTGCCCGCCGAGCTGCAGGCCTGGCTGTGGGTGCAGATCGGCCGCCAGTCAGCGCTGCGGTTGCAGGACGATGCCCTGGCCGCCTTCGACCGTGCCAACAAGCTGGCCCCCGACCTGGCCTGGACCGACGACTCACTGGCCTGGCATGCCCGCGCCGCGCTGCGTGCCAAGGCACCTGCCGCAGCGCTGGCCGCCATCGAGCGCATGAGCGGCAGCGAGCAGCGCGACCCGTCCTGGGTCTACTGGCGCGCCCGCGCCACCCGCCAGCAGGGCGACGCGCCGGCCGCGCGCGCGCAGCTCGCCACGCTGGCGGCCACGCCGCTGAACTACTTCGGCCGTCTGGCCGCCGAGGACCTGGCCCTGCCCACGCCGCTGCCGCCCGCACCGCCGCCGCTGACCGCCGACGAACGCCGCACCGCGCGCCAGCACCCGGGCCTCGCCCGCGCGCTCCAGCTCATCGCGCTGGGGCTGCGCAATGAAGGCGTGCGCGAGTGGAACTTCTCGCTGCGCGGCATGAACGACCGCGCGCTGCTGGCCGCAGCACAGGAGGCCTGCGACCGCGAGGTGTGGGACCGCTGCATCAACACCAGCGAGCGCACCCGGACCGAGATCGACATCGCGCAGCGCTACCCGACACCACACCGCGCTGAGCTGCTGCGCGAGGCCCAGGCGGCCGGGCTGGACCCGGCCTATGTCTACGGGCTGATCCGCCAGGAGTCGCGCTTCGTGCTGGACGCGCGCTCGCACGTCGGCGCGGCCGGGCTGATGCAGGTCATGCCCGCCACCGCCAAGTGGACGGCCAAGAAGGTGGGCATGGCCTACAGCCCCGACCTGATGCACGACCGCGACTTCAACCTGCGCATCGGTGCCAACTACTTGAAGATCGTGCTGGACCGTTTCGAGGGCGCCCAGGCGCTGGCCGCGGCGGCGTACAACGCCGGCCCCAACCGCCCCGCGCGCTGGCGCGAAGGACCGGTCATCGACGCCGCCATCTGGGCCGAGAACATCCCCTTCAACGAAACGCGCGACTACGTCCGCAAGGTGCTGATCGGCGGTGCGGTCTACGCGCAACTGCTGGGCCTGCCAGCACCCACGCTGCGCGAGCGCCTGGGCCGCAGCGTGGGCCCGGCCGGCGCCCGCGATGCCGATGTCAGCGATGTGCCGCCCGCAGCGGCCGGGGAGTCCAAGCCATGAGCCTGTCCGTACTGGTCCTGGGCGGCAGCGGCTTCGTCGGCCGCGCCCTGTGCGAGCAACTCACGCGCCGCCTGGGCGCTGGCGTGCGCATCACGGTGCCGACGCGCCGCCTCGCGCACGCGCAGGCGGTGCAGAGCCTGCCGGGCGTGACCGTCGTGCAGGCGGACGTCTTCCGCGACCTGCCGGCGCTGGTCGCCGGGCAGGACGCAGTGGTGAATCTCATCGCCATCCTGCAGGGCAGCGCGGCGGCCTTCGAGCATGTGCATGCGGAGCTGCCGCGGCGCATCGCCGCCTCCGGGGCGCGGCGCGTCGTGCATGTCAGCGCGTTGGGCGTAGCCGAGCACGCGCCATCGCGCTACCTACGCAGCAAGGCGGCCGGCGAGGCCGTGCTGCAGGTGGCGACGCAGACCGGAGCGCTGGACCTGACGATCCTGCGGCCTTCGCTGGTCTTTGGCGAGGGCGACCACAGCGTCAACCTGTTCGCGAGGCTGCAGCACCTGTTCCCGTTGATGCCGCTGGGCGGCGCCGGCGCGCGGCTGCAGCCGGTCTGGGTGCAGGACCTGGCCAGCGCCCTGGTCGAAGTGCTGCTCAGGCGCGAGACCGTCGGCCAGACCTACGAGATTGCAGGCCCGCGCGAGCTGACGCTGGGCCAACTGGTGCGGCTGGCCGGGCGCGTGGCCGGCCACGAGCGGCCCGTGCTGCCGCTGCCGGCGCCGCTGGCGGCACTGCAGGCCCTGGCCATGGAATGCCTGCCCGGCGAGCCGCTGCTGTCGCGCGACAACCTGGCGTCGCTCAGCGTGCCCAACGTGCCGAGCGGCAAGCTGCCAGGCCTGGCGGAATTGGGCATCCATCCGGCCTCGCTGGAGGCCGTGCTGCCGGGCTATCTCTCGCCCGGCATGGGCGTGGCGCGGCTGGACGCCTGGCGCGCCAAGCATTAATCCCTTGCGGATTGCTCAACCCACGCCGGTCGTGGGCCCCCTACGCTCGGTTGCTTCGACACGGAAGCCCCCATGAAGCTCTACATCGGCAACAAGAACTACTCGTCCTGGTCCATGCGCAGCGGCGTGCTGCTGGCCGCCTTCGGCATTCCCTTTGAAGAGATCAAGCTGCAGTTTGACTTCAAGCCCGGCTCCGAGTGGCACCGCGTCATCGCCGGCATCACGCCGACCAAGCGTGTGCCGGTGATCGTTGAGGACGACGGCTTCGCGGTCTGGGAGACGTTGGCCATCACCGAATACGTCGCCGACCGCCACCCGGACCTGCCGATCTGGCCGCGGGACGTCCGGGCCCGCGCCCGCGCACGCAGCCTGTGCGCAGAGATGCACGCCGGCTTCACGCGACTGCGCACGGTCTGCCCGATGAACATCGAGATCTTCTTCCCCGACGTCGGCGCCAGGCTGTGGGCCGAGGACGCGGCCTTGCGCGCCGATGTGGAGCGGCTGGACGCGGCCTGGCGCGATGCGCTCCAGGCCAGCGGCGGGCCCTTTCTGTTCGGCGCCTTCAGCGCGGCGGACGCCTACTTCGCGCCGGTCGCCGTGCGGCTGAGCCGCTTCAGCCTGCCGGTGTCTGACGCCGCGGCGGCCTACCGCGACGCGCTGCTGGCCCACCCCGCTGTGGAGGACTGGATCGCCGATGCGATGCGAGAGCAGGACTTCGTGCCCGAGGACGAGCCCTACCGCCAGGAGCGCTGACATGCTGGAGCTCCGCCCCTGCTGCGAACACTGCGCGGTGGCCCTGCCACCGGCCTCAACGAACGCCCGCATCTGCAGCTTCGAGTGCACCTTCTGCGAGGCCTGCGCCGAGGGCCTGCTGGGCAACGTCTGCCCCAACTGCGGCGGCGGCTTCGTGCCCCGGCCGGTGCGCCCGGCCCGGGACTGGAAGGGCGGCAACTACCTCGGTGACTATCCGGCACGGACTGTGCCCAAGCTCAGGCCCGTCGACCTCAAAGCCCATGCGAAACTGGTTGAGGCGCTTGCCGGCCGCCCACCCGAAGAACGCTGAACCCGCCGCTGCGGGCTGGATGTAAAACCTCGCCTTGTCAATTATTGGTCGACCGACCAATAATTGACCCCATGCCCCGCCCCAGCCAAGCCCAGGACCAGGCGCTGCTCGCCGCCGGCGCCAGCCTGTACCCCGCGCTGGGTTGCGCCGGGCTGTCGGTGCGCCGCGTCGCCGAAGCCGCGGGCGTGAACCCGGCGATGGTGCATTACCACTTCGGCAGCAAGGACGCCTTCCGGCGCGCGCTGCTGCAGCAGCACTACGAGGACATGTTCGACGCGCTGTCGCTGCACAGTCAGGGCGACGCCGACGTGATGGAGCGCCTGGCCGCCGCGCTGCTGGGCGTGGCCCGCTTCGTGCGCGAGAACCGGCCGCTGATCGCCCGCGTGTGGGCCGATGCACAGGGCGGTGAAGCCGTCGCACAGGACTTTCTGCGCGCCAACGCGCCGCGCCACCTGGGCGTGCTGATGGCGTTGATGCAGGAGGCGCAGGCGCAGGGTCGCCTGCCGCCGCAGCCGCTGCTGACGCGCTTCTCCTTCCTGATGGGCGCGGTCGTGGCGCCCTTGCTGCTGGTGGGCGGCATGAAGGCCATCGCCGCAGTGCCGCCTCCGCTGCTGACCACGGTCGACGCCGAGGTACTTTCCGACGCTGCGCTGCAGCGACGCATCGAATGGGCGCTGCTGGGCCTGGCGAGCGGCGTGTGAGGAGCCAAGCATGAAACGCATTGCCCTGTTGTCCATCCCAGCACTGCTTGCTGCCTGCACGGCCGGGCCGCCGCCGGGCTGGACGGGTTATGCCGAGGCCGAGCTGGTCTACATCGCGCCGCCCGTGGCCGGTCGGCTGACCACGCTGGCGGTGCGCTCGGGCGAAGCCATCACGGCGGGGCAGGCCTTGTTCGAGCTGGACGCGACGCCCGAGCTGGCGGCCGACGCCGAGGCGCAGGCCCGCGCGCACAGCGCCAACGCCCAGGCGCAGGACGCCGACAAGGGCCGCCGCGCGCCCGAGGTGGCCATGACGCGGGCGCAGTTGGACCAGGCCCGCGCGGCCGAGCGGCTGGCCGTCATCGATCTGGCTCGTCAGCAGCAGCTGTTGACGCAGGGCTTCGTCGCCAAGGCACGCATGGACGACGCGACGACCACGCTGGCGCAGGCGCGCGCCCGCGTCGCCGAGCTGGAGGCCGCGCTGGCCGTGGCGCAGCTGCCCGCCCGCGACGACGCGCGCAGTGCTGCCCGCGCACTGGCCGACGCTGCGCAGAGCGGCCGCGCGCAGACGGCCTGGCGTGTCGAGCAAAAGCGCCAGGGCGCGCCGATGGCGGCCAGGGTGCAGGACATCTTCATGCGCCCGGGCGAATGGGTCGCCGCCGGCCAGCCGGTGCTGGCGCTGCTGCCGCCGGCCAACCGCAAGGCCCGCTTCTACGTGCCACAGTCGTCCGTGGGCGGGCTCAGGCTGGATGCGCCCGTCAGCCTGCACTGCGACGGCTGCGGCGCGGCCATCCCCGCGCGCATCAGCTTCATCGCCAGCGGGCCGGAGTACACGCCACCGGTCATCTACTCCAACCAGCAGCGCGACAAGCTGGTCTTCCTCGTCGAGGCGCGGCCGGTGAAGGCCGAGGATGCGGAGCGGTTGCATCCGGGGCAGCCGCTGGATGTCACTCCATGACCGACTTGGCGATTGATGTCCGAGGGCTGAGCAAGGCCTACGCCGGCCGCAAGGTCGTCGACGGCGTCGACATGCAGGTGGCCACTGGCTGCATCGTCGGCTTCCTGGGCCCCAACGGCAGCGGCAAGACGACCTCTCTGCGCATGCTGTGCGGGCTGCTGACGCCCGATGCCGGCGAGGGCCGCGTGCTCGGGCTGGACTTCCGCCGCCAGGCCGCGGAGGTCAAGCGCCAGGTTGGCTACATGACGCAGAAGTTCGGGCTCTACGAGGACCTCTCCATCCGCGAGAACCTGGACTTCATCGCGCGGCTGTTCTCCATGCCCAGGCGCCGCGAGGCCGTCGACGAGGCGCTCGACCGCCTGGGCCTGTCCAGCCGCCAGAAGCAGCTGGCCGGCACGCTGTCCGGCGGCTGGAAGCAGCGCCTGGCACTGGCTGCCTGCCTGCTGCACCAGCCGCGCCTGCTGCTGCTGGACGAGCCCACCGCCGGCGTGGACCCCAAGGCGCGTCGCGAGTTCTGGGACCAGATCCACCAGCTCGCTGGCGAGGGCATCACCGTGCTGGTCTCCACGCACTACATGGACGAGGCCGAACGCTGCGACGAGCTGGTCTACATCGCCTATGGCCGCGTGCTGGCGCGCGGCACGGCGGCGTCCGTCGTGAGGGAAGCCGGCGCGAAGGATCTGGAGGACGCTTTCGTCAGGCTCGTCAGCCAGGCGACCGACAACTTCGAGCCGGCCGCCTGATGCAAGCGCTGGCCCGCATGTTCGCGATCGCGCTGAAGGAGGTGCAGCAGATGCTGCGCGACCGCCTGACCTTTGCGATGGCCGTGGCCGTGCCGATCCTGCAGCTGGTGCTGTTCGGCTACGCGATCAACACCGACCCCAAGGGCCTGCCGACCGCGGTCGTCAGCCAGGACACCAGCCCCATGGCGCGCAGCCTGGTCGCGACGCTGCAGACCAGCGGCTACTTCCGCGTCGTCGAGACCGGCCTCTCGGAAGCACGCGGTGACGCGCTGCTGCAAAGCGGCGACATCCAGTTCCTCGTGGTCGTACCGGACGACTTCGGCGCTCGCATCGTGCGCGGCGAGAAACCTGCCGTGCTGATCGCCGCCGACGCGACAGACCCCTCGGCCGGGGGCAACGCCCTCGCCGCGTTGAGCCAGCTGGGCAGCACGGCGCTGGCCCGCGACCTGCGCGGCGCGCTGGCCCCGCGTGCGGCGGCCGCCCAACCCTTCGAGGTGCGCATCCAGCGTCGCTACAACCCCGAGGGCTTGTCGCGCTACAACATCGTGCCCGGCCTGGTGGGCACCATCTTGACCATGACCATGGTGATGCTGACCTCGCTGGCGATGACGCGCGAACGCGAGCGCGGCACGATGGAGAACCTGCTGGCCACGCCGGTGCGACCGCTGGAGGTCATGGTGGGCAAGATCCTGCCCTACGTGGTGCTGGGCTACGTGCAGCTGGGCGTCATCCTCGGCGCGGCATTTGTGCTGTTCGACGTGCCCATGGTGGGCAGCGCTGCGCTGCTGCTGGCGATGATCGGCGTGTTCATGCTGGCCAACCTGGGCGTGGGCTTCACGTTCTCGACGCTGGCGCGCAACCAGTTGCAGGCGCTGCAGCTGACGTTCTTCTTCTTCCTGCCGTCCATGCTGCTGTCGGGCTTCATGTTCCCGTTCCGCGGCATGCCCGGCTGGGCACAGACACTGGGCGAGGCGCTGCCGCTGACGCACTTCCTGCGCATCGTGCGCGGCGTGATGCTCAAGGGCTCGGGCGCGGCAGAGCTGATGCCGGAGCTGTGGCCCATGCTGGCCTTCCTGGCCGTGGCTGGCGGCGTGGCGCTGCTGCGCTACCGCCGCACGGTTGACTAGGGCCAGTGGCGTCGGAAGACCGGCGCGACGTCCGGATGCTGCTCGACGCGCAGCAGCTGGGCATGGAACGCTGGCCGTTCGGCCTGCAGGTGGGCCCGGCTGCCGGACCATTTGGACACGACGGTCGCCAGCAGCTCCAGTGCACCGGGCGAGCCGGCGTCGAAGCCGATGCTGAACTCGTCGGCGAACACGCGCCAGTGCTCGTGCAGCCGCGCCCGCGTGCCGGCACGGATCTGCGCCTTCACCGTGTCCTCGCAAGGGTCGCACCAGCGCTCCGGGTAGTCGATGACGCTGATGGCTGCATAGCAGTTGGCCGCGATGTAGACGAGGCCGCGCAGCACCCGCGCCCGCGCGCCGGCGTCGCTGGGCAGCAACAGGCCCGGCGCAGCGACAAGGCCCAGGTGGATGAGGATGGCCGCGCTCTCCGTCAACGCCATGCCGTCGGGCAGCAGCAGCGTCGGGATCTGGCCCAGCGGGTTCACGCGCAGCAGCTCGTCGCGCCCGGGGCCGGGGTTCCAGGACGCGGCATCGACGCCGGTATAGGCCATGCCGGCCCGGGCCAGCGCCGCCTCCACGGCAGCCGAACCCGAACCCTTGGTGCCATACAAGGTCAACATCACTGACTCCTTCATCGAGCGTGCAAAATCGTCGCACATCATGAGTGCCTCCCCCACCCTGCCCCCCTCCCGCCGCCCCGCCCTCCGGCGCAGCTTCGGCCGCGTCAGCGTGGGTGTGCAGGGCCGCGTGATGATGTCCGTGGCCGAGGGCCCGTTCGACGCCGAACTGATGGCCGCCACCCGGCGCGCCATCGCGCTGGCCGGCAAGCGCCTGCCGGCGGATCGCCGCTTCGGCGACCTGCTGGAGATCCGCGGCAGCCTGCAGATGGATGCCGACGCGCTGACCCAGTTGCGCGCCAGCATCGACAGCTTCGCGTCGCGCGGCCTGGTCGCCATCTCCACCGTTTTCCTCGTGCGCCCCGGCATCCCGGGCATCGAGCGTCTGCCTGCGCTGATGGACATCTGGCGCGCCAGCCGCCCGGTGCGGCGTGCTGACAACTTCGAGGTGGCGTGGGCCCTGGTCAACGCGGACCTGGCCGCCGCGGGCCTACCCACGCAAGAACCACCACCCCAGCCATGAGTGATGCCAACGGCCTGCAATGGCCGCTCGATGCCAAGGGCAAGCGCGCCTCCGGGGCGCCAGGTCAGCGCATCGTCGCGGCGGCGCTGCGCGGGCTCGATCCCGCCGCGGCCGACGCCGTCATCGCCGAGCGCGACTGGCGCCACGCCTATCCGCGCCATTGGCGTGCGCTGGTCCAGGCGCAGGCGGCCAGGCCGGTCGGCACGATCGCGTCCGCGCGTGCTGGGCTGGCTGCGGCTTGGGGCGAACTGCCCTTCTTGCGTGGCAGCAAACCGGTCGCCCTGGCAGACGCAATGCGCGCACCGCGCCAAGCCTTGCAGACGGTGCAACTGCGCGGCGACGGTGACGCCGCGCCGGCACCCTGGAGCGTGCCACACCAGGGCAGGGAGCTGGCCGGCGACGCTTTGGCACGCCAGATCGACCGCTGGGAGAAGGCCGGCATCTGCGAGCCCGCCCACGCCGCCGCGCTGCGCGACTGCCTGGCTCACCCCGACTGGTTTGACCTTTCGGACCAGCACCTGGTGCTGCTGGGTGCGGGCAGCGAGGCCGGGCCGCTGGCCTGGCTGGCCCGATGGCGTGCCAACCTGGTCGGCATCGACTTGGCCCGCGCGGCGACCTGGAAGCGCATCGCCGCCACCGTTGCGGCCGGCAACGCGACGCTAACCGCACCGGTCGCCCCGGGCCAGCCACTGGATGTCGCCCGTGCTGGCGTCGACCTGCTGGCCGACACGCCCGAGATCGCCGCCTGGCTGGCTGCACTGGACCGCCCCCTGAGCATCGCCAACCTCGCCTACCTGGACGGTGAACGCCATCTGCGCGTGTCCCTGGCCATGGATGCCATCAGCGCGACGCTGTGCGCGGCAGACCCGCGCACCCAGCTCGCCTACATGGCCACGCCGACAGATGTCTTCGCCGTGCCCGCGGACCTGGCCGACGCCGTGATGCAGCGTTACGCCGAACGCGGTGTCGTCAAGAAGCTGGCCCAGTTCGGCGCGCGACTCTCCAGCGGCGGGCGCGGCTTCGCGCCGCACATCGAGGCACTGATCGACGCCGGCGACTTTGGCCGCTGGGGCCTGGTGGACGCGCTGGTCGTCGAGCAAGGTCCCAACTATGCGCTGGCCAAACGGGTGCAGCAGTGGCGGGCGCTGGTGGCCCGCGCAGAGGGACACCGCGTGGCCTTCAATGTGGCGCCCAGCACCACGACGGCCTCGGTCGTCTCCAACCCGCTGCTGGCGGCGGGCTTTCGCGGTGCGAAGGCGTTTGGCGTAGAGGTCTTCGAGCCGACCACGACGAACGCGCTGATGGCCGCGATGTGGGTGCACCAGCTGCGCACCGCACCACGTGACTTCGCCCATCCGCTGAAGCTGCTGGTGCACACAGCCAACCACGGCGGCCTGTGGCGCCTGCCCTATCTGCCGCGCTCGGTGCTGCCGATGGCCGCGCTGCTGGGCTTCGTCAAACGCCGCTGAGCGAGCGTCGCGGCGCCATCGCACAATATGGGTGCAGCACCGCCAACGCCCGCTCCGTGACCCAGCCCGACCCCACGCCTCTGCACGAACAGCCCGACACCCAGGGGTTCGGCCGCGTCAGCGTGGGCCTGCAGGGCCGGGTGATGCACTACATCGCTCAGGGCCCCTTTGATGCTGCGCTGATGGCCGCGGCCAATCGAGGCACCCACATCGCGGCGGCCCGCATACCGGCCGACGGGCGCTATGTCAGCCTGATGGACTTCCGCCGGCCGCTGCTGATCGACGAGGGCGGGATGCGCGAGTTCAACGAGACGGTAGCCAGCTTCGTGACCCGCCGAACGCTGCCGCTGGCCACCATCCTGCTCATCGCGCCCGGCGACGAGGACACCCCCATGGTGCGCCACATGGTCTCGGTCTACCGGCAAAGCCGGCCGACACGGGTCTGCACCGATGCCGCGGCGGCCTGGGCCGAGGTCGACCGCACGCTTGGCGAAGCCGGCCTGCCGGCGCACGCAGTCCCGACGGGCTTGCCGCACGGCTGAACGGGGGCAGGCCGGGCTGGTCAGGCTGGCATCAAGCGCGGCCGCCCTTGAACGGCCAGGGCCGCTGGGCTGGCCGCAACTGCTCCCAGGCCGCGCCCAGGGCCAGCACGCCGGCATCGTCAAAGCGCCGGCCGATGATCTGCAGGCCTATCGGAAGGGGCTGCAGGCCAGCTGACGTGTAGCCCGCGTTGATGGACAACGCCGGCTGCTCGCTCATGTTGAAGGGCAGCGTGAAGGCGATGTGCTCGAAGGGTCGCTGCGGGTCGTTCAGCTGGCTGGCCAGGTGCGCCGGGTAGGCCGGCATCGGGCTGACCGGCGACAGCACGAAATCAAACGCCTCGCAGGCCGCGTTGGCGGCCTCGCGCAGGGCCTGCATCTGGCTGTAGCCGCGGAACACGGTGCCGCCGTCATAGCCCGCTGCCGGGGCCACCCAGTCGAGGATGTACGGCAGCACGCGCGCGCGCCGCTCGGCCGCCAGGGCGGAGATGTCCAGCCAGGATCGCATGCGCCAGAAACGGTCGATGCCATCGGCCATCTCGCGCGTCGTGAAGGCGGGCAGCGGCTCGACGACGGCACCGGCCTGCTCAAACGCACGCGCGGCGGCCGTGACGGCGGCCATGACCTCGGGCTGCACCGCCTCGCCCCAGCCAGCGTCCGTCCAGAGGCCGATGCGAAGGCCGCGAAGCTCGACGGAACGGGGCAGGAACGGCCCTGGCGGCAATTGCGTCGGGTCACGCGCATCAGGCTGGGCGAGCACGGCCAGCATCAGCGCGGCGTCCTCCACAGTGCGCGTCAGCGGCCCGGCGACGCGGCCGGCGTAGGCCGGCTTGATGGGCACGCGGCCATGGCTGGGCTTGAGGCCCACCAAACCGCACCAGCCGGCAGGCAGGCGGATGGAGCCGCCGATGTCGGTGCCCAGGTGCAGCGGCCCGTAGCCGGCAGCAGCAGCGGCGGCGGCACCGGCACTGGAGCCGCCGGGCGTCAGCGCTGTGTCCCAGGGATTGCGCGCCGGCTCGGCATACAGACTGGACAGGCCCGAGCTCAACATGCCGTAGTCGGGCATGGTGGTGCGCGCCCAGGCGATGGCACCGGCCTCACGCAGCCGCGCGGCAGGTGGGGCCTCGAAGTCGGCCGTCGCGTCATCGGCGGTCGCTGCGGTGCCCAGGCGGTAGGCGACGCCGGGCTGGGCGATGTTCTCCTTCAGCGTGACGGGCACACCGTCCAGTTCCAGCGCGGTGCCGGCCTGCCAGCGGGCCTCGCTGGCGCGGGCGGCGGCCAGTGCGGCGTCGCCATCGACGGCGCACAGCGCATGCAGCTCATGCTCGCGCCGGCCGGCATGCCCCAGCACGGCCTGCATGACCTCGACCGGCGACAGCCTGCGCTGAGCATAAGCCGCCAGCAGCTCGGCCACGCTGAGCTGAATCACTTCTTCAGCTGTTCGGCGGCCTTCAGCATCGCGTCGATGTGGCCGTCGGGGTTCATGCTGGCGTGCACCGCGGCGACCTTGCCGTCCGCGCTGATCAGGTAGGAGACGCGGTCAGCCATGGTGCCGGGCACCATCTTCAGCGCGACGTCGTAGTCCTTGATGACCTTGCCACCCGCATCCGCGGCGACGGCGAACTTGCTGCGGCAGGCCTCGACGCTGAACTTCTTCAGCGTGTCGATGTCGTCATTGGACATGCCGATGACGGTCACGCCACGAGCCTTGAACTTGTCCGTCGCCTCGGCGAACTGGTGGGCCTCGACGGTGCAGCCGCTGGTGAAGGCCTTGGGATAGAAGTACAGGACGACCGGCCCTTGCTTGAGCGCCTCGGCCAGCTTGAACTTGAACGGCTGGCCGCCAACGGCCGCCTCCGCGCTGAATTCGGGCGCGGCAGCGCCGACGGCCAGGGTGGCGTGGGCTGCGCCGGTGAGGGCGAACGCCAGCGTCGCGAGGACGGCCAGCGGGCGAATCGAATGCAACAACATAACGACTCCAAATGGTGAAGAATTACGGCCGGCTCAGGATGGTCGAACGGCCGTGCCTGCTCTTAGTATCTTCGTCCTGCAAAACCAGGGTTTTTTTGATGCGAATTCCCTTCAACTGCCGCGTGCCGGCGTTGCTGATGCCGATCGCCCTGCTGGCCAGCTGCGGGGGCGGCGGCTCGACCGGCGCGGACCTGGCCGACGCTTACGTCTGCGGCCTGCGCAACTGCACCGAATCGTCCACGCTGCAGACCGACGAGCTCAGCACGCGCTTCGACGCCGAGCAGTCCGAAGGACAGGCCGCCGTCACGGTGAACGCCTATCTGGGCAAGTCCGCCAACGTGTTCACGGCGGTGATGCTGGCGCCGGGCGAGCAGCTGCGCGCGAGCGTCGAGGGTGGCGCCGAGACGGCGATGGCGAACACCGGCATGAAGCGCATCGACTACGAGGCCAACCTGCCCACGACGGCCGCGCGACCGCGCGTCACGGTGGTGTTCGTGCGCGACGGGGTGCGCCATGTCAACGAGGTGATGCTGCCGGTCGCGTTCCGGGTCGTGCAGCCCGTCGGTACGCCGACGTTGGCGCGCACGGCAGGCAGCCTGGCGGTGACCTTGGGGCCTGACGTGGCGGGCACGCCGGTCGGCGCGAGCGCGTCGGGGCGCTGCAGCCGCACCGACGGCAGCGTCTTTGACGCCAAGGCGATTCCGTTGAACCCGCGCCAGGACAGCGGCGTGGTCGGCGGGTTCCGCGTGGACACGCTGCCGCTGGACCAGTCGCTCAATTCGGCAAGCCAGTCCGCCAACAACAGCAACCCGGCCACGCCGCTGGTGGCCCGCTGCGAGCTGACCGTAACCTGGTCCACCAGCGCGACGGGCTCGACCGCCTCGACGTTGAACCGTCACAGCATCTACAACGGCTACCGCAAGGCCGGTCACGCCATCGTCTACGACGCGCGGCTCTGAAGCAGCCCGTCCGCCAGCCAGCGCTGCAGCGCCCCGATGACGACCGGCGCGGCGGCCTCGGGATCGCCCAGCTCGGCCGCGGCGCGCTCGCACAGCAGTGCGAACGGTGCGCCATCGGCGACTGAGTCCAGCAGGGCCGCCTCCAGCGCCTCCAGCGAGCGCCAGCGGGTTTCGCCGTCCTGGCGCCAGGCCAGCAGCGTGTGCAGGTGCGGCACTGGCTCGGGCAGTTCAGGCTGGTCCTCGCCGGATTCGGGCACCCACTCGCGCAGCACGCGCCAGGCAGGCTCGATGGCGTACGCCAGGGTCACGCGCTGCGCGCTGGGCTGCAGCTGCAGCACGAGGCCGGCCCAGTCGTCGGGCTGCAGCGCGGCCAGCGTCGCGGGGTCCAGCGGCGGTGCCTCGGCGGCATCGAAGGCGCCGCGCAGCGCCCAGTCCATGCGTGCGAAGTCGACCAGGCTGGCGTGGGGCACCAGCTCGTCATCGGCACTGCCCATGAAGCCGGCCAGCTCATGGCCGAACCAGCGGATGGACGGGTGCTGGCTGGGGTGCGCCGCGAGGTAGGCCCGGCCCAGCGCGTCGAAGGCGTCGTCGCCCAGCGCCCGGGCCAGCACCGTGTAGTTGTCGGTCAGCGCGGCCACGAGGCGGGCGCGGTAGGCGTGGCGGTAGACCTGCAGGCCGGTGGCGAAGTCACCCGCCAGCAGGCCGGCCGCGTCGGTGCCATCGCGGATGGCCGCGGCGAGCTGCTGCTGTTGCAGGGAGACGCTCATGACGCGGTGGCCGCCAGCCGGCGCGCCACGGCCAGTTCGGCCAGCAGCGAGGCCAGCGGCGGGATGTGGTCGTCGCGCTCAATCATGGTCGGCACGGCGCCGAAGCGCCTGAGCGCGTGTTCGTAAAGCGTCCAGACCTCGTCGCGCACCGGGTGATCGTGCGTGTCGATGACGATGTCGCCACGGTCTTCGTGGCCAGCGAGGTGGATCTGGCGCACGGGTTCGACGGGAATGCCGTCAAGATAGGCCACGGCATCGAAGCCGTGATTGCGGCTCGACACGTAGACGTTGTTGACGTCCAGCAGCAACTGAGCGCCGGTGGCCTTGAGCAGCTGGGCGATGAAGTCCCATTCGGTCATCTCGTCGGCCGCGAAGCGCACGTAGCTGGACACGTTCTCCAGCACCAGCGGCCGGCCGAGGACGTCCTGCACCTGGGCGATGCGCCCCGCCACATGGTCCAGTGCCGCGCGCGTCAGCGGCACGGGCAGCAGGTCGTGCAACTGGCTGTGCGCATCGGCGCTCCAGCACAGGTGGTCCGACACCCAGCCGGGTTGCAACCGGTCGGCAAGGGCCTTGAGGTCGCGCACATAGGCCAGGTCCAGCGGCGCCGGCCCGGCAACCGACAGCGACACGCCGTGCATGACCAGCGGGTAGTCCGCTCGGATGCGCTCCAGATGCACCATCGGCGGCCCGCCGGGCACCATGTAGTTCTCGGAAATGATCTCCAGCCAGTCGGGCCTCACGTCGGCCGCGACGCCGGCTTCAAAGTCGGCGTAGTGCTCGACGCGCAACCCGAGGCCGAAGCCTTGGATCTTGGTCATGTGGCGAAATGGAAACGACGCGCGGCCGAAGGCTCGCGCGCCATCCAGCGGAAGCCGTGGAACTGGCTTTGCCAGGCCACTCAGTGCTGCCGAGGCCAGGGGCCTCGGCCTTCAGCAGACACAAACAGTCCTCCGGACTGTTTGTGTCCGGGCTCAGCCCCCTTTGAGGGAGAGACGCGTGAGCGTCTCGGGGGTGGGCTTACTTTTCGACCTTGCCGCCAGCCTTGGTGCACTCGTCGGCCGACTTCTTGCTGACCCAGCCCTGGCCCTTGCAGCCGTTGTGGCCCTTGCACTCGTTGTTGGCGGTCTTGCACTCGGAGGTGCCCTTGCAGCCGTTGACGCCGGAGCACTTGACCATGCCGTCGGCGGCCATGGCGGTCGTCGGCACGGCGGTGGCGAACAGGGCGGCAGCAGCGG
This sequence comes from Burkholderiales bacterium, assembly GCA_016195825.1. Taxonomy (GTDB): domain Bacteria; phylum Pseudomonadota; class Gammaproteobacteria; order Burkholderiales; family Burkholderiaceae_C; genus Pelomonas. The sequence goes on along the minus strand of JACPYV010000032.1, from coordinate 50,842 downwards.
CGGCAATGCCCAGGCCGGTCTTGAGGGATGCGTTCATGAGGAGTCTCCAGAAAAGGAAGGGAGTGGTTGAGATCGGGGTTCACCACAGGTCGATCCCGGAAGGCCCCGACATCGACTTGCCAGCTTCTGTCGGGGGCCCTGCCCTACTCCTTACAACCGACAAGCAGATTCTGATTACATGTTGTTATGGCTGCAATGGCGCGTGGCATTCGTCATGTCGCGGTCCCAGCCGCTAGAGTCCGGCAGCTTGTCGCCGCCTTCTTCCATGCTGAACACCGAAACCCCGAGCACCCGGCATCCCGACCTGGACACCTACGCCACGCCAGACCTGCTGGATGCGTTCATCGACGACCAGACCGCCGCCGTCGCCGCCGTCAAAGCCGCCGCGACGCAACTGGCCGCGGCCGTGGACGCCGCGCTGCCGCGCATCCGCGCCGGTGGCCGACTGCTCTACGCCGGTGCCGGCACATCCGGCCGCCTGGGCGTGCTGGACAGCGTGGAGCTGTACCCCACCTTCTCCTGGCCGCGCGAGCGTGCAGTGGCCGTCATCGCCGGCGGACAGGGCGCGATGTTCGTGGCCGTCGAAGGCGCCGAGGACGACCGCGCTCAGGGCGCCGCCGACCTGGCCGCGCTGAACCCCGGCCCCAATGACGTGGCGCTGCTGCTGGCCGCGTCCGGCGGCACGCCCTATGTGCTGGGTGCCATCGAGGCCGCGCGTGCGGCAGGCAGCCTGACCATAGGCTTCGCCAACAACCCCGGCGCACCAGTCACGCAACAGGCCGAGATCGGCATCGTGCTGGACACCGGCGCCGAGGTCATCTCCGGCAGCACGCGGCTCAAGGCCGGCACGTCGCAGAAGATCGCGCTGAACACCTTCTCGTCGGCACTGATGGTGCGGCTGAACAAGGTCTACGGCAACCTGATGGTGGACCTGAAGGCCACCAACGCGAAGCTGGTCAAACGGGCGCTGGCACTGACCGTGCGCGCATCGGGGGCCAGCGAGGCCGACGCACAGGCGGCGCTCGGCGCCTGCGACCACCATGTGAAGACGGCGCTCGTGATGTTGAAGCGCGGCATCGGCGCAGACGCCGCGCGTCAACTGCTCAATGCGGCCGATGGCAGCGTGAGCCGAGCGTTGTCCGCGTGACCGAAGAACGCGAGGCCGCCGCGCCGGGCCGCCCCGAGCAAGACCGCGTCCCCTCGGGGGATCGACCGCAGTACCCGGTGGGCGAGGGTCCAGCATCCCCGTGGGTGTGGGTTCCCACGCTTTACTTCGCCCAGGGGATTCCGTACGTCGTCGTCATGACGTTGTCGGTGGTGCTTTACAAGAACCTCGGCATCTCCAACACCGACATCGCGCTCTACACCAGCTGGCTTTACCTACCCTGGGTCATCAAGCCGCTGTGGTCGCCGCTGGCCGAGCTGTTCGGCACCAAGCGCAGCTGGGTCACGGTGCTGCAGTTCTTCGTCGGCGCGGCGTTGGCCGGCGTGGCGCTGACCATTCCCGGTGACAAAGTCTTCCAGCTGTCGCTGGCGGTGTTCTGGCTGATGGCGTTCGCGTCGGCCTCGCACGACATCGCGGCCGACGGCTACTACATGCTCGCGCTGCCGCAGCACAGCCAGGCCGCCTTCGTCGGCGTGCGCTCCACCTTCTACCGCCTGGCCAACATCGGCGGACAGGGCGGCCTGGTCTACCTCGCTGGCGAGCTGACCGAGCGCACCGGCAGCGTGGTGCAAGCCTGGACCTGGGTGTTCTGGCTGTTGGGCGGGCTGTTCGGGTTGCTGGCTCTTTGGCATGCCGTGGTGCTGCCCAGGCCCGGGGCCGACCTGCGCGGCCCGGGCCGCGGCGCCGCACGCGGGCTGGCCCACGAGTTCTTCGCCGTCTTCGCCAGCTTCTTCCGCAAGCCCGGCATCGCCGTCACGCTGGGCTTCCTGCTGCTCTACCGCTTCCCCGAGGCGCAGCTGCTCAAGCTGGCCAGCCCCTTCCTGTTGGACCCGGTCGCCCAGGGCGGCCTGGGGCTGACGACCAAGGCGGTGGGCCTGGCCTACGGCACTGTGGGCCTGACTGCGCTGACGCTGGGCGGCCTGACCGGCGGCTGGGTCATTTCCCGCATCGGCTTGAAGCGTGCGCTGTGGCCGCTGGTGCTGGCCATGCACGTGCCCAACGTCGCCTTCCTGGCGCTGGCCATGACGCACCCGACCAGCCTCGCGGTCATCAGCGGCGCGCTGGCCATGGAGCAGTTCGGCTACGGCCTGGGCTTCACGGCCTACCTGATGTACATGATCCACGTGGCCGAGGGGGAGCAGAAGACCGCGCACTACGCCATCTGCACTGGCTTCATGGCACTCGGGATGATGATCCCGGGCATGTGGAGCGGCTGGCTGCAGGATCACATCGGCTACGTGCCCTTCTTCGGCTGGGTGCTGGTGGCGACGGTGCCCAGCTTCGTGATGGCGGCGCTCATCAAGATCCCCGACGATTTCGGCATGAAGAAGGTCGATGCATGAAAGACCGCATCCTGAGCCTGGACGCCTTCCGCGGCTTCGCCATCGCGGCCATGCTGCTGGTCAACAACCCGGGCGACTGGGGCCATGTCTATGCGCCGCTGCTGCACGCACACTGGCATGGCTGGACCTTCACGGACTGGGTGTTCCCCTTCTTCGTTTTCATCTCCGGCATGGCGATGACGATCAGCCTCGCGCGCCGTGCGCAGGCCGGGGCCGACAAAACCGCCCTGCTGCTTAACACCTCGCGACGCGCCCTCGTCATCATTGGCATCGGCCTGCTGCTCAACCTCATCCCCAGCTTCGACTTCACGACCGTGCGCATCCCCGGTGTGCTGCAGCGCCTGGGCCTGTGCACGCTGGCGGCGGCGCCCATCGTCATCTGGTGCCGTGCACGCGGCGTGGCGCTGTGGGCGGTGCTGCTGATGGCCGTCTACGCACTCGTCCAGCTGTGCCTGCCGGTGCCGGACGCCGAGGGCCTCGTCCACGTGGGCCTGCTGGAACCGGGCAAGGATGCCGGTGCCTGGCTCGACCGCCTGATGATGAACGGCCACCTGTGGAAGCAGGCGAAAACCTGGGACCCTGAAGGCCTGCTGTCCACGCTGCCGGCGGTGGCCTCGCAGTTGCTGGGTGTGCTGGCGGGCTACGTCCTCGCGTCCAGGCAACAGCCGGCCGAGAAGGCCATGACCTGGGTCATCGCCGGCCTGGCCTCGCTGTGGCTGGGCCAGGTGCTGGACGCCTGGCTGATGCCCATCAACAAGTCGCTATGGACGCCGTCCTACGTGTTCACGATGGCGGGCTGGGCCTGCTTGGTGTTCGCCGCCTTCTACTGGTTGCTGGACGCCATGCCGCAGCCGCTGGCCCGCGCGCGCTGGGCTCGGCTGCTGCACCCGCTGGTGGTGTTCGGCATGAACGCGCTGTTCCTGTTCGCACTGTCGGGCCTGGTCGCCAAGACGCTCTACCTCGTCAAGCTGAGCGACGGTCGCAGCCTAGGCCGCACGCTCTACCAACCCCTCCTCGACCTGGGGCTGGCGCCGCAGAACGCCTCGCTGCTGCACGCCATCGCCTTCGTGCTGGTGATGTACGCCGTGGCCTGGGTCATGCACCGCCAACACTGGTTTGTGAAAGTCTGACGCCATGAAACGCCGCGACCTGCTCAGTCTCGCCAGCGCGCCGCTGCTCGCCGCCTGCGCGACGCCGCCGGCATCGCCTCCCGTGGCGCCGCCCGCCCCCGTGCCACCCTCGGAGGCCGCGCTGGCGCCCACACCACCGGCATCCGCGCCAGCCACGCCCAGCGCGCTGCCGCCACCGCCGCCCCGCGAATGGCGGGCCGCGTGGATCGCCACCGTCGCCAACATCGACTGGCCCAGCAAGCCCGGCCTGAGCGCCGAAGCACAGCAGACCGAGATCCGCGCGCTGTGCGACACGGCCCAGCGCTTGGGGCTCAACGCGCTGATCCTGCAGGTGCGCACCGCCGTCGATGCGCTGTACGAATCCAGACTGGAGCCGTGGAGCGAGGTCCTCACAGGCACCCAGGGCAAGCATCCCGGCTACGACCCGCTGGCCGTCTGGCTGGCGGAGTGCCGCGCACGGGGGTTGGAGCTGCACGCCTGGTTCAACCCCTATCGCGCCAAGCACAGTTCGGCCAAGTCGGCGCTGGCTGACACCCACCTGAGCCGCACCCACCCCGACTGGGTCCGGCGTTATGGCGACCAGCTTTGGATGGACCCCGGTGAGCCCGGTGCGGCCGAGCACACCCTGGCCGTGGTGCGCGACTGCTTGAGCCGCTACGCCGTCGACGGCGTGCACATCGACGACTACTTCTACCCTTATCCCGTCACGGACACCGCCAGCAAGCAGGAGGTCGACTTCCCCGACGAGCCGAGCTGGCAGCGCTACGTCGCCAAGGGCGGGGCCCTCGCTCGCGCCGACTGGCGCCGCTACAACGTCAACACGCTGGTGCAGCGCCTGTACGCGCTGGCCCACGAGGTGCGCCCCGGCACGCGTGTGGGCGTGAGCCCCTTCGGCATCCCCAAGCCCGCGGCGCGGCCGGCGGGCATCAACGGCTTCAGTCAGTACGACAAGCTCTATGCCGACGTGGAGCTGTGGCTGCGCGAGGGCTGGATGGACTACCTCGCGCCTCAGCTCTACTGGCCGCGTTCCCAGACCGCACAGGCCTTCGAGCCGCTGCTGCAGGCCTGGCGGGCCAACAACCCGCTGGGCCGGCCCATCCACCCGGGCCTGTTCACCAGCCGCATCAACGACACGCCGCAGAGCTGGCAGCCCGACGAAGTGCTGGCGCAGATCGACATCATCCGGCGCCAGTCGCCGGGCAGCGGCCACATCCACTTCAGCATGGTGGCACTGGCGCAGAACCGCAAGGGCATCGCCGACGCGCTGCGCGGCGGGCCTTACGCGTCGTCACCGACCGGCTGACCCGGCCCGAGCACGCGCTTCACGCCGGTGGCCCGGAAGGCCGCCAGCAGCGCGGCGTCCGCCTGGGTGTCGGTCACCAGCACATCGACGTCGGCGGCTGGGCAGATCTGGATGCGGCTGGCCTGGCCCAGCTTGCTGGAATCGGCCAGCACTACGCGCTGGCGGGCCCGGCCCAGCATGGCACGGGCCACCGTGGCCTCGTTCCAAAGGTAGTCCATCGCCCCGTTCACGGCGTCGAAGCCCACGGGTGACACCAACGCCCAGTCCACCTGCAGCCGACCGATCTCGGCCACCGTCTGCTCGCCGTAGGTGGCCGGCACGTCGGTCTCCAGCCGGCCGCCCAGCAGCCGCACCTCGTGGGCCGGCTGGCGGGCCAGGGCGGTGGCAGCCTCCAGCGAGTTGGTGATGACGATCAGTCCCTCGCGGCGGACCAGTTCCTCGGCCAGCGCCAGCGTGGTGGAGCCGGCGTCCAGAAAGCAGGCCTGGCCGGGCTGGATCAGCGCCGCCGCGAGCCGAGCGATTTCGCGCTTTTGCGGCTGCTGCAGGCCAGTGCGCTCCAGGTAGGCCGGCTCCGGCGGCACGCCCGGCGCCACGGCCGGCGGCACCGCGCCCCCGTGCACCCGGGCCAACTGGCCCGAGCGCTCCAGCTCGATCAGGTCACGGCGCACCGTCTCCCGGGATACGCCCAGGGACTCAGCGAAGTGCTCGGTCGTCAGGCGGTGGTGTGTCTGGAGCAGGTCCAGGATGCGGCGGTGTCGTTCGGCAACCCACATGAGCGGCAGGAGGGGCGTGAGGGGAGGAAAGGCCGGAGAGGGGCGAGGGGAAGCGGCGAGCACGAGTGGGCCAGCGGCCTGTGGCGTTTGTGTGAATTTGGGGCTGGTTGTGGAAATCCGTGGAAATCAGGTCACAGACACCGATTTGTCGCAGAACTGTCGTGGATTTTTGTGACATTGCGACCCGTCACGCAGCCGGCCTCGGGAGAACCCGGGGCCGGCGTCCTCGGTCCCACCTCGCGCCCAGCGCTCCCCCACACCATGCGATCTGCAGTTCACGCCCTCACGCCCCTGGCCGCCCTGCTCGGCCTGGCCTTCACCACGCTGCCGGCCCTGGCCCAAAGCAACAGCACCACGGACACCCAGGAGCTGGAACGCGTCACCGTCACCCTCGGGCGCGGCCAGATCCGCTCCGTGCAAGGGCTGACCAAGGCCGACTTCGAGGCCGCCGCTGCCGCCGGCCAGAGCCCGCTGGCCACCGTGGCGCGCCTGCCCGGCGTGAACTTCCAGTCGGCCGACCCGCTGGGCAACTACGAGTGGTCCACCCGCTTCACGGTGCGAGCCTTCTCGCAGAATCAGCTGGGCTTCACGCTGGACGGCGTGCCGCTGGGCGACATGAGCTACGGCAACCTGAACGGCCTGCACATCAGCCGCGCAATCAGCAGCGAGAACGTGGCACGCGCCGACCTGTCGCAAGGCACCGGTTCGCTGGACACGCCCTCGTCCAGCAACCTCGGCGGCACGCTGCAGTTCTACTCGGCCGACCCGGCCAAGGCCTTCGGCCTGCAGGCCTCGCAGACGCTGGGCAGCAACAGCAACAGCCGCACCTTCCTGCGCCTGGACAGCGGCCAGTCGGAGTTCGGTGCCGTCTACCTGAGCTACACCCGCCAGAACGCCGAGAAGTGGCGCGGCAACGGCGAGCAACGCCAGGAGCAGGTCAACCTGAAGTACGTGAAAGACTTCGGCGGCAACCGCCTGTCGGCCTTCATCAACACCTCCAACCGCCGCGAGATCGACTACCAGGACATGTCGCTGGAGATGGTCAACCGCCTGGGCTACAACTGGGACAACTTCTACCCCGACTTCGCCGCCGCGGTGAAGGCCTCCAACACGCTGTGCGGCAACAACGGCAGCACCTACGTGGCCCAGTGCGATGACGCCTACTACGCCGGCTCCGGCCTGCGCAAGGACACGCTGGCCGGCGCCACCCTGGACGCCAAGCTGGCCGAAGGCCTGAGCCTGAAGACCACCGTCTACCACCACAAGAACGACGGCCGCGGCCTCTGGTACACGCCCTACACCCCCTCGCCTGACGGCACCCCCGTGGCGCTGCGCACCACCGAGTACGCCATCAAGCGCAACGGCCTGAGCGCCACGCTGGAGTACGAGCTGGGCACCCACCAGCTGCGCGCCTCGGTCTGGCACGAGAACAACGACTTCGACCAGGCCCGCCGCTTCTACGCCACGTCGCCCAGCGCAGTGCCCAGTCCCTACGACTTCCCGAGCAACCCCTTCTTCACGCAGTGGCAGTACGCCTTCACGACGAAGACGGACCAGTTCTCCCTGTCCGACACCGTCGCGCTGACCAAGGAGCTGACGCTGGGCGCCGGCTTCAAGTCGCTGAAGGCCACCATCGACGCTGACCGCCAGGTCGGCACCGGCCCGGCCGGGAGCATCACGGCCAAGAAGGGCTTCCTGCCGCAGGTCGGCCTGAACTACCAGCTCAGCCCCACCGACGAGCTCTTCACCAGCGTGTCCAAGAACATGCGCGCCTACCAGGGCGCGGCCACCGGCACCACGCCGTTCGCCACCACGCAGACCGGCTTCGACGCGATCAAGAGTTCGCTGCGCCCCGAGACGTCCACCAACTTCGAGGCCGGCTGGCGCACCAGCAGCAAGCTGTACGAAGCCGCCGTCACCGCCTACCTCGTCGACTTCAAGGACCGTCTGCTGGGCGTGACCCAGGGCTCGGGCATCCAGGGCAACCCCACCGTGCTGAGCAACGTGGGCGGCGTGCGCACCAAGGGCCTGGAAGCCGCGCTGTCGCTGCGCCTGATGCCCGGCGTCAGCTGGTACAACAGCCTGAGCCTGAGCAACTCCACCTACCGCGACAACGTCGTGAGCAAGGACGCCAGCAACCAGACCACCACCGTGGCCACTGCCGGCAAGCATGTCGTCGACGCGCCGGACCAGATGGTCAAGAGCATCCTCAGCTACGACGACGGCAGTTGGTTCGGCAACGTCGGCGCGGACTACATGTCCAAGCGCTACTACAGCTACCTCAACGACGCCTCGGTGGCCGGCCGCGTGCTGCTCAACCTGAGCGGCGGCCTGCGCACCAAGTCGCTGGGCTTCCTGTCCGAGGGCAGTGTGCAGCTGGGCGTGACCAACCTGGCCAACAAGAAGTACATCTCCACGGTGGGCAGCAACGGCTTCATCAATAGCGACGCCAGCGGCACCAACCAGACGTTGCTGACTGGCGCGCCGCGCCAGGTCTTCATCACGCTGACCGGCAAGCTCTGAAGCCATGGGCACCGCACCGCTCCAGCTCTACCGGCGCCAGCTCATGCTGGCCGCCGGGCTGGCGGCGGTGGGCGTGGGCGCGCAGGCGGGCTCGCGCCCGCTCACGCTTGCCGCGCCCGCCGACCCGCACAAGCTCCGCATCGCCTTCGGGTCCTGCGCCAAGCAGTCCAAGCCGCAGCCCATCTGGGCCACGGTGCGGGCCGCGCGGCCGGACCTGTTCCTCTTCCTCGGTGACAACCTCTACGCCGACGCAAAAGACGCCGAAACGCTGCGCCAGCGCTACGCCGAGTTCCGCCGCGTCGAGGCCTTGCAGTCTTTCCGCCGCGAGGTGCCCCACCTGGCCACCTGGGACGACCACGACTTCGGCGACGACGACGTGGGCGGCGAGTACCCGTTCAAGGCCTTGTCGCAGCAGCTCTTTTGCGACGAGTGGAACGAGCCCGCCGACTCGCCCCGCCGCACCCGCCCGGGCATCTACGAGGCCTGGCGCATCGAGCGCGGCGGTCACACGGTGCAGGTGCTGATGCTGGACCTGCGCTTCAACCGCACGGCCCTCGTCGCCGACCCCGCGCTCAAGCAGGGCTACATGGCCATGTACGCCAAGGCCAAGCTCGGCGGCGGCCCGATGAAGGGCTGGTATGTGCCCAACCCTGACCCCGCCGCCACGCTGCTGGGCGAGGCGCAATGGGCCTGGCTGGCCGAGCGCCTGGCCGAGCCGGCCGACGTGCGCCTCATCGTCTCCAGCGTGCAGCTGGCCGCTGAGGGCACGGGCTGGGAGGGCTGGAACAACTTCCCGCGCGAGCGCCAGCGCCTGCTGGACCTGATTCGCGACAAGCGCGCCGAGGGCGTGGTCGTCCTCAGCGGCGACATGCACTACGCCGACCTCTCCCGCTGGGACGTGCCCGGCGGCTACCCGCTGTGGGACCTCACCTCCAGCGGCCTGACCGAGGTCTGGGACATCCCCACGCCCAACGCACGCCGGGTGAGCGCCGTCTATGCTGGCGTCAACTTCGGCCTGGTGGACCTGGACTTCTCCACCTCTGTGCCCACGCTGCAGTTCAGCATCCGCGACCTCCAGGGCGACACCCGACTGCAGCACCGCCTGAGCCTGGATCAACTGCGTTTCCCAAAAGCCTGAGCACCGCATGAGCCCACTCACCCGCCGCGACGTCCTCGCGGGCCTGGCCGGTCTGACGGCCTCAGGCCTCGCGCCGATCGCCCGTGCCCAGACCACCGAGCTTGAAAAAGCCGCCCGTGCCGAGGGCCGCGTGGCCAGCGTCGGCATGCCCGACGACTGGGCCAACTGGCGCGCCACCTGGGCTGACCTGCAGCGCCTCTACGGCCTCGCCCACGTCGACACCGACATGAGCAGCGCAGAGGAGATCGCCAAGATCGAGGCCGAGCGCGCCAACGCCAGCATCGACGTCGGGGACGTGGGATTCGAGTTCGGTCCCATCGCCAAGGCCCGCGGCATCACCCGCGCCTACAAGCCCACCACCTGGGCCCAGGTGCCCGACTGGGCCAAGGACGCAGACGGCCACTGGGCGCTGGCCTACACCGGCACCATCGCCTTCGCGGTCAACAAGCGGCTGCTCAAGGACGTGCCGCGCAGTTGGAAGGCGCTGTTCGCGGCCCAGCCACGCGTGATGATCGGCGCCGTGGGCCGGGCCGCGCAGGCCAATGCCGCCGTGCTGGCCGCCGCCCACGCGCTGGGTGGCAGCGAGACCCAGCTCCAGCCCGCGCTGCAGGCCTTTGCTGCACTCGCCAAGGCCCGCAAGCTGCTCAGCACCGACCCCTCGCCCGCCCTCATGGAACGCGGCGAGGCCGAGGTGTTCCTGCTGTGGGACTTCAACGCGCTCAGCTACCGCGACAAGCTACCCAACGCGGCCGACTACGAAGTCTTCATCCCCACCGATGGCAGCATCACCAGCGGCTACACCACGCTGCTCAACACCTATTCCAAGCGCCCCAACGCCGCCAGCCTGGCGCGCGAGTACATCTTCAGCGACGCCGGCCAGCTCAACCTCGCACGCGGCAACGCCCGACCCATCCGCGTGGACCACCTCGCGCTGCCCGACGACGTGAAGAAGAAGCTGCTGCCCGCCGCGCAGTACGCGGCCGCACGCGCACTCAAGCCGCAGCTGTGGACCGAGGAAGTGAAGAAGCTGCCGCGCGCCTGGCAAAGGGAAGTCCTCGGCGCATGAACAAGCTCATCCTCCTCCTCGTCGACGGCCTGCGCGCCGACACCGCCCGCGACTACCTCGGCTACGCCCAGGCCCTGAACGAAGCCGGCCGCGCGCACTGGAGCACGCTGCGCTGCGAGCTGCCCAGCCTGTCACGCCCGCTTTACGCCACCGTGCTGAACGGCCGCACGCCGCTGGACCACGGCATCTTGGGCAACGTCCAGGCCGGTCAGCGCTGCGGCAGCACGGTGTTCGACGACCTCGCCGCCGCTGGCCGCCGCTCCGCCGTGGCGGCCTACCACTGGGTGTGGGAACTGCTGGCCGGCGAGGTGTTCGATCCCCTCGCCCACCGCGAGGCCGCCCTGCCGCAGCTCGGCATCGCCGCCGCGCGCTGGTACTGGGAAGACGACTACCCCGACTCCCACCTGCTGGCCGACGCCGAGGCGCTGCGCCAGGCCCAAGCGCCTGATTTCCTGCTGGTGCACCCCATGGGGCTGGATCTGGCCGGCCACCGCCACGGCGGTGAGTCCGCCGGCTACAGCTTCGCCGCGCGCAAGCTGGACATGGTGCTGGCCCAGGCCCTGCCACGCTGGCACGCCGCCGGCTACGACCTGCTGCTGACCAGCGACCACGGCATGCACGCTGACCACTGGCACGGCGGTCCGCTGCCGGTGGAGCGCGACGTGCCGCTGGTCTGGCTGCCGCACCACGCCAGCGCCGGCGCGCCCGAAGGTTGGCCCACCACGCAGCTGGGCATCCGCCGCTTCGTCGCGCAGCACCTCGGATGCAGCTGACCCCGGCCCGCGCCTGGCTCGCCGCCGGGCCGCTGCTCGCGCTGATGGCCGCCGCCCTGCTGCTGCCCTTCGGCTGGCGCAGCGCCGACCTGCTACACGCCTGCCTGAGCGGTGGCTCTAGCGGAGGCCCAAGCGGTGGAGATTGCGCGCTGCACGAGCTGTGGGCCGACCGCTTCTACGTCGACGCGATCGTACGCACCATCGCGCTGTCGGCTGGGTCGACCGCGCTGGGCCTGATGCTGGGCCTTGGCGCGGCGCTGCACCTCGTCGCCCACCCTCGCTGGGAGAAGCCGGTGACCGTGCTGGCCGGCCTGGGCGCCAACTTCGCCGGCGTGCCGCTGGCGCTGGCGCTCACGCTGCTGCTGGGCAGCCAGGGCGTGCTCACCACGCTGGCGCGCCACGCCGGTCTGCTACAGGGCTGGGACCTGAACAGTGACGTCGGCCTGCTGCTGGCCTTCACCGCCTTCCAGGTGCCGCTGGCGCTGGTGCTGCTGATGGCGCCGGTGCGCCTGCTGGACCCGGCCCTGGCCGAAGCCGCCGCCACGCTGGGCGCACCGCCCGCCACCTTTTGGCGCCGCGTGGGGCTGCCGCTGCTGGCGCCCAGCCTGGTCGAGGCCGCGAGCCTGCTGTTCGCCAACGCCGCTGCGGCCTACGCCACGCCCTTCGCGCTGGCCGGCACCGCCAGCCCGGTGCTGGCGGTGCGCATTGCGGCGGCCGTCAGCGGCGACATCTTTTCGCAGCCGGAGCTGGCCACGGCCTTGTCTCTGGCGATGGCGCTGCTGCTGCTCACCGTCATCGTGGGCGGTCGCCTGCTGGCCGCCCGCCTGAGGCGTTCGGCATGAAACCGATCAACCGCCCCTGGCGCCTGCCTGTATTCGCCTTCTGGGCAGCGGCGCTGCTGGTGCTGCTACCACCGCTGGCCGTGCTGGGCTATGCCTTCAGCGAGCGCTGGGACCAGGGCCTGCTGCCGCAAGGCGCCACTCTGCACTGGCTGGCAGGCCTGGCAGCGGACGAGCGCGTGCGCGGCGCGGCGTGGAACTCGGTGTGGATCTCGGGCGCCGCTGCCGCGCTGGCGCTGTTGCTGGGGGGTGTGGCCAGCCTGGCGGCCCACCTGGCGTCGCCCCGCCTCAAGGCCTGGCTGGACGCGCTGGCCCTGGCGCCCTACGCCATCCCGCCCGTCGTCGTGGCCATCGGCGCGCTGGACCTGTTCGTGGGCCGCTGGGGCGATGTGCTGGACCTGCGCGCGGTCTACGTCGCCGTGCTGGCGGCGCTGCTGTTCCCGCTGGTGCACCAGACCCTCACTGCCGCGCTGCAGCAGCTGGACGCCCAGCCGCTGATCGATGCCAGCCGCACGCTGGGCGCGTCCGACGGCCTGCTGCTGAAGCGCGTGCTGCTGCCACTGCTGCTGCCCTCGCTGGCCGCGGCCGGCCTGCTGGCCTGGACCACGGCGGCGATGGAGTTCGCCATCGCCAACCTGCTGCTGGCCGGCTCGCTGGAGCTCCTGCAGCCCCTCATCAACGGCCTGCGCGGCGCCAACGGCCACCTCGCGGCGGCGCTCATTGTCGTCAGCCTCGTCATCGTGACGGTGCTGGGCCTGCTCATCCAACTGCTCACCTCATGGCGAACCCCAGCGCGCTCCTCGTCCACCAAGCCCGCCTGAACCTGGGTGGCCGCGCCATCCTGCAAGGCATCGACGTGGACCTGGCGCCCGGCCAGGTGCTGGCCCTGTTGGGCGGCTCGGGCTGCGGCAAGACCACGCTGCTGCGCGCCATCGCCGGCCTGCAGCCGCTGGACGGCGGCAGCGTGGCGCTGGCCGGCCGCGACGTGACCACCCTGCCCACCGCGCAGCGCGGCATCGGCGTGGTGTTCCAGAGCTACGCACTGTTCCCCAACCTCAGCCTGGCCGACAACATCGGCTTCGGCCTGCAAGCCCGGGGTGACGCCGCGCCGCAGCAGCAGGCGCGCGTGGCTGAGCTGCTGCAGCTCATTGGCCTGGCTGAACACGCTGCCAAGCGGCCAGCGCAGCTGTCCGGCGGCCAGCGCCAGCGCGTGGCCCTGGCGCGCGCACTGGCGCCCCGCCCTTCGCTACTGCTGCTGGACGAGCCCTTCTCGGCGCTGGACGAATCCTTCCGCGTGCCGCTGCGCCGGTCCTTCCGGCAACTGCAGCGCGCGCTGGGCCAGAGCTGCGTGCTGGTCACCCATGACCGCGACGAGGCCTTCGAACTGGCCGACCAGGTGGCCGTGATGGCCGACGGCCGCATCGAGCAATGCAGCCCGCCCATAGAGTTGTGGCAGCGCCCGCGCAGCCTGCGCGTGGCCGACTTCCTCGGCGCCTTCAACCGGCTGGACGCCCACACGGCACCGGCGCCCTGGCAGCGCGACGGCGGCTGCTGGATCGCCCCGCTGGCCGCGCTGCAAGAGGCCGGCGCCGGCACACCCACGGACGCCTGGCGCCTTGACGCCCGCGTGCGGGCCGCCCACCCCGGGCGCACGCACACCAGCGTGGAGCTGTTGGCCCCGGGCGAGCAGGTGCTGACGTTGAACCTGCCACCCGACGCGCCCGCGCCGACCGCAGGCACCGTGCTGAGCCTGGCCCTGCCCGCCACAGCCTTGCAATGGCTGCCCGGCTGACGCCGGCCCGCGCGGCACGGCGCGACTGGCGGCCACATCCGCTTCAGTAAGCCTGCTTGCGCATCTGCACCTCGTAGGGCCGATCGCCGCTGCTGAGCATCTGCGCCGAGCTGCCCTTCACCCGCAGGTAGACGACCATCGCCTTGCCGGTGTTGTTGTAGTAGTTCACCTCGGTCTTGCCGGCCACCTGCGCGGCATTGCGGATGACCTTGCCGTTCACGTCCAGCAGTTCCATGGTGGCGCTGAAGTAGAAATCGAAGGCCAGCACGTTGAGCTGCGTGTTCAGCGTCGTCGAGGCCGGCAGGTTGATGGAGAAGACGTCCACCTTCTCGGGGTAGGCCGCCTGCAGCGTGCCCAGCACCCGCGCGGGGAAGACGTTGATGTACTGCGCCGTTGCCAGCGTGTCGTTGGGTTCCTTCTCGACGCGGAATCCGCGCGCCGCGAGCACGGCCTGCTCGGCATCCACGATGCCGTTGCCACAACCGCTGCAGCTGCCCGGGAAGGCGCGTGCCGTGGACTTCATCAGGTAGGCCGTGTCCGAGCCCTGCAGAAAGCTGTTGCTGGCCATCATCAGCGCGGCCACGCCCGCCACGTGAGGCGCGGCCATGGAGGTGCCCTGCAGCCGCCACAGCGAGTCCGAGCCGGGCCCCATGGTGCCGCTGTTGTACAGCGACAGCACGGCGCCGTTGGCGCTGTCGCCGCCGGGCGCCGCGATGTCCACGCCGGCGCCGTGGTTCGAGTAGTCCGCCTTGGCCCCGAGCTTGTTGGTGGCCGCCACGGCCATCACGCCCTTGCAGTTGGCGGGCGCCTGAGCGCTGACGTCCTGGTTGTCATTGCCGGCCGACACGACCACCAGCGCACCTTTGCTGCGGGCCAGGTTGATCGCGTCCTGGTAGCTGCTGGAGCAGCCGTGCTCGCCACCCAGGGACAGGTTCAGGATCTGCGCCGGGTTGGCATTGATCGGCACGTTGGCCACCTTGCCGCCCACCGCCCAGACGATGCCGTCGGCGATGTCGGACTCGGCGCCACCGCACTTGCCCAGCACGCGCACCGGCACGATCTTGGCCTTGGGCGCCACGCCGCTGATGCCCGCCGCGTTGTTGCCGACCGCAGCGATGGTGCCCGCCACATGGGTGCCGTGCCAGACGCTGTTCTTTGCCGGCTCGAACCAGCCACAATCCCCCGCGGCCACGCCGTCGCCGGGGTCGCTGGCATCGCCGTCACGGCCGCCCCCGTCGCCGGCACGGTCGCTGTCGGTGATGAAGTCGTAGCCCGGCAACAGGTTGGGCAGCAAGTCGGTGTGCGGGCGCACACCGGTGTCCAGCACCGCCACGCGCACGCCGAAGCCGGTGCTGACATCCCAGGCCTTGGGGGCGTTGATGCCGCCGGTCGGGTCGGACATGTCCCACTGGCTGGCCCAGCTTGCGTCATTGGGCGTGAAGGTGGTATGGACAACGTGATCGATCTCGACCGACTCGATGCTGGCGTCCGACGCCTGGATGTCGCGCGCCAGCTGCGCCAGCTCGCGCGATGGCACATGCCGCGCCAGACGGATGACGCGGCGGCCAAAGGCGCTCTCGCGGTCGAATGCCACGCGCTGGCCGCGCGCCTCGCTCATCGCGCGAAAGCCCTGCAGCGCGGCCTTGGCGGCCACCGGAGTGCGGCTGCCGTCCCTGAACTTGATGATGAGGCCGGCCGCCTGCGGCTCGCCGCGCGCCAGCGTCTGGCTGGAGGCGGGGTTCATCGAGCTGAACAGGGCCGCGGCGATGAAGCCGATGGCGAAGTGCTTGCGGGTCGAGTGCATGAAAGGCTCCGTGTCAAAGAGCCGCCATGCTCGACAGCAGGCGTTGCAACCAGGCTTCAACTGCGCCGGGAAACGGTTTCGTTTGTTGCGCGGCGCAGCCCCCTAGCTTGCTGGCGCGTGAGCCGCCTGTCACGCCGCGTTCATGCCGGCTGCCTAGCGTGCGTGTGCCGAACCACACCCCGGAGACACCCCCCATGCGTCGCACCCTCACCCACCTGGCCTTGCTGGCTCTGGGCATCGCCTGCCTGCCCGCCTTCGCCCACGATAACGACGGCGACCGTCACGGCCGCGAGGGCGTCGCCAGCGTGCAGCTCGGTCCGCGCCCTTTCTTCCTGGCCAACGAGATGGCCGACAGCCCGCTGAAGAAACGCCTGCAGCACTGCGCTGCCACGCGCGAGAGCTACAAGCCCACGCTGTTCTCCATCGGCCACCGCGGCGCGCCGCTGCAATTTCCCGAGCACACACGCGAGAGCTACGAGGCCGCTGCACGCATGGGCGCCGGCATCGTCGAGTGCGACGTGACCTTCACCAAGGACAAGGAGCTGGTCTGCCGCCACGCGCAGAACGACTTGCACACCACCACCAACATCCTCGCCACGCCGCTGGCGAGCAAGTGCATCAAGCCCTTCACGCCCGCCGCCTTCGACGCCGCCGGCACGCTGGTGGCCCCCGCCGCCGCCGAGTGCCGCACCAGCGAACTGACACTGGCCGAGTTCAAGAGCCTGCGCGGCAAGATGGACGCCTTCAACCCACGCGGCCGCACGGTGGCCGAGTACATGGCCGGCACGCCCAACTGGCGCACCGACCTGTACGCGGGCCCCACCAGCGGTACGCTGCTGACGCTGAAAGAAGCCATCGCCCTCTACAAGCAACTGGGCGTGAAGATGACGCCCGAGCTGAAGGCACCGAGCGTGGCCATGCCCTTCGACGGATTTACGCAGGCTGCCTACGCGCAGAAGATGATCGACACCCACAAGGCCGCCGGCGTGCCAGCACGCGACGTCTGGGCGCAGAGCTTCGACATCAACGACATCCTGTACTGGGTCAGGAACGAGCCTGCCTTCGGCCGTCAGGCGGTCTACCTGGACGACGCCAACGGGCCGGCCGACGTGCCTACCGCCGAGCAGCTGAAGGCCTACCGCGCCGCGGGCGTGCGCATCGTCGCGCCGCCGCTGTGGGTGCTGCTGACGGCCGACACCAGTGGCAACGTCCTGCCCTCGGCTTACGCCCGCAACGCCCGCGCGGCGGGGCTGGACATCATCACGTGGTCGCTGGAGCGCAGCGGCATCCTGGCCGACGGCAACAACGGCTCGTACTACCAGAGTTACGACAGCGCCGTCACCCGCGAGGGCGACATGTTCCGCATGCTGGACGTACTGGCCGAACAGATCGGCGTGATCGGCGTGTTCTCGGACTGGCCGGCAACCGTCAGCTTCTACGCCAACTGCACTGGGCAGAAGTAGCCCGCAGGCCGCCTCAGCGCGGCTGTGGTGCCACCATCAGGTGGTAGCTGCCGCGCAGCCCGGCCAGCTCGAATCCGCAGGCCGCATACAGGCGACGCGCCGGGTTCTCGGGGTGGACGGTCAGCGCCACCCGCGTGTGGCCGGCGCGCCAGGCGGCTTCGAGCGCAGCCTGCATCAAGGCCCTGCCGATGCCGCGCCGCTGGAAGGCCGGCCACAGGCCTATGCCCAGCTGCGGCGTGCTCGCATCCAGCGACGCCAGCCCCACGCCCACCGGCAGCACGCGCATCCAGCAGGCGCCAGCGTCCGCGCCTTCGTATACGGCCACCAGGCCGATGTCGGTGGGCCGGCCCCAGTCCTCGGCGTAGATGCGCACGCCGGGATCTTCCAGCACCTCGCGCGGGCGTGGCGGCGCGGGCGGCGGGTCCCACAGCGCGATGTGCAACCAGTCCCACAGCGTAGACTGATCCTGCGGGAACAGCGGTCGAAAGTGCAGCATGGGGCCCAGCCTAATGCCACAGTCGCCCGCCGGCTGATGGTCACACCAGCAGCAGCCGAGCCGCGGCGGTCATCGCAGCCTCGTCCTTCAAGACATCGCCGGGCCGTGTGCCGTCGCCCAGCACGGCGCCGCCCCAGCGCATCTTCATGTAATCGGCGCTGAAGCGCAGGCTGTCGACCAGCGGCTGCGCGAGGTGGGGCTCGTCGCCACTGCTGGTGGCGCAGACGACATACATCGCCTTGCCGCCCATGCGGGCCCTGAAGTCCAGCCCCGGCACGCGCAGGAAGGCCGACCAGTGGTCCAGATAGAGCTTGAGCGACGCAGGTAGGCTGTACCAGTAGAGCGGCGCGGCAACAAGCAGGTCGGTCGCCCACAGCGTGTCGTCCAGAAGGCCAGCCAGGTCGCCAGTGGGCGCCGGGTACTGGCCGACGCTGTGGCGAATGTCCTCGAAGGGCGGCAGCGCCAGCCCGGCCAGGCGTTGCCAGCGCACCTCGGTCCCGGTGGGCAGCGCGGCGACCGCGGCACGGGCCATCAGCTCGGCATTGCCATCGCCTCGCGCGCTGGCGAGCAGGACGAGGACGCGGCGGTCGGCGGAATCGGTCATGGCAGAACGCAGTGGTGGCAAGCCCTGCATGATGGCGCTCACCACCAAACCCCTGCCTGCACACCGGCAGGCACGGCTGTGGCAAGCAGCGATCTCGCACGCGCGGGAGAGCGTGCGGCGTCGTCACCTGCCCCCTGCATCCCCGGGGGTGACCCCAAGTCCTTGGGGTGGGCGCACCCGGGATCAAGTCGCCCAATAACGCATCCATCTTACGGAGAGCCCCATGCGCCGCATCCTCATCGCCCTTGCCCTGTCCGCCGCGGGCATTGCGCATGCCGCCACCGTGTCCTTCTTCTCCAACCTCGGCGCGTGGGAGGCCGCCATCAGCGGTGCCGCGCAGGTGCAGGACTTCTCCGGCTACGCCACCGGGACGGACCTGACAGGTGTGTCGGTGCTGCCGGGCGTCACGCTGACCAGCAGCATCGGGCCGGTGGAGGTGTTCGGCGCCTCGAAGTCGGCCATGGCGTTCGGGCCACGCACCAACACCTACTACGACGCGTATTACGAGCTGCCCTTCATGGCTGCTGCGCTGGACATCACCGGCTTTGAATCCAACCCCAACGACCCCTCGACCGCCGCGGGACCGGGCTCGATCTTGTTCATGTTCAGCGACGGTAGTGCTCATGGGATCAGCATCGCCGGCAACACTCTCGGCTCGCCGCGCTTCGTCGGGGTGGTCTCGGACATTGCCATCGTGTCGTTCCGCTGGGTCGAGGCGTACGAATACGACGGCGGCAACGAAGAGACCGGCCTGGACAACCTGCGGGTGGCCATGCGCACCACCGCCGACCCACAGCCATTGCCGCTGCCGGGCTCGCTGCCGCTGGCCATGCTGGCGCTGGGCCTCGTGCCACTGGTGCGCCGTCGCTGATCAGCCGACCGGCACCGGCGTGATGGCCGCCAGCCGTGGCACCTCGTCATCGGTCCACAGCCGGAAGTGGGCGACGAAGTGCTGTCCCGAGCCATCCTCCAGCCCAAAGCTGCCGCTGTTGCCCGGCGCCACGTCAAGCGTCATCTGCAGGCCGGCGAGGTAGTCGCACTGGGCCTGGCTGGCGTAGACGGGCACGCCGCCCTCCGCGCCAACCCTGCCCAGCAGGCGGTCGGCGGCGTTGAGCTTCAGCTCCTGCACAGCAAAGCACATCGGTGCGCTGCCCGCGCAGCAGCCATGGGATTGATAGAACAGCAGCTCGCCGTGCCGGCGCTTCAGCTCGGCGATCAGCGCCTGCGCGGCCTCGGTGGCCTGCACGCGGGAGATGGGATTGGTCATGGAATCCTGACGGAAAAAGGGGCAGCCTAGGCCGCCCCTCGTCTGCCGTTCACACGCGTCCGGTGCGGACGCCGCGATCAGAAGAAGCCCAATGCATTGGGGCTGTAGCTGACAAGCAGGTTCTTGGTCTGCTGGTAGTGGTCGAGCATGGCCTTGTGGGTCTCACGCCCGATGCCGGACTCCTTGTAGCCGCCGAACGCCGCGTGCGCCGGGTAGGCGTGGTAGCAGTTGGTCCACACGCGGCCGGCCTGGATGGCGCGGCCCATGCGGTAGGCGCGGCTGCCATCACGGCTCCACACGCCGGCGCCCAGGCCGTAGACGGTGTCGTTGGCGATGGCCAGCGCCTCGGCCTCGGTCTTGAAGGTGGTCACGGCCAGCACGGGGCCGAAGATCTCCTCGCGGAAGATGCGCATGTTGTTGTTGCCCTCGAACAGCGTCGGCTGGATGTAGTAGCCGCCGGCCAGGTCGCCGCCCAGCTGCGCGCGATCGCCGCCGATCAGCACCTTGGCGCCCTCCTCCTTGCCCAGCGCCAGGTAGGTCTGGATCTTGTCCATCTGCATGGCCGAGGCCTGCGCGCCCATCATGGTGTCGGTGTCGAGCGGATTGCCCTGCTTGATGGCGGCCACGCGCTTCAGGGCCCGCTCCATGAACTTCTCGTAAATGGATTCCTGGATCAGCGCGCGGCTGGGGCAAGTGCAGACCTCGCCCTGGTTGAACGCGAACAGCACCAGGCCCTCGATGGCCTTGTCCAGGAAGGCGTCGTCCTCGGCCATCACATCCTCGAAGAAGATGTTGGGGCTCTTGCCGCCAAGCTCCAGCGTGGCCGGGATCAGGTTGCTGGCCGCCGCCTGGGCGATCACCTTGCCGGTGGCGGTAGAGCCGGTAAACGCGATCTTGGCGATGCGCTTGCTGTTGGCCAGCGGCATGCCGGCCTCACGACCGAAGCCGTTCACGATGTTGAGCACGCCGGGAGGCAGCAGGTCGGCGATCAGCTCCACCAGCACCAGCAGGCTGATGGGCGTGCTCTCGGCGGGCTTGAGCACCACGCAGTTGCCCGCACCCAGCGCCGGAGCCAGCTTCCAGGCCGCCATCAGGATGGGGAAGTTCCAGGGAATGATCTGGCCCACGACGCCCAGCGGCTCGTGGAAGTGATAAGCGATGGTGTGGCCATCGATCTCGCTCAGGGCGCCTTCCTGCGCACGCACGCAGCCGGCGAAGTAGCGGAAGTGGTCCACGCACAGCGGGATGTCGGCATTCAGCGTCTCACGGATGGGCTTGCCGTTGTCGACGGTCTCGGCGTAGGCCAGCAGCTCCAGGTTCTGCTCAATGCGGTCAGCGATGCGCAGCAGCACGTTGGCGCGCTCGGCCGGCGGCACGGCGGCCCACTTGGCGGCGGCGGCGTGGGCGGCGTCCAACGCCAGCTCGATGTCGGCGGCACCCGAGCGCGCGGCCTGCGTGAAGACCTTGCCGTTGATGGGCGAGATCACGTCGAAGTACTGGCCCTCCACGGGCGGCACGAACTTGCCACCGATGAAATTGTCGTAACGGGGCTTGAAAGCGATCTTGGCGCCGGCTTGGCCGGGGGCGGCGTAAACAGTCATGGCTTGTCTCCTGCGATTGGGGTTGGGGCAGGCCCAACAACGCAGAACCCGTGCCAGGCCGCAGCAGGCGCACCGGGTCCTGTCGCAAGCCCCGCGGCCCAGGGAAATCACCCGCCGAGTGCTGCAGGCTGGAGCAGTTCGGCACAGGACGGCACAACTGCGCGTGCCCGCACGCCACCGCATCGACCGACAGTGCTCCAGCCACACGCTGTCACAGCGCGGCGCAGCCTGCTCATGACGTTGACACCGCCCTCGGTGGAACCCTGCTTCCGGCTGGCCCGCATGCCCTCGCACTGCTCCAACTCGCGGCGATTTCGACTGGCATGGAGTTTGCGCCATGGCTGCCCATCCGCTCGCCGCACCGGCAGGGCGGTGCACATCCATCTACACAGGAGACAACACCATGCAACTCAAGCCACTCGCCGCGCTGATGTCCTTGGGCCTCGGCCTGGCGGTTGCCGGCAGCGCGCCGGCCGCCGTGACCGATCAGATGATCGAAGCTTCGTCCAAGTCCGGCCAGGAGGTGCTGTCCTGGGGCCTGGGCACGCAGGGCCAGCGCCACTCGCCGCTCAAGCAGGTCAACGCCAGCAACGTGGCCAAGCTGTCACCCGTGTGGGCCTTCTCCTTCGGTGGCGAGAAGCAGCGCGGCCAGGAGTCGCAGCCGCTCATCCACAACGGCAAGATGTTCGTGACGGCCTCCTACTCGCGCATCTTCGCGCTGGACGCTGCCACCGGCGCCAAGCTGTGGAAGTACGAGCACCGCCTGCCCGACGGCATCATGCCCTGCTGCGACGTCGTCAACCGCGGCGCGGCGCTGTACGACAACCTCGTCATCTTCGCCACGCTCGACGCACAGATCGTTGCGCTGGACCAGGCCACGGGCGACGTGGTCTGGAAGGAGAAGATCGACGACTACGCCGCTGGCTACTCCGCCACGGCCGCGCCCATCATCGCCAACGGCCTGCTGCTGACGGGCGTGTCGGGCGGCGAGTTCGGCGTGGTCGGCCGCGTCGAGGCGCGCGACCCCAAGACCGGCAAGATGGTCTGGACCCGCCCCACCGTCGAAGGCCACATGGGCTACACCTGGGACAAGGCCGGCGTGAAGCACGAGAACGGCATCTCCGGCACGCAGGGCAAGAGCTGGCCTGGTGACCTCTGGAAGACCGGCGGCGCGGCCACGTGGCTGGGCGGCACCTACGACCCCAAGACCGGCCTGGCCTACTTCGGCACCGGCAACCCGGCGCCGTGGAACAGCCACCTGCGTCAGGGCGACAACCTGTTCTCCTGCTCCACCGTCGCCATCGACGTGAAGACCGGCCAGATCAAGTGGCATTACCAGGGCACGCCCAACGACGGCTGGGACTTCGACGGCGTCAACGAGTTCATCACCTTCGACATGGACGGCAAGCGCATGGGCGCCAAGGCCGACCGCAACGGCTTCTTCTACGTGCTGGACGCCAACAACGGGCAGCTGGCCAATGCCTTCCCCTTCGTCAAGAAGATCAGCTGGGCCACGGGCATCGACCTGAAGACCGGCCGGCCCAACTTCGTGCCCGAGAACCGCCCCGGCGACCCGACCGCCGGCGCCGACGGCAAGAAGGGCAACTCGGTGTTCTCGTCACCGTCCTTCCTGGGCGGCAAGAACCAGATGCCCATGGCCTACAGCCCGGACACCAAGCTCTTCTACGTGCCCGCCAACGAATGGGGCATGGAGATCTGGAACGAACCCATCGCCTACAAGAAGGGCGCGGCCTACCTGGGCGCCGGCTTCACCATCAAGACGCTGAACGACGACTACATCGGCGCACTGCGCGCCGTGGACCCCAAGACCGGCAAGATCGTCTGGGAGGTCAAGAACAACGCGCCGCTGTGGGGGGGCGTGCTGACCACCGCCGGCAACCTGGTGTTCTGGGGCACGCCGGAAGGCTGGCTCAAGGCCGCGGATGCCAAGACTGGCAAGGTGGTCTGGCAGTTCCAGACCGGCTCGGGCGTCGTCGCGCCGCCGGTGACCTGGCAGCAGAACGGCGAGCAGTACATCAGCGTTGTGTCCGGCTGGGGTGGCGCGGTGCCGCTGTGGGGCGGTGACGTGGCCAAGAAGGTCAACTACCTCGAACAGGGCGGCATGGTCTGGGTGTTCAAGCTGCCCAAGTAAGTCGTCGTGGGCGCCACACGGCGCCCTTCCTGTCTCCCTCTCGATGGCGCCGGCCTGCGCAGGCCGGCGCCCCTTCCTGTCCCGAGGTTTCCATGCAGTCCAACTCCCTGCACCCCACCCGCCGCATCTTCATGTTGCAGGCCACCACGGCCTGCCTGGCCTGCCCGGCCGTGGCCCAGACGGCACCCGTCGACGAAGCCAGCGACACCGCCGTGGCCCTGGGCTACAAGCACGACACGGCCAAGGTCGACACGGCCAAGTTCCCCAAGCACCAGGCCAGCCAGCACTGCGCCAACTGCCAGTTCTGGCAGGCCAAGCCCACTGACGCGTGGAGCGGCTGCGCGATGTTCGGCCGCAAGGCCCAGGTCGCCAAGAACGGCTGGTGCAACGCCTGGGTCAGAGCCCCAGGCTGAACTCGGCGTCCAGCACGCCGCGGCGCAGCGCCAGGTGCGCCATCGCCGCGGTGGACGCCAGCCCCAGCTTGTCGCGGATCTGCGTCTGCAGGTTGGACACGGTCTTGGCGCTCAGGTGCAAGGCCCCGGCGCAGTCGGCCGGCGTCAGACCCCGGGCCAACAGGCGGAAGACCTCAAATTCGCGGTCGGTCAGGGACGCCAGTCCGTCGGGATCGCCGTGCCGCGACTGCAGCCAATGCGCCGGCAGCGACGTGCACAGATGCCGCCGGCCGGCCATCACGCGGGCCACGGCGTCCAGCAGTTCCTCGGGCGCGCTGCTCTTGGTCACGTAGCCGCCCGCACCCATCGCGAACGCGCGTCTCACCAGCGCCTCGCCCTCGTGCATGCTGAAGACCAGTACGCGCGCACCGGCGTCGCGCTCCAACAGCTGGCGCAACAGCTCCAGGCCGCCGCGGCCGGGCAGGCCCAGGTCGGTGATGGTCAGCTCGGGCTGATGCTCGCGGTGCAGGTCCAGCGCCTCGTCCACGGAGGCTGCCTGTGCGACGACGCGCCAGCCGCCACCCAGCTCAAGCAGGCGCTGGTAGCCCGCGCGCACGACCGGGTGGTCGTCGACCAGCAGCAGCCGCGTCATGGCTGCGCTCCGACTGGCAGCTGCAGCTCGACCCGTGTTCCCGCGCCGGGCGAGCTGCGCACGCGCAGGCTGCCGCCCAGCGCCAAGGCGCGCTCGCGGGCACCCAGCAGGCCCAGGCCGCCGGTCTCTGCCGCGGCATCGAAGCCGGTGCCATCGTCCTGCACGGTCAGGCGCACGGCCTCGCGCCCCACGCTCAGCCGCATGTCCACGGCCCGGGCACCGGCATGGCGCCGTGCATTGGACAAAGCTTCCTGCGCGATCCGATAGACGGCCATGTCCATCGCATCGCCCAGTGTGGCGGGCTCGGGGCCATCGACACCGAAGCGGCAGGCCGGGCCTGCGGGCTGCGTGCAGCCGTAGCACAGCGCGTGCAGCGCAGCGCTCAGGCCCAGCGTGTCGAGGTCGGCCGGGCGCAGCCGGCGCAGCAGACGGCGTACCCCTTGCTGAAGGCATTCGGCGCTGGCGGCGGCGCGGCGAGCGGCGTCCTGGGCCTGGGCCAGCTCGGTGCTGCGCCCGGCCACGGCGGCCTCGAGCCGGATGGCCGTGCAATGCTGGGCCAGCTCGTCGTGCAGCTCGCGCGCCAGCGCCAGCCGCTCGGTCTCCTGCACCGCGATCAGCTGGCGGGCCAACTCGCGGTTGTGCCGCAGCAGCCGCGCGGCCTCGCGGCGACGGCGCCAGGCCTGCCAGGCCAGGCCCAGCGTCATGACGGTCAGCGCCAGCGGCAGCTCGTCCACCTGCCAGGCCTCGTAGCGGTCGAAGGCTGCGCTCAGCTTCTCCTGCCACTGCCCCAGGCTGCCCAGCACGAAGGCGGCAAGCGTGGCCGCACCGACCCACAACCGGTCGCGGCGCAACGGCGGGATGCGGAGCTTCACTCCCAGGCCTCCAGCTCCAGCGTGCGCGAGCCGCCCACCAGCATGGGCGAGCTGGCGGGCTCGCTGCGCTCCATCTTCACCAGGCCCACCCCCCGGCAGTACCACTCCACGCTGTTGAGCGGCTGGTCCTTGAAGCCGCTGATCGGGTCCACGAACACCCGCACCGTGGCACTGCCACGCACGCGCAGGCAGGGCGAGAAGGTTCCGGCCTCCACCTTCACCTCGTCGGCCACGGCCTCGATGGTGTAGGTCATGGGGATGTTGGGGTGGCTGTGCTTGAGTTCGCGCGGGTACTCGTTGGTCCTCATCAGCAGGTATGTCGTGGTGCCGGCCTGCCACTGCGTGCCCGCCACAAAGGGCGCCTTCAGCACGAAGCGGCCGGCGGGGTCGGCCACGGGGTCGGCCTGCATGTCGCTCTTGCTGGCCACACGGCGGATTCCGGCCTCGTCGCTGCGCAGCCAGTAGTTGACGCCGCTATCGCTGCGGCGCACCCAGGCGGGCTGGTCGTCCAGCACCAACGTCTCGCGGCCCTGGGTACGCAGCGTGAGGCTCTCGCGCTCGGAGGTGTCGGCCCCGCTGAGCGTGGTGACGCGGTAGGTCCAGCGATGGCCGGCGGCCAGCGGGAACCAGGCCTCGTTGCCGGCCTCGGGGGGACGGCCGCAACCGGCCAGGGCGATGAAGAGGAGCGGAAGAAGGCGGCGGCGCATGATCATCACTTCTCTGGGAGTTGCGGCAAGGGCATGTCGCGCAGCTTCACCTGCTGCTCGTCGCTGCCCGGGCGCAACCAAGCCAGGCCCTTGCGGCCCACCTTGGGCTCGGCCGTGCCGAGCTGGGCGATGCCGTTGCGCACCTTCTTCAGCCCCTCGTTCAGCAGCGCGTGCAAGTCCTTGCTGTAGGGCAGCTGGAAGGCGCGCGGCTGGGCGGCGGGCTTGCCGTCCTCCACCGCGTTGACCCACACATACAGTGCCCCATCACGCTTGGGGCCGGGCTCCTCGATGACGGCAGCCAGCAGCACGAAGCGCTCGGGCAGCGGGTCGCCGCTGGGCCAGCCCCACAGCGTGTGGATGGCACCCTCGGCGTAGAAGTAGAAGGCGCTGACGCCGACGACCAGCAGGCCGCGCAGCCAGGCGGGCCAGCGGGATTGCAGCAGGGCGAGAAGGCACAACAGCAGCAGGGCAGCAAAGCTCAGGATGATGGGCAGGGTCATGGCGGGCTCAAGGGCGTTGCATCAGGCTCTTCGGGAGCGTGTTGACGTTGACCACGCTGCCGTCGGGCTGCAGCGTGAAGCGCACGGCGGTCGCTTCGTCGCCCTGGCGGGCGAGCTTGACCGTGCCGTAGAAGACGACATCGGCACGCGGATTGACCTTGATGACCGTCACGGTCACCGGCACGGCCTGGCCGTCGTGGGACTGGTAGTACTGGGCGTTGACGACGTGCTCGCCGGGCACGATGCCTCGGATCGTCACCACTTCCTGGCGGAACGGGCTCTGGATCTTCTGGCCGTTGATGATGGTGGAGGCATTGCCCTCGCCCCGGTCGTCGCGGTCCAGGTACATCAGCCCGGCCTCGCGCTGGCGGAACCAGACCAGGTTGCCGCCCGGGTCCTGCACCCAGGTGTCGATGTCGTTGGGGCTGTTGTCGGGCCAGACCACGTTGATGAGGTACTCGGCCTTGGAGGGCACGTCGCCGGCCTTGGTGGCGCGTGGGTTCATGGCCAGCAGCGCCACGATGAAGCAGAAGACGAAGCCAATCAGCAGGTTGAACAGCATGTCGTAGAAGGGGTCGACCTCGGCCTCGCGGGAGCCGCGACGCGAGCGGCGCATCACGCACCGTCCTTCGTCAGCGCGTTGTGCTGGATGTCGGCGACCAGCACGTCGGCGAAGCGGTCCAGTCGGGTCAGCTGCAGGCCCAGCAGGATGTTCCCCACCAGGCCCACCATGGTGGTCAGCAGCGCCACGCCCAGGCCCGCGGTCAGGCTGCGCAGCAGCTCCTGAGATTGCGAGGGATCGAAGCTCTGGACTTTGCCGATGCTCAGCGCCAGCATCGAGAAGCCGATGACCTTGCCCATCAGCCCCAGCTTGAGCTGGATGCCGTTGACCCACCAGGCCGTGCCGTGCGGGCCGTGGCTGTGCTCCAGCAGCAAGTCGGCAGCCGTGCCGGCATCGCGCGCCAGCGCCTGCCGGTACTCGGCCGCCCAGCAGCGCTCATCCGTGCGGGCCAGTTGCGGCTCGGCCAGCAGCCGGCGCTGCCGCTGCAGCTCGCGCGAGCGCTGGCCGCACCACAGCGTGGCGCAGCCGAACACGGCCAGGATGACCAGCGTCAGCCCGGTGGGGTCTGCGCCCAGCAGCAGTGCCCAGACGCCACGGATGCCCAGCAGCCAGGTGCAGAAGGCGAAAGCTCCGCACAGGGTCAGCCACTCCAGCCACAGCGGCTCGGCCGGGCGCGGCAGGTGGCGGGTGGAGACAAGGTCCTTGTTCATAGCTCGATCACCATGCCGTCGTGCGCCACCTCGATGCCCTGCTCGGCCAGCTCACGGTGCTGGACGCTGCGGCGGTCGAGGATGGGGTTGCTGTGATGGATGTGGGTCAGCACCTTGCGCGGCGCGCCGCTGGCCCGCAGTACGTCGATCATCCCGGGGCGCTCGCCGTGGCGGCTCTGCGGCAGGTGGCCCTTGTCGCTGGCGCTAAAGGATCCGACACCGGCCTCCTGCATGCCGTGCTCGGTCCAGAAGCTGCCGTCCACGACGACACAGTCGGCGCGGCGCATCCAGGCCAGTTCGGCCTCACCAACCTCGGCCAGCGCCGGCGACAGGAACACGCGCCGGCCTGTGCGCAGGTCCTGCACCTGCAGCGCAATGCACTCGCCGGCCGCCTCGCTGCGCAGCCGTGCATGCCGCGGCGCGCGCGCCGGCACGGCCACCGCGGCAAAGCTCAGCGCCGGGAAGCCCGGGATCTCGAAGGCCGCGCTGCGCGTGTCGCCGGCGATGGGCAGCATGCGCCAGCGCACGCGGCAGTAGCTCTCCAGCACGTGCAGCAGCGGCAGCTCGGCCGTCAGGTCCTCAAAGACCAGCGGTGTCGCGTAGACCTCCAGCTCGCGGCTCTCACGCAGGCTCAGCAGGCCTGCGACGTGGTGCAGCCGCGAGTCCAGCAGCACCACGGCGCGGATGGGCGCATCACCCGCGTGGGTGGGCTGCAGTGCGGGCGTGGCACGGATCTGCTGCGGCAGGTCCGGGCTGGCATTGATAAGCAGCCAGCCCTCGCCGGGCCGGCCGTCCTGCGAGATGGCGATGGCGCTTTGCATGCGCGCGCTGGCATCGAGTTCGCCGCGGCGGAAATCGCTGCACAGGCGGCAATGGCAGTTCCACAGTGGGAAGCCGCCGCCCGCGCCAGAGCCGAGCACGAGGAGCTTCATGAGAAGCCCCGCAGGGGAAGACGGGACATGGGGGCAAGGGTCCGACAGATCGATGCACCCTGGGGTGCAAGACCCGTGCCTTGCAAAAAACGCCGTCAATCAGGGGTTTTGCTCCAGTTCGGCACAGCGCGGAGCAGCCGCTACCCCGGGAAAGTCCCGGGCCTGGTTTGAGGCCCGGGAACAACGCTTATTCCGCTGCCGGGGTGTTCCAGCGCAGCCGCCGGTAAATGGTGTTGCGGCTGATGCCCAGCTGCTTGGACGCCAGCGAGATATTGCCGCCCACCGCGTCCAGCGTGGCGCGGATCATGTCGATCTCGGCCTGTTCCAGCGTGCGCGCCGTGGCGGGCTCCATGGTCGCCGCAGCGGCCGCCGAGGCCGCGGCCGCCGCTGGCCCGGGCAGCGCCGCATGCATCTCGAAGGGCGGCCAGGCCGGCGCCGGTGCGGGCGCCGGGGCCGGTGTCAGGCCGCCGACGGCGCGCTGCATGTCCTCGAGGAAATCGTCCGACAGGTGCGCCGTCGTCACCAGCCGCTCGCCCGCCGACATCACGGCCGCCGTGCGCAGCACGTTGGCCAGTTGGCGGATGTTCCCGGGCCACTGGTAGCGGCGGAACATGGCCATCACCTGCGGGCTCAGCTCAGGCGTGTCCTGCGGGCGCTCGGCCTGCAGGATGCGGCGCACGATGGCCTCGATGTCGGTGCGTTCGCGCAGCGCCGGCAGGCGCAGGGCCAGGCCGTTGAGGCGGTAGTAGAGGTCCTCGCGGAAGGTCTGGGCGGCGATCATCTCGCGCAGGTTGCGGTGGGTCGCGCCGATGACGGCGATGTCCACCGCGATGGACTTGGTGCTGCCCAGCGGCGTCACGCTGCGCTCCTGCAGCGCACGCAGCAAGCGGGCCTGCAGCGGCAGCGGCATGTCGCCGATCTCGTCCAGGAACAGCGTGCCGCCATTGGCCTGCACCAGCCGCCCTGGAGCACCCTTGCGCCGCGCGCCGGTGAAGGCGCCTTCCTCATAGCCGAACAGCTCGGCCTCAATCAGGCTCTCGGGGATGGACGCGCAATTGACGGCCACGAAGGGCTGACGCGAGCGGGCCGAGTCGTGGTGCACCGCGCGGGCCAGCAGCTCCTTGCCGGTGCCGGTCTCACCCAGTACCAGCAGCGGGATGCCGCGGTCCAACACGCGGCGCACCTTCTGGATGACGGTCTCCAGCTGCGGGTCGCCGGTGCGCAGGTATTGCAGGCCCGAGAAGCGCTGGGCACCTCCGGCGGCATCGGCCGGCGTGACCGGGCCGGCAGCCCCGCCCCGCCATTCAGCCTCGGGCGCGGAGCTGGTGACGGCCGAGGGTTCGCGGGCGTCGACCACGTCGGCCATCTCGGCACTGCGCATGCCCGCGACCACCGGCCGCGAGGGCCAGTCGAAGCGTGCGCTGACAAACAGGCTCTGGCCCGTCGGCAGGCTCAGCTGCATGGGCGGCGACAGTGGCATGCGGAAATGGTCGTAGATGGCCGCCGGCGTCGTTCCCAGCAGGCTGCTCAGGCTGCGCATGCGCAGCTCGGCGCCGCTCATGCCAAGCTGGTCGAGCGCCGCACGGTTGGCGCCCAGCACGCGGCCCTCAGGCGACACGACGAGGATGCCCTCCAGCAGCGTGCCGATGAACTCCGGCCGGCTGTGGAAATGCAGGCGCAGCCGGTTGTTGTAGTCGTCCGAGAGCCAGTGGTTCTCGATCATGCGGGCCGACATGCGCACCAAGCCCATGGTGTGCTGGTGGTAGCCGCGGTGGTCGCCGGTCACGTCCAGGACGCCCAGCATGTTGCCGCGCGGGTCGAAGATGGGCGACGCGGAGCAGGTCAGGAAGTTGTTGGCGTGGATGAAGTGCTCGCCGCCGTGAACCAGCGTGGGCGCCTCCTCGAACAGCGCCGTGCCGATGGCATTGGTGCCCTTGGCGTGCTCGGCCCAGTTCTCGCCCGGCGCCAGCGCCACGCGGTGCGCGCGGGCCAGGAAGCTGTCGTCGCCCACCGCGTGCAGGATGGTGCCCTGCGCGTCGGTCAGCACGATCATGCTCTCGGTGTTGACGATCTGCTCGTAGAGCAGCTGCATGACCGGCGCGGCATGCGTGTACAGGCGCTGGTTGCGCTCCCGTGCGAGGTTGAGGTCGCTGCGGATCAGCGGGTCCAGCCCGGTTTTCTCATGGCGCTTCAGGCCCAGGGCTTCGCTGCGCTGATGGCTGCGCTCGATGAACGCCTGTCGCGGCTGCGCCGGTGGCGCCGGGCTGCCCGGCGCTTCGGTCTCGATGGTGGGCATAGAGGCTTTCATTGGCCTGCCTCCACAGGCTTGTCTCCGGAGGCTGCGCGGTCCCGGCTCATGGCCGCGCCGCGCTCGTCTTGATCTGCAGTCATCGTGTCCCAAACCGGATGGCCTGTCCATCCGCGCTGCCACACCGCCAGTCCGGGAACTGTGCCAAGTTGGAGCAATTGCACGCTGGCATGTCGCTTGCAGCGCAGAGGCAGAGCCCCGAGCGGGCCAGGCAGACCTCGACAACAACGGAGACATCCTCATGAAATCCCATCCCCTCATCATCGCCGGCAGCATCTGCCTGGCCGCCGTCGTGGTGACCGTGCAGGCCTGGGCCCACGGCGACGTCACGCCACAGGCCGTGGACACGTCCAGCCTGCCGCAGCTCGGCGAAGGCTGGCGCCCCGAGAACCCGTTCCGCGGCAATGAGGCCGCGATCAAGATCGGCACCTCCGCCTTCAACCAGAACTGCGCCCGGTGCCACGGGCTGGAGGCCATCTCGGGCGGCATCGCGCCCGACCTGCGCCGCCTGGACAACGACTGCTCCTCGCTGAAAGACGAGGCCAAGAAGGCCGCCTGCGTCAAGGAGAACGACGACTACTTCCTGAACACCGTTCGCCACGGCCGCAGCCGCAACGGCGCGGTCTACATGCCGCCCTTCGAGGGCGTGTTCACGCAGGAGGCCATGTGGTCCATCAAGGCCTACCTGGAAACCCGCCGGGAGAAGCAGCTGTGAGGCGGCGCGATCTCCTGGCAGCGGGCGCGGCCGCCCTGGCGGGCATGCCGGCCGGCGCCACCACGCTGGCGCAGGTGCGCGAGCGTGGCCGCCTGGTCGTGGGCCTGTACGAGGACATGCCCCCCTTTCACGTCAAGGGCAAGGGCATCGACATGGAGCTGGGCCAGGCGCTGGCCGAGGTGCTGGGCGTGAAGTTCTCGCCGCTGGCCTTCAATGCCGACGAGAACATGGCCGACGACCTGCGCAATATGGTCTGGAAGGGCCATTACCTCGGCTATGGCCCCGCCGACGTGCTGCTGCACGTGCCGGTGGACCGTCCGCTGATCGAGGCCACGCCGCAGGCCCGCATCTTCGGCCCTTACTACCGCGAACGCGTGATGCTGGCGCGGCGCGTGGAAGATCTGCCGGTGCTGGACAGCCTGTCGCAGCTCGGCGCACGCCGCGTGGCCGTGCCGGGCCAGACGCTGGCGGGCTGGCTGATGATTGGCGCGGACGGCGGCGCCTATCGCGAGCAGTTGCTGACGCAGTGGAAGGACGGCTGCGAGGCGGCACTCGCACTGCAGCGCGGCGAGGTGGCCGCCGCGGCCGGCCTGGCCTCGGAGCTGGAGACGGTGCTGGCCGGGGATACTGCTTACCGCATTGAGCCCCTGCCGTCGCCCCGCGCGCCGCGCGACGGCTGGGCCGCCGGCATGGCCGTGAAGCGCGACGCCACCGACCTCGCCGAGGCCTTGCAGGCCGCGCTGAACCAGCTGGCCGGCCAAGGCCGCGTGGCCGAGATCTTTGCCAAACACAAGGTGGCCTGGCGTCCCGCCTGAGCCAACCGACTGGAGACCACCATGACCCACAGATTCGCGCCCGCGGCGCGAAGGACGGCACTCGCGCTGGCGGCAGCCAGCGCGGCCGCCCATGCCGCGCCCACCCCCACCGTCCTGGAACCCGTCGTCGTCACGGCCACGCGCACCGAGGCCGCCCCCTTCGACCTCCCCGCCTCCATTGACCGCATCGCCGGCGACGCGCTGCGCGCCGGCCGCGCCCAGATCAACATCTCGGAGGGCCTGGCCGGCGTGCCGGGGCTGCTGGCCCGTGACCGTCAGAACTACGCCCAGGACGTGCAGATCTCCGTGCGCGGCTTCGGCGCACGAGCCAGCTTCGGCATCCGCGGCGTGCGGGTCTACGTGGACGACATCCCTGCAACGCTGCCCGACGGCCAGGGCCAGATCACCAATGTGGAGATCGGCACGGTGGGCCGCGTGGAGGTGCTGCGCGGGCCGTTCTCGGCGCTGTACGGCAACTCCTCGGGCGGCGTCATCAGCATCTATTCCGAGACACCCACCGGCCCGCCGCGCGTGGATGCCGGCGTCAGCTTCGGCAGCGACGGCCTGCGCCGCGTGGCGGCGTCGGCCAGCGGCAAGACGGGCGGCTTTGGCTACACGCTGGGAGCCAGTCGTTTCGAGACCGACGGCTACCGCCAGCACAGCCAGACCGAGCGCCGCCTGGGCAACGCCCGACTGAGCTGGAAGCTGGGCAGCGACACCCAGCTGACGCTGATCGCCAATCGCGTGGAGCTGCCCGAGGCGCAGGACCCGCTGGGCCTGACCCGCGCCAAATGGCAGGCCGACCCCCGCGGCGTGGACCCCGGCGCCCTGAGCTTCGACACGCGCAAGACCATGGAGCAGACCCAGGGCGGACTGGTGCTGGAGCACGGTATCGATGCCGCCAACACGCTGCGCGTGATGGTCTACCGCGGCCACCGCACGACGCTGCAGTTCCAGTCCATCCCGACCGCGACGCAGATCAACGCACTGCACCCCGGTGGCGTCATCGACCTGGCGCGCGACTATCAGGGCGCTGATGTCCGCTGGCGCTGGAAGGGTGCCAGCACCATCTTCGTCGCTGGCCTGGCGGCGGACGAGCTGCGCGAGCACCGCGTCGGCACGCAGAACTTCATCGGCACGACGCTGGGCGTGCAGGGCGCGCTGCGCCGCGACGAGACCAACCGCGTCAGCAACGCCGACCCCTATGTGCAGGCCCAATGGCTGCCCACCCCGGCCTGGCTGCTGAGCGCTGGCGTGCGCCGCAGCAAGGTCGATTTCCGCTCGACCGACGCCTACATCACCAAGACCAACCCCGACGACAGCGGCGCCGCCAGCTACGCGGCCAACCTGCCGGTGATGGGCGTCAGCTACGCCGTCGACGAAAAGCTGCGCGTCTACGCCACCGCCGGCCGCGGCTTCGAGACCCCCACGCTCAATGAGCTGGCCTACCGGCCCAGCGGCGGCACGGGCCTGAATTTCGCGCTGCAGGCCTCACTGAGCCGCAGCGTGGAAGCCGGCGTAAAGGCGAAGCCTTGGGACGGCGCCGAGCTCACGCTTGCGCTGTTCCAAACCGGCACCGACCACGAGATCGTCACGCAGACCAACCTGGGGGGTCGCGCCACCTACCAGAACGCCGGTGCCACGCGCCGCCGCGGCCTGGAGGCGTCCGGCGCGTTCCAGCTCAGCAGTTCGCTGCAGGCCCAGCTCGCCGCCACCTGGCTGGACGCCCGCTACCGCGATGGCTTCCTGACCTGCACAGCCACGCCCTGCGCCGCGGCCAACCAACAGGTGAATGCCGACAACCGCATTCCCGGCATTGCCCGCACCTCGCTGTATGGCGCGCTGACCTGGCAGCCCGGCGGCGGCTGGCGCACCGGCCTGGAGGCCCGCGCACTGAGCAAGGTGTATGTCAACGACCTAAACAACGACGCCGCGCCCGGCTACGCCACGCTGGCCGCGCACGCCGGCTACCAGTTCAGCGTCGGACCCTGGGACCTCGGCGCGCTGCTGCGCGTGGACAACCTGGCCGGCCGCCGCTATGCCGGCTCCGTCATCGTCAACGACGGCAACAACCGCTTCTTCGAGCCCGCGCCGGGCCGCACCTGGCTGGCCAGCGCCAACGCCAGCTATCGCTTCTGAACGGAGGCCTGCCATGCGCCGACTGCTGCCCACCCTGACCCTGCTCGCCGCGGCCATCGCCCAGGCCCATGCCGGCCCGCTGGCCTACGTCTCCAACGAGGGCTCGGGCACGCTGAGCGTCATCGACACGACCACCGACGCTGTGCTCTACGAGCTGCCCGCCGGCGCCAAGCCGCGCGGCGCCGTCATCAGCCCCGATGGCCGTCGCGCCTACGTCAGCGACCAGCCCGGCAACCGCCTGGTCGTGCTGGACCTGGCCACGCGCCGCCAAGCCGGCGAGATCCCGCTGGGCGAATCACCCGAGGGGCTGGGCCAGTCGCCCGATGGCCGCTGGGTGACGGCGGCCGTGGAGGAGTCCAACGAGGTGGTCTTCGTCGACACGCGCACCATGGCCCGAAGCTTTGCCGTGAAGGTCCGCGGCAAGAACCCCGAGCACGCCGTCTTCAGCCCGGACGGACGCTGGGTGCTGGTCAGCGCCGAGGAGGGCAGCGCGGTGGACGTCATCGACGTTGACAAGCGCGCCCAGGTGGCGCAGATCCCGGTCGGCACACGGCCCCGCGGCATCGGCTTCTCGCCCGACGGCCGCCGCGCCTTCGTCGCATCCGAGATGTCCAGCGAGATCTACGTCATCAGCACCCAGACCTTCACGGTGCTCAACAAGCTCAAGGCCGGGTCCAAGAGCAACGGCATCAGCGTGCACCCCGACGGCAGGCGGGTCTTCGTCTCCAACGGCGGCGACGCCAGCGTCTCGGTGCTGGATGCGGACAGCATGGCCTTCATCGCCACCATCCCGGTGGGCCAGCGGCCATGGAACATGGCACTGACGCCCGACGGCCGCAAGCTTTACGTGGCCTGCGGTCGTTCGGGTGCTGTTTCGGTTATCGACACCGAGACCCAGCAGCGCGTGACCGATGTGGCGGTGGGCAAGCTGCCCTGGGGCGTGGTGATCCGCTGACTGTTCCAGGTGGGCACACCGGCCCGTACTTCCTCGGGGGCCATGGCGGGAAATCTTCCCGAGCCCACCTACCCCTCGCTCCGAAGAATCGACCGCAAAGATTCTTGAGACACGGAGACCCCCATGAACCCCACCCTCTGCTGGGCCGCGCTGGCCCTCGCGGCGTCGCCCGCTGCCCACGCGCAGGTGCTGGCGCAGGTGAAGCAACTGGAGCGCGTCGAAGTCGTCGGCGTCTCACCCGTGCCCGGCGTCGACATCCCGCGCGACCACATCGCCGCGCACGTGCAGACCGTCCGCGCGGCCGACATCGAGCGCAGCCAGGCCCTGGACCTGAGCAGCTTCATGAACCGCCGCCTGGGCAGCGTCTACCTCAACGAGATGCAGGGCAACCCGCTGCAGCCCGACGTCAACTTCCGTGGCTACACGGCCTCGCCACTGCTGGGCTCGCAGCAGGGCCTGTCGCTGTACCTGGACGGCGTGCGGCTCAACCAGCCCTTCGGCGACGTGGTCAGCTGGGACCTCATCCCCAAGGCTGCCATCGCGTCGGTCACGCTCAACCCCGGCTCCAACCCGCTGTTCGGCCTCAATACGCTGGGCGGCGCGCTGAGCGTGCAGACCAAGGACGGGCTCCACCACGCCGGCACGTCGCTGCAGGGGCTGGCCGGCTCCCACGGCCGCCGCGCGGCGGAGTTCGAGCACGGCGGCAGCAGCGCCGACGGCACGCACTGGTTCGTGGCCGGCAACAAGTTCCGCGAACGCGGCTGGCGGGTCGATTCGCCCTCCGATGTGAGCCAGCTGTTCGCCAAGCTGGGCGGCCGCCGCGGCGACACCGACCTGACGCTCACCGCTTCTCTGGCGAACACCGACCTCAACGGCAACGGCCTGCAGGAGCAACGCTTTCTTGAGCGCGACCGCACCAGCGTCTACACGCGGCCTGACAAGACGAGGAACCGCGCCGCGCTGCTCAACCTGGCGCTGGCGCAGGCGCTGGACGCGCACTGGACGCTGGCCGGCAATGCCTACGTGCGCAGCATCCGCACGCGCACCTACAACGGCGACCTCAACGACGACGCGCTGGACCAGTCGCTCTACCAACCCAATGCCGCCGAGCGCTCCGCATTGGCCGCAGCCGGCTACGGCGGCTTTCCCGCGGCCGGCGAGAGCGCGGCCAATGCGCCGTTCCCGAAGTGGCGCTGCATCGCCCAGGCCCTGTTGCGCGACAAGCCCGCCGAG
Source organism: Burkholderiales bacterium (assembly GCA_016195825.1). GTDB lineage: Bacteria > Pseudomonadota > Gammaproteobacteria > Burkholderiales > Burkholderiaceae_C > Pelomonas. The sequence continues at coordinate 14,118 of JACPYV010000032.1, read as the reverse complement.
AAGTGCAACGGCGTCATCCGCCAAACCCTGACGAACCAGCACAACGCCGGCCTAAGCGCCCAGCTGGGCCACGACGGCCGGCTGCTGGGTCTGCATGCCAGGTCGCTGATCGGCGCCGCAGCCGACTTCAGCCGCAGTCGCTTCACGCAGAGCTCGGAGCTGGGCTACCTGAACGCGGACCGCGGCATCACCGGTGTCGGCGCCTTCGGCGACGGCGTGAGCGGCGGCAGCGTGGACGGCGCACCCTACGACACCCGCGTGGACCTGGCCGGCCACACGCGCACGCTGAGCCTGTTCGCCAGCACCGCGCTCACGGTGGCGAGCGACGCCCACCTGACGATCTCCGGTCGCTACAACCACAGCACGGTGCGCAACCGCGACGTCATCACGCCGGGCGGCGGGGCGGGCTCGCTGGACGGCGACCACCGCTTTAGCCGCCTCAACCCGGCCCTGGGCCTGACCTTCTCGCCCGTGGCCGGCATCAACGCCTGGGCCGGCGTGAACCAGGGCAGCCGCGATCCGTCCTCCATCGAGCTGGGCTGCGCCGACCCCGCCAACCCCTGCAAGCTTCCCAACGCCATGGCCGGCGACCCGCCGCTGCGACAAGTCGTCACGACCACGCTGGAGGCCGGCATCCGCAGCGGCGCCGCAGGCCAGCCCCTGGCTTGGAGCCTGGGGGTGTTCCGCTCCGACAACCGGGACGACCTGCTCTTCGTCGCCGACGACGCGGCCGGCTTCGGCTACTTCAAGAACTTCGGCCGGACGCGCCGCCAGGGTGTGGAGCTGGCCGTCAGTTTGCAGCCGGCCCAGGGCGTCGCGGCCGGCGCCAACCTCACGCTGCTGGACGCCACCTACCGCACGGCCGAACTCGTCAACGGCGCGTCCAACAGCAGCAACGACGCGGCGCAGGCGGGCTTCCCTGGCGTGGACGGCAACGTCGCCATCCGGCCCGGCGACCGCATCCCGCTGGTGCCACGCCGCATGCTCAAGCTGTATGCCGACCTCGACCTCGGCGACGCCTGGTCCCTCAGCGCCGACGCCATCGCGATGAGCGGCGCCACGGCCCGGGGCAACGAGAACGGCCAGCATCGGCCGGATGGCAGCCACTACCTGGGCCCCGGCCGCAGCGCCGGCTACGCCGTGGTCAACCTCAACGTGGCGTGGAAGCCGGTGAACTCGATGAAAGGCCTCAAGCTCTTCGCCCAGGTCAGCAACCTGCTGGACCGCGCCTACAGCACCGCCGCCCAGCTTGGCCCCACAGGCTTTGACGACGCGGGCAACTTCCAGAGCCGCCCCTTTCCGGCCAACGCCAACGGCGACCGCCCGCTGCGCCACGCGACGTTCTTCGCACCGGGTGCACCGCGCGGCGTGTCGGTGGGCCTGAAGTACACGTACTAGCCCTCGGCCACTGCTGCGTGCCGCCACAACCGCGCTGCGGCGCGGCACAGCCAGCCAGGCCCCGCACGCAACAGCGCGCGTGCGGGCCGACCCGCAGCAGCGTGCCAGCGCGGCACGCCCCGCTGTTCGCGCTGCGCCGCGCGGCAACGCCCGCGCGCCGGACCCGCTCCACGGCGGCACTGGCACAGCCCTTGCGCAAACGGCATCGGCAACACCACAACCACCAGGAGACAACATGGCCACCATCACCCGCGCCCAGCGCCCCTCGCTGACGCTCATCGCAGCACTGCTCGCCACGGCCGGCACCGCCCACGCCGCCGACTTCAAAGCCGGCGAATGGGACTTGAGCCTCGGCGGCATCGTCAACGCCTATTACACGCACACCAGTTGCTCCGGCTCGCAGGCGGTGGGCGGCCTCGCGCTCGCGACCAAGGGCCTGGGCTGCGGCGGCACCGACGGCCGCACCGTCATCGGCAACGGCCTGCTGCCCAACGCCCTCACGACCACGGCCAAGACCCGCCAGGAGGGCATCGACATCAGCGCCACGCTGATGATCGGCGCGGCCGTCGCGGCCGGCGATGCCATCTCCAACAACAGCAACGTTGACGTACGCCAGGGCTTCGTCACCTTCGGCAACGCCGACATGGGCACCGTCAAGCTGGGTCGCGACTACGGCCTGTTCGGCGCATCCGCCATCCTGGGCGACATGACCCTGCTGGGAGCCGGCGCCCCCGTCAGCGCCACGCAGCGCAACCGCGTCACACTGGGCCACATCGGCTCTGGCTACACGTACCTGGGCACTTATGGCCAGATGGCCTACACCTTGCCCGCCAACGGCGGCTTCTCGGCCACGGTGGCCCTGGTCAGCCCGGTGGACGCCAGCGGCACCAGCTTCATCGGCCGCAGCGAGCCGCAACTGCAGGCCCAGGCCTCGGTCAAGTTCGAGGGCGGCAAGATCTGGGCCGCGCTGAAGCGCCAGAAGTTCGAAGGCCCGACCAACACCGGCTTCACGATGAGCGGTGCCGAGATCGGTGGCAGCCTCTCGGTCGGCGCGCTGGGCCTGGCGGCCAACATCCAGTCCGGCAAGGGCCTGGGCGTGCTGTCCGACGGCGACAGCGGCAACCGCAAGCAGACCAATGTGCTGCTGCAAGCCACCTGGCAGGCCACGGCCAAGACCAAGCTGGGCCTCAACTGGGGCGAGAGCCGGCTGAAGGACGGTGTGGCCAACGACTTGCGCAGCAACACCAACGTGACGGCCGGGCTGTACTACGGGCTGACGAAGAGCGTGACCCTGGTGGGGGAACTGAGCCGGACGACATCCAGGCACGTCACCGGCGAACAGGCCAGGATGAACGGCTTTGCGCTCGGCGGGATCGTGTTCTTCTGACATTGCAGCGCCATCACGGCGATGCGGCGATGCGGCGATGGCGCTATCAGGTCTGCAGCCTGGGCTGCGGGCGCGTGGGCGTCACGCCCCGTACAGGACGGGCATCCACACAGGCATCGCCAGCGCCGCGCCTTTGACTCAGTGAGCTGCTGAAGCCGCTCCCGCCGCCGCATCCGCCCTGTCCTTGCAGTGCCTGGTCATCATGTCCGGGGCACTGGCCGCACGGCCGGGTTCGGCGGCATGCTTTCTGCACATCTCGTCCATCATGCCCATGCCGCCACCCATGCCGCCACCCTTGCCGGCAGCGGCCGGGTCGGCAGGCGCGCCGTGCCCGGCGTGGGCCGAGGAGTCGGCAGGTTTGGGGGCGCTGGCAGCGCAGCCCGCCAGGGCCAGCAGCAGGGCGAAGGAACAAGCGGTGGCGTGCGTCGTCATGAGAACCTCCAAGGTGGGCAGGGCCCAGCATGCGTCGCGCGGGCCGCCGCGCGCTTGATGCGCATCAAAACCTTCAGCGTCCGGGCGGCCTCCCCCGGCATCCTGCAGATGGATGACGGTTCGCGCCGCACCGGCGCCGCCGGCCTCACCACAAACGGACGCGCAGGCGCACAGTGCCCCGGCGCACCACCGCGCAAACGCGTTCACCGGCGTCGACAGGTGAGGAGATCTTCAAAATGAACTACGCGAAGCACATCAGGACGGGGCTGTTTGCGGCAGGTTTGATGATTGTTGGCGCCGCTGCCTTCGCCCAGGACTCCAGCTACAAGCCGGCCACCGTGTGGAACTTCTCCAGCATCAAGATCGAACCCGGACAGTTCGAGAACTACATGGATTTCCTGGCCAAGACTTGGAAGAAGAACAACGAGTTCGGCAAGAAGGAGGGCTACATCGTGTCTTACCACGTGCTCCAGGTGAACAACCCGCGCGAGGGCGAGCCCGACCTGATCCTGGCCATCGAGTCCAAGGACTACCTGACGACCGCCCAGCAGCTGGAAGTGCAGAAGAAGTACGAGGCCTTCATGGCCATGGACCAGCACAAGCTGGACACGGCCTCCGGTGAGCGCAAGGTGATGCGCAAGCTGGCCGGAAGCATGGAGTTGCAGGAGCTGGTGCTGAAGTAAGAGGCCAGAGGGGGGGCAGGCCCGCCCGCCATCGTCATGATGGAAGACCCAGCCGCCCCACAACCGCGCGATCATGGGGTGACGCTTCACGACCGGCACGCCATGTCATGCAGAGCAGGCATGCTTCGGCTGTCACCCCGCAGTTCCCGACACCTCACCATGCAGTTGCTCCGCCGCTCCTCACCCGCCGCTTCCCCTGCCGTCGACCGCGACCAGACGCTAGGCGAGGAGATCGCCAACGCCATCAGCCACGGCCTGGGCGTGGTGCTGGCGATCGCGGCGCTGCCCATCCTGGTGATCCGCGCGATGACCCACGGCGGCGCGGCCGACGTGGTGGCCGCGGCCATCTTTGCGGCCACGATGATCCTGCTCTACAGCGTCTCCACGCTCTACCACGCGCTGCCGAGCAGCCTGTGGCAGGGCCGCGCCAAGGCTGCGCTGCTGCGGCTGGACCACGCGGCCATCTACGTCTTCATTGCCGGCAGCTACACGCCGTTCACGCTGGGTGTGCTGCACACCGGCCCGGGCGTGACGTTGCTGATCGCCGTCTGGGCCGCCGCGGCGTTCGGCGTGGCCATCAAGCTGCTGAACCGGCTCAAGCACCGCTTCGTGTCCACCGGGCTGTACCTGGCCATGGGGTGGGTCGTGGTGTTCGCGGCCGGGCCGCTGGTGGACCGCCTGCCGGCCGCCGGCCTCACGCTGCTGATCGCCGGCGGCCTGAGCTACACGCTCGGCGCCTTCGTCTTCCTGCTGGACAACCGGGTGCGCTACTCGCACTTCGTCTGGCATCTGTTCGTGCTGGGTGGCAGCGTGTGCCACTTCTTCGCGGCGCTCTGGTACGCCTACGGCTGAAGCCGCGAGGCAGCCTGGCGGGAATACGCACCTTGTAGCCGGTCGGGCTGCAGGATGGCGCGCGATCCCATCGTGCGGGCCGGGTGGGCCCCGGTGGGTGTCGAGATGCGTCCGCCGGCAAGGGCGCTTCCAGGCCCCGGCAGCGTGGGGCTTTGGACGGCGCGCACATCTGTGCTACATTCGGCGAATAGATTCGCACAAGACCGTTTCCTCAAGGTCTTATCTGCAGCCCCGCTGGCCACCCCCTGGCCCTTCTTGCGAGCGGCTCGCTTCAGCAAACTCCCGGTGAGTGTTCTTGAGTGTTTCTGTCTCCGCTCGGCATGACGCCTGCGGAGGGTTTCTATCCATCTCCACATTTCCTAAGGAAACACACATGACCACGCAAACCGGCACCGTGAAATGGTTCGACGACGGCAAGGGCTTCGGCTTCATCACGCCTGATGGCGGCGGCAAGGACTTGTTCGCCCACCACAGCGAGATCAAGAACGGCGGCGGCTTCCGCTCGCTGGCCGAAGGCGCCAAGGTCGAATTCGAAGCCACGCAGGGCGCCAAGGGCCCGCAGGCTTCCAACATCCGCTCGCTCTGAGCCAGACACCAGGCGCCCTTGCGGCGCCCGTGGTCGCCTTGAGCGACCACCCACGCCGCAGCCGGCCCAGGCTGGCTGCGGCGCATCAACAGAAGAATAAGATGAACAACAACAAGAACATCGAAGTGGGGCGTTACCTGATTTCGCCCATGTCCCAGGCACGAGACGGCGGTGGCTTTGACGCGCTGGTCTCGATACGCTCGGGCCGCGGTATGGCCAGCGTGGACCGCGTTATGCGTTTCACGCCGCAGTTTCGCAGCCCCCAGGCGGCAATGCGCTACGCCAAGGCCGAAGGCCTGGCTTGGGCACACTGTCATTGATTGCACGCGCTCACAGCAGCGCCTCTCGCCGGCACGGCCACGTGTTCGGCCTCTCGTTCAACCTCTCTCAGCGGAGCCCCACACTTGGCCAAAGAAGAACTGATTGAAATGCAGGGCGTCGTCCATGAAGTCCTGCCCGACTCGCGCTTTCGCGTGACGCTGACGAACGGCCACCAGGTCATCGCATACACCGGCGGCAAGATGCGCAAGCATCACATCCGCATCCTGGCCGGCGACAACGTGTCGCTGGAGATGTCGCCTTATGACCTGAGCAAGGGCCGCATCACCTTCCGCCACCTGGAACGCCGCGGCCCCGCGCCGACCGGTGGTGGCTCGGGCCAGCGCCGGTAAGCCTCCCGCTCATCGCCCTCGATCGGCCGCCACGGCATGCCCTGGCGGCCGATTGCTTTTGCGCGAGCCGTCTCGTGCCCGCACCGGGCCCGCCCGCGCAACGACAACGGCCGCCCGAAGGCGGCCGTCTGCGGGGTCGATCGACCTCAGCCGCGGCGGCGGCGTGCCGCACCGGCTGCCAGCAGGCCACCGGCCACCAGCGCCAGCGAGGCCGGCTCGGGCAAGCCGGTGGGCGGCACGGTGACGAGCTGCAGCGAGGTGGTCATCGTGAAGTTGGAGCCGGTGGTGTGGCGCTCGGCCTGGAACACGTCCAGCGTGTAGTTGCTGCCGTCCACGATGCCCAGCGCCGCGGCCTGGGCGTTCAAGTTGACGCTCGCGCCGGTGGCGCCATGCACACCGCCCAGGTCGATGGCCAGCATGCCGTTGATAAACACCCAGACGTCGTCATCGCCGGTGAAGGCGAAGTTGTCGTTGTTGGCGGCCTGGTAGGTGAAGACGGTGTGGAACTCGGTCGTGAAGCCGAAGTTGTGGCCGCTGCTGGTCTGGCCGAGCAACTGGCCGTCGATGGGGAAGAAGGAGTTGCTGCTGAACTGGTAGGTGGTGGCCGACACGGGATTCAGCGTGATGGTGATGCTGCCGGTCTTGTTGACCGTCGGGTCGTCGTGGTACCACTGCTGGAACGACGCCGCGCTGGACACGCTGGGGTGATTGTTCGACAGCACCGGCTTGCCGTCCGCGCCCAGCGTGGACATGACGATGCCACTGGCCGAGGTGACGACGTTCTCGAAGTCGACATGCCCGGCAACGCCGTTGAACGTGGTGCCCCAGGAGTTGAAGTCGCGAATCGTGCCGGTCAGCGTGATCGGGGCGGCCTGGGCGGCCAGCGGCAGGACGGCGGCCAGCGCGGCGACAAATGACAACAGTTTGGACATGGCGGTCTTGTAGGGCTGAGTGATGACTCAGCCACGCAATACTGATGCCATCCCCGTTATTTCCATTTAAATCAACAACTTACCAGTTTAGACGCGGACTGACACCGATGGACTGTCAAGGGAGCCGACAGCGCCGGACGGCTCATGCCTCGCCGGACACCGCGACCGCGAGCCGCAAAGCCGCCACCGCTTCCGCGTCAGCCCAGCCCTGGGCCGCATCGCCGATGACGACTTCCACCATCGCCCCGCCGGCGATGACGTGCGAGGTGACCGCCCGCGCGCCCAGCCAGAACCCGTCGCGCCGCGCGACCGCCAGCAGCCCCTCGCGCAGCGCCTCGGGCGCCGCGGGCAGGTGCAGCTGGAAGGCATTGACCTGCGGCGGCTCGGGCGCGACACGCCAGCCGGGCTGGGCCGCCAACAGCGCCGCCAGGCCACGGGCGCGCTCACGATACGCCGGCAGGCGCGGCAACTGGCTGCGCAGCCCCTGCAGCGCGCTCAGCACGAAGGGATAGGCCGTGAACAGGTTGCCGCCCAGCCGTGACTGCCAGGGCAAGGTGTGGGCGATGAAGGCCTCGTTGCCCACCAGCACGCAGCCCGCCAGCCCTCCCAGGCCCTTGTAGAAGGACACGTAGACCGAATCAGCCAGCGCGGCGATGTCCGCCAGCGACCGGCCATAGTGGGCCGCCGCCTCCCAGAGCCGCGCGCCGTCGACATGCAACGGCACGCCACATGCGCGGCACCAGGCGCTGATCGCCACCAGCTCTTCCCAGGCAGGCAGCCGGTAGCCGCCACGGCGCAGCGGCAGCTCCACAACGACCACGACTGGCGGCTCCGGCAAGGCCTGCAGCTGGTCCAGCGTGAACGGGGCATCGGTGTCGCCCACCAGCGCACCGCGCAGGCCCATCAGCCGGGTGTAGGCGTCGGCCTCGTCGATGGCGATGTGACTCTGCGGGTGCAGGGCCACCGGCCCGGGACCGTCGCCGCAGTACACGCGCAGCGCGGCCAGCTGCGCCGCCACACCCTTGTGGAAGAAGCGCCCGGCCGGTTTACCCAGCAGCGCGGCCACCTGCGCCTCCAGCGCCTGTACGGCGGCACCATCGCCGTACATGTCCAGCGCCTGGGCGGCTTCTGGCGCCTCGGCCAGCGCCAGCAGTGAGTCGCGCATGCTGCGCAGCGGACGGTGACCGTTGAGCCAGCGGCTGCACTGGTTGCGCAGGTCGGTGTCAGCCGCAGTGGTGGCCAGGGGCTTGGTGGCCATCAGCGGACCTCACAACGGTGGATTTCGATGGTGGCGTGCACCACCTCCTCGTGCACGGACAGCCACTCGCGCACCTGGCGTGGCGTGAGCTGGGCGTCGTGCGTGACGATGCTGAGCGCGCAGGCATAGGTGGCGCGGCCGACGCGCCAGACGTGCAGGTCGGCGATCAGCGTCTCGCTGGCCGCGCCGCGCTCGGCAATGACCTCGCGAATCTCGTCGACGACGGGATGGTCCATCTCGCGGTCCAGGAGCACCTTGCTGGTGTCGCGGATCAGGCCGCGCGCCCAGACGGCGACGACGACGGCGCCGACGATGCCCATGACCGGGTCCAGCCAGGCCCAGCCCAGCCACCAGCCGCCGGCCAGTGCAACGATCGCGGCCACCGAGGTGGCGGCGTCGGCGATGACGTGCAGGTAGGCGGACTTGAGGTTCAGGTCGTGGTGGTGGCCGTGGTGCCCATGCGCGTGTTCATCCGCGTGTTCATGCCCGTGGCCAGCGTCGTGATGGTGGGCGCTGCCCAGGATGAGAGCACAGCCGAGGTTGACGGCCAGGCCCAGCGCCGCCACGGCCAGGGCCTCGGGGTAGTGGATGGGCTCGGGCTGCAGCAGTCGCGCGGCCGAGCCCCAGACCATCAGCGCGGCGATCAGCAGCAGGAAGACGGCGCTGGCAAAGCCGCCCAGCACCTCGATCTTCCAGGTGCCGAAGGCGAAGCGCGGGTCGCCGGCATGCCGGCGCGCAGCCGCGTAGGCAAACGCGCTCAGGCCAATGGCCACGACATGGCTGCTCATGTGCCAGCCGTCGGCCAGCAGCGCCATCGAGTTGTAGTGCCAGCCGGCGGCGATCTCGACCCCCATCATCGCGGCGGTGATCCACATCACGAGGCGCGTACTGCGCTCGCCGGCGATGTTGCCGCTGTCGAACGTGTGGTCGTGCCGCCATTCGGCGAGGTCATGAGCATGCATGGCGAGATTTTGCGCCGCCTCACGCCCCCCCAGGATGCAGGCGGCCGGCACCCCGCCGGTGGCCCGGGAAGGCCTTGTGGATCGCGGTTCACTAAACTCTCGCCCTTTTTGCCCACGCACCGTGCGTGCGCGCCAGCCCTTCCCATGCAAGCCCTCAGCAGTCCCCAGAACCCGGCGTCCGAGCCGCTGGCACGCCTGCTGCTGCAATGGGGCGTCGCGCCCGTGACCGTCAGGCCGGTGGCCGAGCGTCTGGGCGGCTGGCTGGGCTGGGCAGATGCCATCGGACTGTCGCAGGTGCTGGCCACGGCGCCCGCGGCCACGGCCGACGCCGGTGCCCACCGCGCAGCCCTCGCCTGGGCCGACGCCGCGCTGGACCGCGTGCAGACAGAGCTGCCGGCCGCCTTCGACGATGCGCTGCTGGCGCGCGAGTCTGCCGAGCCGGCCCCAGAAGGCCTGCCGCTGGCCGACCTGCTGGCGCCCTATCGCCTGCACCATGCCCAGCAGCAGCGCAGCATGGCCGCCCGTGTGGGCAGCCTGCGTGAACGCCTGCGCCCCCACCTGGCCGAGGCCTCGGGCGCGCTGGCGCGGCTGGCGCAGCTGGACGCCCTGTTCGAGCGCGCCCTGGCCGCGCAGGAGCGCCAGGCCCTGAGCGGCCTGCCCGCACTGCTGACACGGCGTGCCGAGACTCACCACGCCGCCGACCCGCGCCGCTGGCGCGCCCGCTTCTGGGCCGACCTGCAGCGTGCGCTGCGCGCCGAGCTGGACCTGAGACTTCAACCGGTGCTGGGCCTCATCGAAGCCCTGCGCCAAGACGCCCCCGAATGAACCGCTTCCTGCACACGCTCTACCCCCTCGCCCTCGCGGCCGGCCTCGCGGGCATCGCCGGCGCCGCGTTCGCCGCCTCGCGCCACCACCCGGTTGCGCTGGCGATGACGCTGCTGATCGCCGCCTTCTTCGTACTGGGCGTGCTGGAGCTGAACGCCTTCCGCCGCGCCAGCCGCGAGCTGGGTGCCGAACTCGATGCCGAGCCGACTGACGGCTGGCTGGAGCGCCTGCCCGCCGCGCTGCGCGCCGCCGTGCAGCAGCGCCTGGAGGGCCTGCGCGTGGCGCTGCCGGGCCTGGCGCTGGCGCCGGCACTGGCCGGACTGCTGGTGTTGCTGGGCATGCTGGGCACTTTCATCGGCCTGGTCATCACACTGAGCAGCACCGCCAGCGCGCTGGGCCAGACGGCCGACCTTGCCGCGCTGCGCAACGCGCTGGGTGCGCCAGTGCAAGGCCTGGGCCTGGCCTTCAGCGACAGCGTGGCCGGCGTGACTGGCTCGGCCATGCTGGGCCTGATGGTGGCGCTGGCACGCCGCGAGCGCGCCGACGTGTCCGGCCGCCTTGACGCGGCCCTGCTGGGCCACCTGCGCCCGCTGACCGCCGCGCACCGCCGCGCGCGCCAGCAGGAAGCGGCCGAGGCAGCCGCTGCCACCGCCGCGCAGCAGAACCAGCACGAGCTCGTCGCCCAGCTGCAGCTATTCGCCCTGCAGCTGGCCGACCAACTCGCTGCGCAGAACACGCGCTTCCACGACGCGCAAGCCGCCGCGCAAGCCAGCTTCCACGGTGAAACGCGCCAGTCCTACCAGGCGCTGGCCGGCAGCGTGGATAGCACGCTGCGCACCAGCCTGGCCGAGAGTGCGCGCCTGGCCGGCGCAGCCATACAGCCCGCCGCCGAGGCCGCGATGGCCGGCATCGCCCGCGAGGCCGCCGCACTGCACGAGCGCGTGGGCACGCAGGTGGCCGAACAGCTCGATGCGCTGGGCCGCCGCTTCGAGGCCGGCGCCGCGCAGATCGCCCAGCACAGCGAAGCCGCCGCCCGTGCCCAGGGCGAGGGCCTGGCCGCGCAGCGCGACGCCGCGATGACGCTGCTGGCCGACGCCGGCGCCGCGACGCAGCAGGCCGTGGACCGGCTGGGCGCGCGCTGGGCCGCCGAGGCGCAAGGCCTGGTCGCCGCGCTGAACGACGCCGCCACGCGCCAGCAGGCTGCGCAGGCCGAGGCTGACACTGCCCGCGCCGCCGCGCTGAACAGCCAGGTCGACGCGCTGGCCGCTCAGCGCGCCGCCGCCGGGCAGGCCTTGGCCGACACCGCCGAGCGCTTCGCCGCTCAGACGCAAAGCCTGCTGGACCGCTTGGCTGATGCGCAGGCCCGCCAGCAGGCCGCGCAGGCCGAGCTGGACGCGCGGCGCCGCGCCGATGCCCAGGCTGACGCCCAGGCGCTGGCAACGCAGCGCGACGCCAATGAGCGCCTGCTCGCCGCCCAGCGCGAAGCCGCCCAGCAGTTGCTGGCCGACAGCGGTGCGCGCGCGCAGGACGCGCTGACCGAGCTGACGGCCGGCTTCGCCGCCCAGACGAAGGACCTGCTCGACCGCATCGCCGACACGCAGACCCGCCACGCCGCGATGCAGGCCGAGCTGGACGCCGAAGCGCGCGCCCAGGCCCGCACCGAGGCCGAGGCCCTGGCCCGCCAGCGCGACGCCAACGAGCAACTGCTGGCCGCCCAGCGCGAGGCCGCTCAGCAACTCCTGGCCGCCAGCGGCCAGCGCGCACAGGACGCGCTGACCGAGTTGACCACCGGCTTCGCCGCGCAGACGAAGGGTGCCATCGCCGCGCTGGCCGAGGCGCACACGCAGCTGCAAGCGACCCACGCGCACAACGACGCCGAGCGCCTGGCCGCTTGGCGCGCCGAGCTGCAATCAGCCGGCGCCGCCCAGCTGTCCCAGCAGCAGCAGCTCGCCGACGGCCTGCTGCAACACACGCGCGAGCTGGTCGCGCAGACCGAGGCGCAGGCCAAGACCACGCTGAGCGAAGCCGGCGCACTGCTGCAGGCCGCCGGCGAGGCGCCGCGCGCGGCCGTGGAGGTCGTCGCCGCGCTGCGCGAGCAACTGGCGCAAAGCCAGGCCCAGGACCGCGCCGCGCTGGCCGAGCGCGCAGAGCTGATGCAGACCGTCTCTACGCTGCTGGCCTCTCTGCAGCAGGCCGCTGGCGAGCAGCGCGCGGCGCTGGACACACTGCTGGGCAGCGCTGGCTCGCAGGTCAGCGCGCTGCTGGGCGGCGCGGCGACCCAGGTGACCGCGCTGCTGGACGGCACGGCCTCCCATGTGAACGCCTTGACCAGCAGCGCCGCGTCGCAGGTACAGGCGTTGGTGGGCGGCTCGGCCACGCAGCTCGAAGCGCTGGGCCAGCGCTTCACGGCGCAGGCCGACGCGACCGGCCAGGCCTTGTCCGAGGCCGCCACCACCATCGCCGCCAGCGCCGCCGAGATGGGCAGCCTGGGCGAAGGCTTCGGCGCGGCGGTCGAGCAGTTCCAGGGCGCCAACGCGCAGCTGGTACAGCACCTGGCCGCGCTGGAGGAGCGTCTCGCGGCCGCGATGACGCGCAGCGACGAGCAGCTTGGCTACTACGTGGCGCAGGCGCGCGAAGTGATCGACCTGTGCCTGGGCTCGCAAAAGCAGGTGCTGGACGCGCTGCAGGGAGTCACGGCGCATGGATGAGCCACTGGAGGTCGGACAGGACAACCACGCCGAAGGGTTGAGCGCGCCCGCCTGGGCCGCCTTCGGCGACCTGATGGCCGGCGTGCTGGGCGCCTTCGTGCTGGTGCTGGCTGCGGCCCTGGTGGGCCAGCTGGACCTGGCCAACCAGCTGGCGGCCGAGGTGCAGCAGCGCCAGGCCGAGCAGGCCCGCCGCGAAGCGCTGGAGCGGGCCCTCGCCGGCCCGCTGGCGGACGGCCGCATCACTTTGGTGGAGGGCCGCATCGGCATCAGCGGCGCGGTGCTGTTCGCCATCGGCTCGGACCAGCTCCACGCCGACGGCCGCGCGCTGCTGAAGAGCCTGGCCGCGCCACTGCGCACCTACCTTGCGCAGCGCGACGAGATCCTGATGGTCAGCGGTTTCACCGATGACCGCGGCCTGGTGACGGGCAAGGGCGCGCCCAAGTTCACCGACAACTGGGAGCTGTCGGCTCAGCGGGCGCTGAACGTGGCCCGTGCGCTGATGGCCGAGGGCCTGCCGCCAGACGCGGTGTTCGCCGCCGCCTTTGGGCCGCAGCAGCCGGTGGCGTCCAACGACGACGCGGCCGGCCGGGCACTGAACCGGCGCGTAGAGATCGCACCCACGCCACGCCCCCGGCGCGCAGTGGCGGCATCGGCCCCCTGATGGACGTGCTGGCCGATCCCCTGGCCTGGGTCGCCGCCCTGCCCGGCGACGACCCGGTGCGCCGCCGCGTGCTGCAGGCACTGGCCCGGCGCGCATCGGCCCAGCCGCCCGGCGCGCTGCGCGAGCGGCTCGTGGCCAGCCTCGTCAGGCGCGCGCAGGCCCCGCTCGTGCCCGTGCCGGATCGCCAGACTGTGGTCGTCCCCCGCCCGCTGGCCGAGCTGCTCGCCCGGCTGCAGGCCGATGCAGGCCCCGAACTGCGCAACGTGCAGGCCCACGGCCGTACCTGGAGCGCACTGCGCCTCACTCGCCGCATGGCCGAGGTCAGCGCGCCGGTGCCGGAGCACCTGGGGCCGCTGAACAGCCAGGTGCTGGTGAGCCGCGCGCTGCAGCAGCTGCAAGGCCTGGCTCCCGACTACCTGCAACGCCTGCTGACGCAGCTCGAGCCGCCACCTCTCGTGCGCCCGCTCGGACGCCCTCGGGTCGTGGGGGTCCGTTGCGTCGGGCGCGCGGGTGGCGAGCGCGCCGAGCTGGCGCGTGACGACTGCGGCGGTCGCCGTCACGATCGCGATCTCGCGCTCGGTCAGATTGATCGTCGGCGGTGTGTCGGGCTTGGGCATTTGGCGTCTCCTGCGATGGTTTGTGCCGTCCGGCGCGGCGGTGGATCCGGCGGTGGTGGTCTCTACGCGGCGCCCGCGTGTCGGCCCGCGAGCGCGGCATCGAGCGCGCCTCGCCAGCGAGGCGGGAGCGCGAGGTGCACGACGTC
>JACPYV010000076.1 GCA_016195825.1 Burkholderiales bacterium | reverse complement strand
TGTTCCAGGAGGCGCTGCTGTTCAACCGCTCGCTCGCGGACAATCTGCGCGTCGGCAAGCCCGATGCCACCGACGAGGAACTGCGCCTTGCCGCATCGCGGGCGCAGGCGCTGGAATTCATCGACCGCAGCGAGAAGAAATTCGACACCCATGCCGGTGAGCGCGGCCGGATGCTGTCCGGCACCAGCGCGTCCACGGGCGTGCCCACCAGCTCGTCCAGGCCATAGCCCAGCAGGCTGGCTGCGGCCGGGTTCGCCAGCACGATCAGGCCCGCGGCGTCCACCAGCAGCAGCCCGTCGGGGTAGGCTGAGAACAGCGTGCGGAAGACGCCGCTGTCGTCGATCGACGCCGTCATGACGGTGTGCGCGCGCCGCGGACCGGGCGGGTGGTGACGGTCGGCGTGAAGAGATAGCCCGCGCTGCGCACCGACTTGATGAACTGCGGTGCATCGGCCAGCGGCTCCAGCTTCTTACGCAGGCGCCCGACCTGGACGTCGATGGTGCGGTCGAACGGCCCGGCCTCGCGGCCGCGCGTCTGCGACAGCAGGAAATCGCGTGACAGCACCCGACCCGGGTGCTGCGCAAAGGTCTGCAGCAGGTCGAACTCGCCCGCCGTCAGCACGACCTCATTGCCCTGCGGGTCCGACAAGCTGCGGGTCGACACGTCCAGCTGCCAGCCGTCGAAGTCCAGACACTCGCGCTCCGCGCCACCGGCAGCTGCTGCGACGATCGGCTTGGCCGCACCGACGGCCTCTGGCAGAGACACCGGGACGATGCGGCGCAGCACCGCCTTGACGCGCGCCACCAGCTCGCGCAGATCGAAGGGCTTCGTCACGTAGTCGTCGGCGCCGACCTCCAGGCCCACCACCTTGTCGACGGCGTCGCCGCGGCCCGTGACGATGACCAGCCCGCAGCGCCAATGCTCGCGCAGCTGGCGGGCGATGACGAAGCCGTCCTCGCCCGGCAGGCCCAAGTCCAGCAGCACCAGCGCTGGCGGGTCGCTAGCCATCAACGCCATCAGGGCGGCGCCGGTCTGCACCTGGCTGATCCGAAAGCCGTGGCTACCCAGGTACTGGGCCAGCAACGTCGTGATGTCGACCTCGTCGTCGAGAACAGCAATGTGTTGGGCCGTTAGTGGTGCTTGCATCGGGGCGGTGGCGGTCGTGGGTTCACGCGTTGGATTTTGCGCGCGTTCGGTGGCAAGACCTCCACAGGCCGGGCCGGCAGCAGGTGGCGCCCACGAAGCCGGGTCAACGGCGGCCATGGGTCAGACCCCGACCTGACATGGCGTTGCGCTGACTGCCGCACTGAACGGAGTCTGCCGGGCTCGCAGCGCGGGTCTCGGGTCGAAGGCCTCACACCGGGGCCGGTGCCCAAGCCATGTGTGACCGAACGCACGGGCCGGCCGTTTTGAAGCGCTATGCACAGCCAACAACACGCTCAAATTGATAATATTGATACCACTGATACGCAACACATTGCCGACGCCTTGGCGCCCGGTAGGAGCTTCTTTCATGACGTTTGAGAACGAGTCCAGCCGATCCACGGGTGCCCTGCGCGCCGAGCGCGACAGCTTTTTCAGCCATCACGGCCCCTGGGCGCCCGGTGTGCGGCTGTTTCGCAAGCTGCGCTTTGGCGCCAAGGCCGGGCTGATCTCGCTGGCCTTCCTGCTGCCCCTGTGCCTGCTGGCATTGGCCTATCTGCGCAGCAGCCAGGAGACCATCGCCTTCGCGCGCCACGAACAGGCGGGCGTGGCGATGGTGGCCCGGCTGGAGCCCTGGCTGATCGAGGTGCAGAAGCAGCGCCGCCTGCTGCTGTCAGGCCTGGCCGCGCAACTGGACATGGAGGCCGTCGCCAAGCAGATGCAGCCGTTCAGCGACCTGGCCGCCAGCCAGCCGGACGGGCTGGACCTGCGCACCGAGCTGGCGCACGTCCAGCAGTTGCATCAAACGCTGCAGGCCCAGAGCGGCGCCGCGGGCACGCCCGAGGCACTGGCGCCTGCGCTGCAGGGCTACATCGACGCGGTGCGCGACCTGCGCACCACTGTGCTGGACCGCTCCAACCTGACGCTGGATCCGGACCAGGACACCTACTACTTGATGACCCTGTCCACCGACACCGTTTCCACCGTCATCGAGTCGGTCTCGCGCACCCGGGCCCTGGCCGGGGCCGCCGGCCGCAGCGGCAGCGCCGAAGCCGCCGCGCTGCGCGAGCTGTACGGCGTCTGGTACGTCGGCAGCGAGCAGATCGCTGGCATCACGCAGGCGATCAACCGCGCTGCCGAGGCCAACGCCGACGTCGCCAAGCGCCTGAAGAAGGACGAGACCGTGCGCGCCACGCAGCAATTCTTCGAGGCCGCTGCAGCCGCCTGGTTCGGTGCCGAATTCAAGGCCGAGGTGCAGGCGCTGGGTACACCCGGGCATCTGGCCGTGGACGGCCTGCGCCAGCTGTCGCAGGAGAGCACGACGATGCTGGGCGAGTTGCTGCAAGCACGCGTCGACCGCACCAGCAATGCCCGCAACGCCATGCTGGCGGTGATCGGCGTATCGCTGCTGATGGGCTGCTACCTGTTCTACGCATTCTTCCTGGTCATGCGCGGCGGCATGCAGGAGGTCGGCCGCCACCTGTCGGCGATGACCGAGGGCGACCTGACCACCTCCCCCAAGCCCTGGGGGCGCGATGAGGCGGCCGAGCTCATGCTGATGCTGGCGGCCATGCAGGGCAGCCTGCGGGCGATGGTGAGCCAGGTACGCACGGCCTCGGAAGGCATCGTGCATGCCAGCACCGAGATCGCCGACGGCTCCAGCGACCTGTCGGCCCGCACCGAGCAGACGGCCGCCAACCTGCAGCAGTCGGCCGCCGCGATGGAGCAGATCAGCGCGACGGTGCAGCAGACGTCTGACCACACGCAGGAGGCCACCCGCATCGCCTCGCACAACGAAGAAGTCGCCAGCCGCGGCGGCACCGTCATCGGCAACATGGTCGACACGATGGAGAACATCCAGGCCTCCTCGCGCAAGATCAGCGACATCATCGGCGTCATCGACAGCATCGCCTTCCAGACCAATATCTTGGCGCTCAATGCCGCGGTCGAGGCGGCGCGCGCCGGTGAACAGGGCCGCGGCTTCGCCGTCGTCGCCACCGAAGTGCGTGCGCTGGCCCAGCGCAGCGCCGGCGCGGCACGCGAGATCAAGACACTGATCTCCGACAGCGTGGAGAAGGTGGACGCCGGCACGGGCGTCGTCCGGCAAGCCGGCTCGACGATGGGCGAGATCGTCGCCAGCGCCCGGCGCATCAACAGCCTGCTCAGCCAGATCGCCCAGGGCGCTCACGAGCAGAACCAGGGCATCGGCCAGGTGGGCACCTCGGTCCAGGAGCTGGACCGCGCCACGCAGCAGAACGCCGCGATGGTGGAACAGACGGCCGCGGCCGCCTCGTCGCTGCGAGACCAGGCACATGGCCTGGCCGAGGAAGTGGCGCGCTTCCGGATGCCGGCCTGAACGGCGCGGGAGCGCCCGGCTCAGGGGCTGCCGGTGTAGCGTGTGTGGAAGCGCCGCCCCTGTGAGTCCATGGCCTGCAGCCACAGCTCGGACTTGACGGTCCCGGTCGGCGTGTAGGCCGTGCCCAGCGCGCTCAGCGTCGCCTTGGGCGGCAGGGGCAGCGTCACGTCGAGCACGGTGGGCGAGCCGCCCGCCGTCGGGGTGAAGACGCGCCGGGCCTCGATAAGGCGCAGGTCCGGGTTGGCGGCGGCCCAGCTGTGCCAGTCCAGCGCGAGCGCGCCGGTCTGCAGGTCCACGGCGCGCAGCGGCAGGTTGGCGGTTAGCCCGTCCAGCGCCGGGAAGCGCGCCGCAGCCGGGTCGCCCAGCACGTCGGCACGCAGGTAGGCGCTACGCGTCTCGGCGGCGCCGGAGATCGTGTAACTGACGAGGTATTTGGCGCCGCGTACGCTGTCCGCCGTGCCCACCCAGCCGACGGCCGCGCGTTGGATGGCCAGGTCGCCCACGCCTCCGGTGGCGATCAGGCTGGTCGCACCCGTCGTGGATGACACGCACAGCTGCGGCCGGCTGCAATAGCCGAAGGGGATGCTGAAGCCCCCGGGCAGCTGCACCGTCGCCGAGCTGAGCAGTTGCAACGGCGGGTTCACCGGGATGGGATCGGGCGTCTGCGCCTGGATCTCGACCTGCAGGCCGATCCCGGGATTGGGGGACAGCGCCGCGTCGGCCGTGCCGTCGGCGTTCCTGGCGCTGAAGGCCAGCGGATGGACGGCGACAGCCAGTTTCTTGCCGTTGCCGACCAGGTTCCACTTGTTGGTTGTCGTCGCGGCCTTGTTGTAGCTGACCGAATCGCTGAAGAGCTCGACCACGGTTCCGGTCGAGTCGCTGATGACGGCGCCGACCAGCACCTTGGCGCAGTTGCCGGTGGCCGGCGTGTCATCGGCACAGCCCAGCAGCTGGAAGCGTCCGAACTGGCGGTTCGCCGTCGTGTACCCGGACAGGATGGCGGCCAGGTCGGTCTTCACGCGGCTGTTGTGCTTGTCGTAGCCGCTGACCAGCACATGACTCAGGATGGTGCTGACGTCCTTGCCCTGGGCGATGAGCTGGTTCAGCGCAGCGCCCAGGTCGTCCAGGCCAGGCAGGTTGCCCAGCAGCGTCGTGGCGCTGGTAGCAGCCTTCAGCGTGGACGTGATGGCGTTGGCTGGCGTGCCTGTGGTCTTCAGCAGCTCGGACTGGGCAGTGGGCAGCTCCACGACCACCTCGGCCGTGGTGCCCGCGAGGAACTTGTTGCCAAGTTGCAGGACGGGCACGTTGAGGCGAGACCGCGCCAGGTCGATGCGCACGCTCTCGATCAACAGGTCGTGAGCCCCCTTGTTGGCGGCGAAGCCCGCATCGGCCAGCAGGTCCAGCGTTGTGATCTTCAGGTCGGAGATCTGGGTCTTGACCAGCGTCTTCAGGAAGTCACCGGCGGCTGGGGTGGCAGTCGCCATCTGGGTCAGCTGGCTGGCGCTGCTGGCCGCGGCCGTGAACACCGGCGCGGGCTCGGTACCCAGGGCCAGCGCGACGACGGCATTGGTTAGCGGCGTGACATGGCCGACCATGGCGGCGCTGATGGTGGGCACCGTGGAGTGCAGCACCTGCATGCTGCCGGCAGCGTCCATGCCCCGGACCTGGATGAAGAGCGGCGCCGCCGGGTTGTTGACGTTCAGCGTCAGGCTGTAGCTACCGTCCGCAGCATGGGTGGTCGCCGTGCCGACGGCCTTGCCCTGGCCATCGACGACGCTGACCTGCGCGTTGACCAGCGGCGCGCCGGTGGCCGCGACGCCGCGCAGCGTGGGCGGCGTCTCCAACACGGGTGTGCTGCCCCCCCCTCCTCCTCCGCCGCCTCCGCAGGCGGCGAGCAACAGTGGCAGGGCGAAAGCGGCGAGGCGGTACAGCATGGCGCGGGCGTTGAGCATGGCTCAGGCCAGTGTGCCGCGCCGGCCCGCACCGCGGTGGGCCGTAAAAAGGCCGAAATCAGCGGCTGATCTGGACCCAGGCGAGTTCGAGCCAGTTGTCCGGGCGGTGCACGGCCGCGACGTTCTGCCGTGCCGCCCAGGGCACGACCTGACGGTGCAGCGGGATCACGTTGACCTGCTCGCGCAACTCGGCCAACGCACCGCGGATCTGCTGCTCGCGCTTCTTCGGGTCCGGCTCGACGCTGGACTGCGCTGCCAGCGCGTCGGCCTTGTCGTTGCGAAAACCGCCGAAGTTGTAGGTGCCCACGCCCTTGTCGCCGCGGTTGCGGTACAGCGGCGTCAGGATGGCCTCGGCGTCGGTCACCGAGCCGCCCCAGCCGTACATGTACAGGCTGGTGTCGTATTTCTCCAGCTTGGGAAAGTAGATGACGCGCGGCATGGCATTGACGCGCACCTTGATCTTCAGCTGCGCCCACATCGAGGCCAGCGCCGTGCAGATCTCCTCGTCGTTGATGTAGCGGTTGTTGGGGCAGTCCAGCGTCACCTCGAAGCCGTCGGCATAGCCGGCGTCCGCCATCAGCTTCTTCGCCGTCGCCAGGTCATGCGGCAGGCGGGTCTGCAGCGCTGGGTCGTCGAAAGACGCATTGGCTGATGGTGTCAGCGCGCCGGTGGGCACCGACAGGCCGCTCATCAGCTTGGTCTTGAGCGTCTCGATGTCGACGGCCTGGTACAACGCGCGGCGCACGCGGACATCCTTGAACGGGTTCTTGTCGCCGGGCACCTGGCCATACAGCAGCTTGTCGCGCGCCTGGTCCATGCCGATGAAGACGAGGCGGTTCTCCGGCCCCTCGATGACCTTGACACCCGCCGTGTTGCGCAGCCGGGCGATGTCACGCGGTGCAGGGTCCAGCACGAAGTCGATCTCACCCGATACCAGCGCAGCCAGGCGAGTCGCGTCGGTGGCGATCGGCGTGTAGACCACCTCCTGAACGTTGCCCTCCGACTTGTTCCACCAGGCGGGGTTGCGCTTGAGCACAGTCTTGATGCCGGGTTGGCGGCTGGCCAGCATGAAGGGGCCTGTGCCGTTGGCGTTCTGCGCCGTGAAACTCTCTTCCTTGTTCTTGAAGTCCAGCGGTCGGGTCACGCGGTGGGCCTCACACCACTTGCGGCTCATGATCCACAACTGGTCAATGTGCTGCAGGAAGATGGGGTTGAAGACCGGGAGCTGGAAATCCACCGTCAGGTCGTCGACGCGCTTGGGCGTGCCCACCGCATTCGCATAGACGGCGATGAGCGAGGTTGGCTCCTTGGCGCGCTGGATGGAGAAGATGACGTCGTCCGCCGTCAACGGCGTACCGTCGTGGAACTTAACGCCCGCGCGCAGCTTGAAGCGCCAGGTCAGCGGCCCGGTCTGCCTCCATTGCTCGGCCAGGCCCGGCACCAACGCCAGCTTGGCATCGCGGTTGGTGAGCCGCTCGTAGATCTGACCGTTGACCATGTTGGTCAGGCTCTCGTTCTGCGAGTGCGGATCCATGGTCTGCGGGTCGCCCTGGCTGGCCCAGCGCAAGGTCTGCGCGGACGCGCCGCATGCCAACGCCAACAGCGCCACCCCAATCCATCGCTTCATTGCTGATCTCCCAACTGCATGACTCGGCAGTTTAGGAGGCCGTCGATAACCCCAGGTCAGCGCTTGGCGTTCGGGTTCCAGAGGTCTTCGAGGTGATTGAAGCCCCAGTTCTCGGGCGGCTCGCGGCCGGCGATGCGATCGGTGGTGCCAGGCGCGGACAGATCCAGCATCTGCACGGGAATGGGCATGCCGGACTTGGTCGAAAAGAAGACCTTGACGCGCGGCGCGACGAGGGAGGTCGGGTTCTGGTCCACGACGACGGCCAGCCGGCCAGACTGCAGGCGCACCAGCGTGCCCGTCGGGTAGATACCGACACTCTTGACGAAAGCCTGGAAGATGACCGGGTCGAATTGCCCCTTCCACTGTGACATGCGCTGCAAGGAACCCGCTGGGTCCCAGGCTGCCTTGTAGGGCCGCGTCGAGGTGATCGCATCGTACACATCGCAGACGGCACCCATGCGCGCGAGCAGGCTGATCTGCTCGCCCGCCAGCTTGTGCGGATAGCCAGTGCCGTCCATCTTCTCGTGGTGGTGCAGGCAGACGTCCAGCGCAGATGCAGGCACCTTGACGCCTTCCCTCAGCAGATCGAAGCCGCGCTCGGGGTGGCTGCGCATGACGCTGAACTCGGCGTCGGTTAGCGCGCCGGGCTTGTTCAGCACCTCCAGCGGCATCTGCATCTTGCCCACGTCATGCAGCAGGCCAGCCAGGCCCGCCTCGCGCACCTGCTCGTCCGGCAGGCCCATGTGACGGGCCAGGGCCACCATCAGGCCGCAGACGGCGACCGAGTGCATGTAGGTGTAGTCGTCCTTGGTCTTGAGCCGGGCCAGGCTTACGAAGGCCGAGGGGTTGCGGGCGAGCGAAGACGCAATCTCGCCCACGATGGGCAGGCAGACTTCGGAATCGATGGCCTTGCCCAGCCGCGCCTCGTTGAACAGCGCCGTGACAGCCTGCTTGGAGCGGTGCAGCACCTCGGCCGCGCGGCCCAGTTCGTCCTCCATGCTGGCACGCAACTGCGGGGGCTCAGCGGGGGTGGCAGACGGCGCAGGGCTGGCAGCGGGCACGGTGCTGGCCATGACGGGGCTGGGCTTAGGCGGCTCCATGACGAGCACATCAACGCCCTGGTCGACGTCGATCCAGACGGCCTGCACGCCGCTGCCCTTCAGCGCCGTCAGGTCTGCCGGGTCCGTCAGCACGAACTTGGTCTTCCAGAATGGATGGGACAGCCAGGCCCCCTCCATCGATTGGAGATACATGCCCAGCCTCACCTCAGCGGTCGAGATCTTTTTCAACATGACAGCGTCGTCTCTGTTACGCAGAGTATCCGCGCCCGACGCAGACGACGCGAGGTGGCGAACGTGCAGCTCTGCACGGTTTTTCAGGCGCGCAGCAAAAAGCCGCCTCGAGGGCGGCTTGTATGCAAGGCACGGGGCCGGATCAGCGGAACTTGCTCTGCGGCACGGTGGCCAGCTCACTCGGCAGCGTGCTGATGTAGGCGGCGATGGCCTTCAGCTCGGCATTGCTGAACTGCTTCACCTGGCCGGCCATGACGCCGTTGCTGCGGCCGACGTTGCTGTTGTGCTCGGTCTTGTACGACTTCAGCGCAACGCTCAGGTAGTCACCATGCTGGCCGGCCAGCTTGGGATAGCTCGGGTCGATAGGCGTGCTGAGGTTGGCGCCGTGGCAGGACATGCAGGCACCCTTGGTCAGCAGTTCGGCGACGTTGGCGGGCGGGGCTGAGTCAATGGCCTTGGGGGCGGCCGGCAGCTTGGCCTGCTGCTCGTAGAAGGCGGCGACGTCATTCATGTCCTGCTCGCTCAGCGAGCCCGCGATGCCGCGCATCGTCGGATGCTTGCGGTCACCCTTGGCATAGGCCTGCAGGGCGCTGACGATGTACTTCGCGTTCTGACCCGCGATCATCGGCACCTTGTGGATCTCGGGGAAGCTCGCTTGGTAGCCCACGATGCCGTGGCAGCCGATGCACATCGCGACCTTCTTCTCGCCCGCTTTGACATCCTGGGCCTGGGCGCCGAAGGCGACAAAGGCGGTGACCAGGGCGAGCGAGATCTGCAGCAGTTTTTTCATGTCTCGGTGGGTATCGGGTTCTGAGCGGCGGCGATTATAGGGTGGCCCCTATACTGGTTCAGACCCCTCTCTGCCCCGGTTTTCCCCATGAAATTCCAAGGTTCTGACCAGTACGTCGCCACGGCCGACCTGATGCTCGCGGTCAATGCCGCGGCCAGCTTGCAGCGGCCGCTACTCATCAAGGGTGAACCCGGTACCGGCAAGACCATGCTGGCCGAAGAGGTCGCAAGCGCCCTGGGCATGCCTCTGCTGCAGTGGCACATCAAGAGCACGACCAAGGCCCAGCAGGGCCTGTACGAGTACGACGCCGTCAGCCGGCTGCGCGACAGCCAGCTCGCCGGCATCGAGGGCAGCGACCGTGTCCGCAACATCGAGAACTACATCGTCAAGGGCGTGCTGTGGCAGGCCTTCGAGGCCGACAAGCCGGTCGTGCTGCTGATCGACGAGATCGACAAGGCCGACATCGAGTTCCCGAACGACCTGCTGCGCGAGATCGACCGCATGGAGTTCTACGTCTACGAGACGCGGCAACTCATCAAGGCCAGGCACCGACCGCTGGTGTTCATCACCTCCAACAACGAGAAGGAGCTGCCGGACGCCTTCCTGCGTCGCTGCTTCTTCCACTACATCAAGTTCCCCGACGCCGCGACGATGCAGAAGATCGTCGACGTGCACTTCCCGACGCTGAAGAAGGACCTGCTGGCCGCGGCGCTGAAGAATTTCTACGACGTGCGCAACCTGCCAGGCCTCAAGAAGAAGCCCAGCACCTCGGAGCTGATCGACTGGCTGAAGCTGCTGGTCGCCGAGGATGTGCCGGTGGACGCGCTGCAGTCCAAGGACGAGAAGGTGACCATCCCGCCGCTGGTGGGCGCCTTGCTGAAGAACGAGCAGGACCTGACGCTGTTCGAGAAGCTGGTCTTCATGCAACGCAACAACCGCTGATGAGCCAGGACCTCGACCGCGCGATGCGCGAAGGCCTGGCCGATGCGGTCGGATTTGTCGGTGGGGCGCTGGCCGGCTGGTGGCTGGGCCGGCAGTTCGGCATCGACTTCATTGCCAGTCCTGACTGGAACGGCACCCAGATCGTGGGCCTGGCGTTGATCGTCGCCGGCTGCGGCGCCGGCCGGTTCCTCGCGCGGCGGCTGATCCTGAAGGACAGGCCATGAAGCCGGTCACGCCCGTCACCTTGGCTGGCGGGCCCATCCGCCTGGTGCCGCTCACGCTCGATCACACCCCCGGGCTGCAGGCAGCAGCCGCTGACGGCGAGCTGTGGACCCTGCGCTTCACCAGCGTGCCCACCCCCGACGATACACGTGGCTACATCGAGACCGCCCTGGCCGGCCAGGCTGCGGGCCACCGACTGCCTTTCGCGGTGCTGGACGCCACCACCGGCGAGGTGCTGGGCTCGACCAGCTACCACGACATCGTGCCGGCCATCGAGCGCGTCGAGATCGGCTACACCTGGTATGCGCAGCGCGTGCAGCGCAGCGCCGTCAACACGACTGCCAAGCTGCTGCTGCTGACGCATGCCTTCGAGACGCTGGGCGCCCGGCTCGTCGGCTGGCGCACCGACAACTTCAACCACGCATCGCAGCGCGCCATCGAGCGCCTGGGCGCGAAGCGCGATGGCGTGATGCGCCACCATGCGCTGCGCCGCGACGGCACGGTGCGCGACACCGTCATGTACAGCCTGACCGCGGGCGAATGGCCCGAGGTCAAGGCCCACCTCCACTGGCAACTGACCCGACAGAGACCATGAAAGAAAAGACCAAGGCCTTCGACGTTGATGCACTCTGGGCCTTGGATCGCATCGCCGAACCCAGCCTCAGCCCCGACGGCGCCCAGGCGGTGGCCAGCGTCACGCGCCATGACATGGCGACGAACAAGGCACAGAGCAGCCTGTGGCTGTTCTCGACACTGGGCGGCGAGCCGCGCCGCCTGACCGAGGCCGGCGACAAGGACGGCAACCCGCAGTGGAGCCCGCGCGGTGACCTGATCGCCTTCACGGCCCGGCGCGAGCAAGCTGGCGCGAAGGACGAAGAGCCCCAGCTCTACGTCATCGCCCCCGATGGCGGCGAGGCCAGACGCGTGGGCCGGGTGCCCACCGGCGTCGATGCTTTCAAGTGGTTCCCGGACGGCAGGCGCATCGCCTTCGTCAGCTGGGTCTGGCCCGACCGCAAGGCGGCGGCACAGGCCGATGTGCTGCGCGAATTCAAGGCCCGCAAGGAGAGCGCTTACGTCACCGACGAGGCGCTGTACCGCTTCTGGGACCACCACATCCCCATAGGCCGAGTGCCCCACCTGCATGTGATGGACGTGGGCATCGGCAAGGCGCGTGACCTGTTCGAGGGCACGGCCCTGGAGCTGAGCCGCGCCGAGCCCGATGCGAACAGCTTCGACGTCGCGCCCGACGGCCGCCGCATCGCCTTCGCCTTCGACACCGCGGCCGAGAAGAAGCTGGACAACCGCTACGCACTCGCCGAGATCGAGGTGGGCACGCGCCGCGTGCAGACGCTGCTGCAGGACGCCGGCTGGCATTTCAGTGCGCCGCGCTACAGCCATGCGGGCACCCACCTGGCCTTCCTCGCCAGCCACCAGGCGCAGGGCCACAACAGGCCCGATCAGCTCGCCGTGCTGGACCAGCGCGGCCACTGGGCCGTGTTCAGCGAAGACTGGGATCACGAAGTCAGCGCGCCGCTGCGCTGGACGGAGGACGACCAGAGCGTGCTGTTCGCCGCTGAGGCGCGCGGCCGCCGCCACCTGTGGCAGTTCGCGCTGGGCGACCGCCGTGCCGACATCGTCTTCCAAGGTGGCCATGTGGGCAGCTTCGCCCAGGCCTGCGGCTTCACTGTCGTCAACCACGACGGCATGCAGTTCCCGCCGCGGCTGTCGGTGCTGGATCAGGAGGGATCGCGCCGCATCGAGGCCTTGAACGAGGCCCGGCTGGCCACGCACGCCTTCGGCCGCTTCGAAGAGGTCAGCATCCAGG
Organism: Burkholderiales bacterium; assembly: GCA_016195825.1. Taxonomy (GTDB): domain Bacteria; phylum Pseudomonadota; class Gammaproteobacteria; order Burkholderiales; family Burkholderiaceae_C; genus Pelomonas. The sequence continues at coordinate 9,222 of JACPYV010000076.1, read as the reverse complement.
GCGCGCGCGGTGACGACGTGCAGATGTGGCTCACCTACCCGCCCGGCTTCGACGCGAAGAAGAAGTGGCCGGTCATGCACGTCATCCATGGCGGCCCACACACGGCCTTCGGCGACAGCTGGCACTGGCGCTGGAACCATCAGGCGTTCGCTTCGCAAGGCTACGTTGTGGCCTGCGTGAACTACCACGGCTCGTCCAGCTTCGGCCACGAGTTCCTGGACAGCATCACCGCGCACTGGGGCGAGTACGAGCTGCAAGACGTCGAGGCCGGCACCGACTGGCTGCTGAAGAAATCCTGGGTGGACAAGAAACGCATCGTGGCCACCGGCGGTAGCTACGGCGGCTACATGGTGGCGTGGATGAACGGCCATGTGAAGCCTGGCCGCTACCAGGCCTACGTCTGCCACGCCGGCTGCTACGACTGGCAGGCCATGTACGCGGATGACGCCTACAGCTGGCACCGCAAGGAACTGGGGGCCGCCTACTGGGATGACCCGGCCAAGATCGCAGCCCAGAGCCCGCACTCCTTTGCCCACAACTTCAAGACGCCCACGCTGGTCATCCATGGCCAGCTGGATTACCGCGTTCCCGACGCCCAGGGCCTGGCCTACTACAACACGCTGAAGTCCCTGGGCGTACCGGCCCGCCTCGTGTGGTTCCCGGACGAGAACCACTGGATCCTGAAGCCCCGCAACAGCCGGCTCTGGTACGGCGAATTCTTTGCATGGCTGGCGCGGCACGCCGGCAGCCGCTGACATCTACCAGGCTGGCCAGCCGGGACGTCTAGGCGCCGTCGGGTGACGGTGCGTCCACCACGCGGTTGCGACCCGCATGCTTGGCGGCATAAAGCGCCTGGTCGGCCCGGTCGATGGCGATCTCCACGCTTTCATCCAAGCCCAGGACGGTCACGCCGAAGGAGGCCGTCAGCTGCAGGGAACCACCCGCCGGTAACGCGAAGTGAGCTTCGGCCAGCCGCTGACGCAGCTTCTCTGCCAGGCCATGGGCAAAGGCCTGGTCCACGCCGGGCAGGCAGACGACAAATTCCTCGCCGCCCCAGCGAATCAAAGTGTCCGAGCGCCGCACCGCCAGCGCCAGCGTGTGCGCCACGCCCTTGAGCACGGCGTCCCCTGCCGCATGGCCACGCCCATCGTTGATGGCCTTGAAGTGATCCAGGTCGATCACCACCAACGCGATCGGCGGATCAGTCGCCGTCACCCGCCGCAGCATGGGCTCCAGCAGGCCAAGCGCCTGGCGGTTGGACAGACCGGTCAGTGGATCGCAATTGGCTGCGCGAGCCAGCTCCGCGTTGCGCACCGTGCGTGACAGCACCGAGCTGAACAGATGCCCCAGTGCCTCGAACAACTCCACACCCACCTGCTCGAAGTACTTCTCAGTGTCGGAATACAGCACGAACAGGCCACGCTGTTCATCGGCAGACGACCACAGCGGCAGGGCCAGCACACTGCGCAGGCCGCACTGCACCGCCGCCTGCCGCCACGGCTGGTACAGCGACTGCGGCGAGATGGAAAACGGCTCGACGCGCTTGCCGGCCAACACGCGGAAGGCCGGCCCAAGCGCAGTCAGCGGGCCGCGGTCGATGACGAGTTGCCGGGCATAGGCCGAGGCCATGCCCGCCACGATCTGCGGCTGGATGCGCAACGCGTCCCGCGGGCCGAACCAAGTCCAGGCCAACGCCACCCTCGGCACCATGGCGGTGATGGTCTCGCAATGGCGGGCGATGACTTCGTCGGCCTCGCCTTCGGCATTGACCAGCGAGGTCGCGCTGCGCAGCACCGTCTCAGCGATGTGCCGCTGCTCCAGGACGATATCGAATTTGGCGGGTGGACGGCGCCCCAGCAAACGGCTCCATAACATGCAATGCAGCATATTCAAAGGCCACATGCTCACTGCCGAAAGCGCCGTGAACAAAGTGCGCCTACCTATGATTCCGCACGCTTTTCCGGGTCGCTGATGCCGCGCTCATATGGCTACGGCCTTAGCCACTTTGCGTGCAGCCGGGCCAAGAATGGGGGTGCCCAAATACCAGGCCTCCCCGCGGGCTCCGCAGGCGGGCTGATCGACGTATGCGACGAGGCCGGGGGGCGGGCGGGTCAGATGCGAGCCAGGCCCGGCGCAGCCCCTGCAGCCCGCCGACGACGCTCGGCACCTGGCTAGACCGCGCGATAGGCCACGCACCCGGGCACTTCGTCCGCGACGATGGTGGCCACGTCGGCGGGCAGGCCGGCCCGCGTCCTGTCGTCCAGAAGCAGGCCATGGCGGCCCTGCGCGCTGGTCGCCGCCAGCCGTTCGGCGCAGAGCACCGGCTCGCCCACACAGGCGCAAGCCGCCCGCCGGGCCGTGGCCGCCGAGCCGACAACGATCTCTCCGCACGCGATGCCGATGCCAAAGGCAACCTCGGCCTGACCCGCGGCGCGCCGCTCGGCGTTGAAGAGGCCACCGACTTCCACCATGTCGAACGCGGCCCGCAGCGCGGCCTGGGGTTCACCGAACAAGGCCAGCAGCCCGTCCCCGCTGAACTGCGCTACGTCGCCGGCCCGCCCTTCAATGGCGTCAAACATCAGCGTGCTCCAGCTGCTCAGCAACTCCATCACTTCCTGGGGCGTATGCCCCAGCGGCACACACACGCGCGCCACGAGCACGCAGGCGTCTTGCAGCCGGCACGCGGTGGCCGGGCCACAAGGCGCCAGCCGACGCAAGGCCTCGTTCTGCAGGTCGCGGTGCTGCTTGCGTGCGAGGCTTGAATCGACGCGGGCCCTGAGCAACCAGGGATCGACCGGCTTGTGCAGGAAATCGTCGGCGCCCAGCTCGATGCAGCGCGCCACCGGCGCCACGCCGCTCAGCGCACTGGTCACGATGACCGCCACCTCCTGCAGCGCCGCATCGGCGGCGCGCGCCTGCAGCAGGCCAAAGCCGTCCAGCTCAGGCATGGCCAGGTCCAGTAGCAGCAGCTCGAAGGGCTGGCTTTTCAGCAGGTCCAGCGCCTGGCGGCCGTTCTCGGCGCTGCTGACGTGGTGGCCCATCAACTCCAACGAGCGGCACAGCAACAGGCGGTTGACCTTGTTGTCGTCGGCCACCAGCACGCGCGCCGCCGCCAGCGCCGGGCTGGCCGCTGTCGGCAGCGCCGGCGTCGGCCCCTCGGCGGCACCCGGCATCAGCGTGAAGCGGTAGCCTATCCCCGCCACCGTCGCAATGGCCCGCGCACCCAGCACGCGGCGCAGGCCCGATATCTGCACCTGCAGGTTGTTCTCCTCCACCACCAGGCCGGGCCAGACCTCATCCAGCAGTTCGTCCTTGCCGACGACGCGGTCGCGCTTGGCCACCAGCGCCTTCAACAGGTCGAAGCCACGACTGCCCAGCGCGATGGGCTCGCCGTCCACCAGCAGCTGGCGCTCGGCGAGGCGCAGCTCGACGTGACCGAAGACCAGTGAAGCGGGCTGCACGCTCATCGCTGCCGCGCCAGCGTGCGCAGGGCGGCCACGACGACGGCCAGCTCCACGGCCAGCGCCTCGATGGCGCCTTTACCGGCCGCCAGCCCCTGCTGCTCCAGATGGCGCGCCTTCTGCGCCAGCTGCGTTGCACCAAAGGCGACGCCGTTGCTCTTCAGCGCGTGGGCAGCGGTCTCGAAACGCTCGGCGTTCCCACTGGATGCCGCCTGGTGGAGCTCGACCACCAGCCGTGGCGCCTCCTCCGCAAAAGCCTCGACCAAAGTGATGACGAAGTCGGCGCCCGCGTTCGCCTGCAGGGTCTCAAATATTTGGATGTCGATGGGCGATGGGGTCATGGCTCAGGCGTCAGTGCGGGCAGGCGTGTCGGCGAGCGCGGCCACCAGGGCTTCGACGCGCAGCGGCTTGCTCAAGTGGTCGTCCATGCCTGCAGCCAGGCATTGGGGGCGGTCGCCGTTGAGCGCGTTGGCGGTCATCGCGACGATGCGTGGGCGCTGCCCGGGTGGCCAGCGCGAGACGATCTGGCGCGTGGCCTCCAGGCCGTCCATCTCGGGCATGCGCACGTCCATCAGCAGCAAGTCGTACGCCTGGCGTGCCACGCTGTCCACCGCCTCGCGGCCGTTGCCGGCCAGGTCGGCGCGGTAGCCCATCTGCTCCAACAGGCGCAGCGCCAGCTTCTGGTTCACGCCGTTGTCCTCGGCGAGCAGGATGCGCAGCGGGTGGCGGGCAGCCATCTGCGGGTCCAGCTCGGCCGTGGCCGGCGCGGCGCGCGGGGGCAGCAGATCCAGTGCCGCGGCCGGTGCCTGGATGTCGAAGTAGAAACAGCTGCCCTGCCCCGGCCCGGCGCTCTGCACGCCCATGGTGCCACCCATCAACTCGGCCAGCTGCTTGCTGATCGCCAGGCCCAGGCCGGTGCCGCCGTAACGGCTGGCGATGCTGCTGTCGGCCTGGCTGAAGCGCTGGAACAGCCGGGCCTTGCCCTCCTCCGTCAGGCCGATGCCGGTGTCGCTCACCTCGAAACTCAGCCGCCCCTGCGCGGGCATGGCCACCTTCAGCGTCACCTCACCACGCTCGGTGAACTTGACCGCGTTGCTCAGAAGGTTGAGCAGGATCTGGCGCAGGTGGGCGGCGTCGCCCACGACGGCGGCCGGCACCCCGGCGTCGACATGGCAGCCGAGCGCCAGTCCCTTCTGCGCCGCGCGCACGCCCACCAGGTCCAGCGCCAGGCGCACGCACTCGCGCAGGTCGAAGGGCTGGTTCTCGATCTCCAGCTTGCCGGCCTCGATCTTGGAGAAGTCCAGCACGTCGTTGATGATCGTCAGCAGCGCTTCGGCCGAGTCGCGGATGGTCTGGGCGTGGTCGCGCTGGTCGTCGCTCAGCGGCGAGTTGAGCAGCAGGCCGCTCATGCCGATGACGCCGTTCATCGGGGTGCGGATCTCGTGGCTGACGGTGGCCAGGAAGGCGCTCTTGGCGGCATTGGCGGACTGCGCGGCCTCGCGCGCAGCCAGCTCGGCGGCGAGCTTTTGCTCCAGCAGTTGGGCCTGAGTGCGGGCGGCGTCGGCCTGCAAGTCCTCCTGCATCAACTCCACCGCCTTGGCCAGCGCGCGGATCTCGTCGGGCCGGTAGGGCGCGGCGTCGGGGCGGGTGTGCAGCAGCACGAAGCCGGTCAGCTCGTCGCGGTGCTTGATCGGCACGGCCAGGCCATCGACGCCGGTGCGCGCAGCCACGGCGGCGGGCAGCCGCTGGGCCTGGATGCTGCGCAGGTCGGCTGCGCTCAGGGTCAGGGGCTCGGGTACATCGGTGGCGGTGGAGGCCAGGCGATTGCAGACTTGGGTCGTGGCGCCGGGCTGCACCTTGTAGACCGAGCCCTGCGCACCGCCGGCGAATCGGCTGATCGCGCGCAGGTAGTGGGCCATCAGAGGCAGCTGGCCCTGCACGCCCACCGCAGCGGTGGCGGCGGACCAGAGGGACTCTTCCTTGGCGAGCCAGTTGCGGTAGAAGAGGCGCTGAACCAGGGCTTCCGAGACCACGCGCAGGCGCGGCACGGCGCCGGCAAACACCAGCGCCAGCGGAACGGTCACGCCCGCAGCGATGCGTGGGTCCGCCATGACGGGCAGGTGCGCTCCCAGCTTATGCAGTAGGGCGACGCCAATCAGCAGCACCGCCAGCACCAGGCCCCAGACCAGGGCGCGATTCAGCGCAAAACCGAAGCCGAAGACCTTGTGGCGCAGCAGTGCGTACGCCAGGCCGAGCATGGCGGTGACGGCCAGGCCGATCTGGAGGAAGTCCACGAACAACTCCCGCTCTGGCGTGCGTCCCGGCAGCGCAGTGAACACAGCGAACGCCAAACTGCTAGACGCCAGGATTGCCAAGCAAACACCGATCCAGGCGGCTCGGTAACGGGCCACGCCGGTGGCGTGCCACCAGGCCGTCCCCAGAAAACCCAGAGTCATCACGCTCGCCACACCTGAGATCACGGCCATGCCCGTCTGGACGTCAAAGATCCAGTCCTTGGCCGACAGGGGCGTCAGGCGCATGTGAAAGGCGCCGCAGAACAAGGCGTAGGTCAGCCCCAGCCCCAGCAATCCGAAAAATGTGCGGCGCACCCAGAGTTTGAAGAAGCGGCTGTGCTCCTCCGGGTAGGCAATCGCAAAGTAGAGATAGGCCACGTCCTTGATGTAACTCTGCAGCCAGTTGCCGGCCAAGAGCCAGCCCTGAATCAGCCCCCCCGGAAGTCGTTGTGAGACATCGGCAATGCTGTAGAGCGCCAGTCCCAGGGCCAGGGCGCGCACGGCCTTGCTGTCGGCGCGGCGCCACGCGAGCACGGCCGCGAGCAACAGCGCCAGCCAGCTTTCCAACAGGCCAGTGAGCTCACGAGTCACTGTCGTCGCATCGACATTGCCGGGTCTTGGCACAGTGTGCAGCACGAGCTGGCGCGCCGTGCCTTCGGACTCGATGGTGACCGGGATGGCTTCGCCCGCGCCCTTGGTACGCCAGAGATCGCCGAAGCGGTCGAAGGACAGGCGGTCGCCGGCCTTGACGCCCTGGCGCCCCAGTTCCGAATCCGGCATTACCTCGATGATCTTGATCGACCAGCGGGGCCCTTCGAAGGCGCCGCGCAGTTTGACCCCGAGGCCCCCGGCGGCCTCGGGCACCACGCTGCGCTCCAGATAGGCCATTGCCCACAGCCGCAGCCCGCCGCACATCAGGCAAAGCGCGAGCAGCACTACCTGCCACATTTTGGCGTTAGAGCCTGGAGGCGGTTGCCACTCGGCAGTGGCGCCGGCATCTAGGGCGGCCGTCACACTGGTCATCGCTTCCTCCTGATCCGAGCGAAGTGCCGCTGGGCAGCATAGGCAGTCCATGCAGCTGCGCGAGGGCATCAACCCTGAGCGCCAGAGCACCGACGCCGCACACCTGCACTCTGGCGGCCCAGCCGGGCCGGCGTCCTTAAACGGTATGAAGCCGTCCTGAAGCGTCCTGAAACCGAAGCCCCCTGCCTGCGCTTTCAGGAACTTTCAGCGCCCCTTCAGGCGCTTTCAGGACTTCCCGGTGGCCGACGCCGACATTGGCTGCACGGCCTCAGGACAGGGTTCATGAAGCCGCTGACCCGCAGCACAGGCTGCCGGGCTCCACCACTGCCTCAAAGGAGGATCGTCATGTCCCAAGCCCTCACCCGTATGGCCTCGGCCACCCTGCTCGTGCTCGCTGTCAGTGGCGTCCACGCCCAGCGACTGCTGGACCCCGGCGCCCCAGTCGCCAGCTACAGCCAAAGCTACTTGTCGGGCGCGCTGGCGCAGTGGGAATACTCCTTCCCCGCCGCCACCAACCCGCTGCTGGACACCACGGGCGCAGCAACCGCGTCGGGTGACCAGGGCAAGTACTTCTTCCTTGCCGCCTCGCTGAGCGATGCGCCGGTGGTACGCAACGTGACCGTGCGCAGCGATCAGACCCTGGTATTCAGCCCCATCTCCATCCTCTACTGGGCCGACGCCGTGATGGATACCGAGGCCAAGATGCGTGCGGACGCGATCAAAGTGCTGGGCACAGTGACCAATCTGACGGTCACCGTGGACGGCGCGGACGCGCTGCTGCCGGTCGGCGTGAGCTCGACGCAGGCCTTCCGCCAGTCCGGGCCGCTGTTCCCGTTCACCCTCGTGCGGGACAACGTGACCGGCTACGCCCCCGGCGTGTTCCCGGCCCTCACCGAAGGCTTCACCTTCGCCATGGCACCCCTGGCCGCGGGCAACCACACGCTGCGCTTCACGGCGCTGATGAACTCCGACTACGGCTTCACGCTCGCCCAGGACATCACCTACAACATTTCCGCCGTCCCCGAGCCCAGCACCTGGGCCAGCCTGGCCCTGGGGCTTGTGGCGATCGGCGCCCGCGCGCTGCGCCGCCGCGACCTTTCCCAAGCCTGAACCCCAAGGCCCCCCCCCTAAGGAGACCCATCATGTCCATCTCCCTCGCCCAACTGAGCCTGCGCCTGCCCATCCTGGTGGCCGCCCTCGCCCTGGCCTCCGCCGCTGGCGCCGGAACAACCGACCACGCCAGCCTGCGCGCCAGATTCACGACGGCTTTCAAGGCCGGCCAGCTCAACCCCCAGAACGTGCAGAGCGCCGCCCGCGCCCAGGAGAGCGGCCGCGAGGCCTGGCAGGGCCGACTGTTCAACGAACTCATCATCGACCACCAGCGCTGGATGTTCTCGGTGCCCATCGGTGTGAGCTCAGCCAACCCCGAGGAGACTGGCACCAACTGCGGCGTCAACCAACAGGGGCCGGTGTGGTTCCTGACCGGGCCGAGCAGCCTGCCGACCTTCTCGGTGAGTTGCACCATGCCGGCAGGCAAGCCGATCTTCATGCCCGCCCTGGCCTATTTTTATGAGTACCCCTGCCCGGCGCCCTACCCGCAACTGCCACCGGGACAGAGCCTGGAGGCCTTCCTTCGCGCGGCCACGGCCGAATTCATCGACGGCATCAGCTCGATCAGCATGACGATGGATGGCAAGCCCATCAAGCTGCGCCGCGCGGCCACCGGCCTCTTCCCCTTCACGGCCGCGCAGGACTGGGTCAAGTACGACACCTGCATCACCGGCGCCCCGCAGGTGGCCCTGGCCGACGGCCACTGGGCCCTGATCGACGCGCCCTCGGTGGGCAAGCACGTCATCAACCTCAAGGTCAGCCACCCATGGCTCGGCAGCATCGACGGAACCTGGAACATCAATGTGGTGAAGTGAAACGCCGAGAGTCAGCGGCCCACTGCGGGTGGGGGCGGCTTGCATAATCGACGCAACCGCCCCAACCCCGTCATGCTGATCCAGTTCTTCTACACCCTGCGCGCCGCCAAGCTCAAGGTGACGGTGCCCGAATACCTGACGCTGCTCGAAGCGCTGCAGGCCGGCGTCATCGGCGGGCCCGAGAACGGCGGTGTCGCCTCTATCGACGACTTCTACCACCTGGCCCGCACCAGCCTGGTCAAGGACGAGACCCAGTTCGACAAGTTCGACCGCGCCTTCGCCGCCTACTTCAAGGGCGTGGAGATGCTGACCGACTTCACGGCCGAGGTGCCGCTGGAGTGGCTGAAGAAGAACCTCGAACTGAACCTGACGCCCGAGCAGAAGGCCGCCGTCGAGAAGATGGGCTGGGACGAGTTGATGGCCACGCTGAAGAAGCGCTTCGAGGAGCAGAAGGAGCGCCACGAGGGCGGCAACCGCTGGATAGGCACCGGCGGCACCAGCCCCTTCGGCAACGGCGGC
>JACPYV010000075.1 GCA_016195825.1 Burkholderiales bacterium | reverse complement strand
GGCTCGCCGCGCAGCGCGGCCCAGCAGGCCTCGTCCACCTCGAAGCGCTGCGCCGCACGCGACTGGCCCGCGCTCTCGGGCTTCAGCACGCCGGCCTGCAGCAGCACGCGCAGCGCTGGCCTGAGGCCCTGGCCGGGCAGGTTGCCGAAGCTCTGCTGCAGCCAGGCCGGGCCGGGTTGCGCGCCCTCCTCGCCCAACGACTGGTTCATAGCCTCGAACAGCGGGGCGAAGCGCCGGTCCTCGTCGGCGAGACCGTGCACCAGCCACAGCTCCACCGCCTGCTCCGGCCAGTCACTCGCCAGCGCGGCGAGGCCAGGATGGCGCGGCGATTCGTCGGGCAAGGCCTCGAAAGCCGCGGCGTAGTCGAGCGCGAAGCCAAAGCGCGCGGCGACCTCGTCGTCACCCAGCAGCACCTGGGCGTTCTGCACCACACGCCAGGCCGCGCCGAGCAGCAGCGCGCGCAGCGCCGTCGCGGCCTGCGGCCAGAGATCGGGTGTGGCGTCGGCGCGCATCAGGTGGTAAACACAAAACGCAGGCCGCAGCCTGCGGATGGCAGCCAGCCGGGATCACGGTCCAGGCCGGCCAGGCGCCAAGCCACGTCGTGGGCCGTTAGGTCGTACTCCACCACCCACTCCGCCTCGCTGAGCCACAGCCGCGCCGGGCGCGCGAGGGTCAGGGTGCGCGGCCACGCCGCGGTGCGACGGCCCAGACGGCGACAAAGCCTTCGGCGCAGTGAGCGAGCGCAAGCGGTAAGCCATTCGGGCCAGGCCGCTGCGGCAACGCCCGGCGTGGCGGGCATGACCTCGGGCGTGGTCCAGTCCGGGCTGCGCTCGGCCAGCACCAGCAGCAGTGGGTCGTCGGCCGGCAGCCGCCAGGCCTGGGCCAGCGCCGCGAGCAAGGCCCACAGTGGCACCGGCAGGCCCGGGTCGCGCGGGCGGGTGAAATCGGGGAAGAGTCCGTCCTCCAGCAGCGCGTTGACGACGAACAGCAGCGGCGCATGACGGGTCAGCAGGGCCTCGGGCCAGGGCCAGACTGGCGCAGCTTCGCCCACCAATTCGGGCGCGGGTGACGGCTGCGGTGCCTTAACGGCGACGCGATGAGGCGACCTTGCCGGCTTGGCAGCCGGCGGCGCGTGGCGCTCGACGGGTGGGTTCGAGGGCACCGGCATCTCGCCGGCCGCTGCAGTGATCTCGGGGCGCGGGACGACGGGGCCGGTTGGCACGATTGACGCGGGTTCGGTGGTGTGCAGCCTTGTGCCGACCGGTGTCTCCGCCCAGGGCACCGGGGCAGCATGCGTGTGGGGCGCGGCCGATCCGGACCCTTGCGGGGGCAGCGCCTGCGGCGGCGAAGCGGGCTTGCGCAGTGTGGGCCGGCCGGCCGCGCTGGCCGGGGCCATGTAGTCCGCACGGCGGGGCGCCGGCGGCAGCAGCCGCGGGGCCTCGTCGTCGCGCGTCGTGGCTTCGGCTGAAGCGGCGGCTTGCGGCAGCAGCCCGGCAGACGCGGCGCCCGGGCGCGGCAGCGTGATGGCTTCGTCAGCTCGCGCCAGAGGCACCGCCCGGGCGTGAACGGAGGCCCGAGGCACCTGGCTGCCCGATGCCTGAGCCGCCACTTCGGGCTGGATGCCCGCAGCAGCAATGGCGGACGGAGCCGGCTGCGAGGGTTCCGTCTGTCCGGGCCCCGTTTCAATGACTCGCCCCTCGACCACCGGCGCCGGCATCAACCGGTCTTGCGGGGCAGGCGGCGCCGGCAGCCACGACGCCACTGCGGCGCCCTGCTCCAGACGCGCCAGCAAGCGCTCGGCACCCGCCTGCGCCTCGGGCCGCGCGGCCCAGGCCACCTGCCACTGCGGCCAGGCCCGGCCCAGGACACCGCGCCACCACCAGCGGTCCAACTGTCCGGCCTGCGCCGCCAGCGCCAGGCAGGCCAGCATCTCGGAGGCGTCGGCAAACAGCACGGCCGGCGCCGATTCCGGCACGGGGCCGAGGGCCGGGCGAACGGCCTGCGCCAGCGCCGAATCCAGCCGCTCGCGGCCCATCGCAATCCAGTCCTGACGCCAGGCTGCCGGCGCCGGGCGCAGCAGCGCAGCTTCCGGCGCCTGCAGCTGCAGGCGGCGCAACCACAGCAAGGCCTGAGGCGGCAGGCTCCGAGGCAGCGCGTCCTCCAGGTCGGCGCCCAGCGCCTGCAGCGCCAGCCGCGCAGCCACCGGCTGCGCGCGCGCCGGGGTGCGGGCGCTGAGGCGGTGGATAGCGAGGTTGGCGGGCATGTCAGCGCTGAGGGCGTTTGCGGTCGGGCGTCTGTGTCAGTGCGGAGGCAGCGACGGCCAGCTCCTCCTTGGTCGGCCCGCCCTCGCGGCGCCGGCCGGCGCCGAGGATGCGCGCGGCTGCAGAGGCCACCTTGGCCGACGTGCGCTCACCCTGGCCGCTACCCACGCCGTCGCTACCGCTGGACAGCGCGCCCGTTGCGCGCAGCAGCAGGCGCTCCGGGTGGCCTTCGAGCTGGGCCAGGTGCAGGTGGGCGCTGCCGCGGCGCATGGGTACGTCCTGCCAGCCATCCAGCAAAGCGCGGGCGAACAGCGCGCGGTTGAGCGGCTGCGGCCGCTCCGGCACGCCGCCGGGCAGCAGCCTGCGGAACTGGGTCAGCTGCGCCGCGTTGAGCGGCAGCGTCGGGGGCAACCACACGAAGGCCGCGGTGCTGGCCTGGGCTTCCATCAGCTCGGCCAGGAACTGCGCGGCCAGGGCCTGCATCTCTACCGCCCAGGACTGCGGCCACGATGCGTCGCCGGCCTCACCGGGCGGCGCGGCCAGGCGCCTGCGCGCGCTGTCGGTGTCCACCCACTGCGGCACCGCCTTGGCGTCGATCTGCAGCAGCGCCAGTGGCAGCTCGTCGGCCGTCAGCCCCGGCGCCGCCGCTCCGCCACCGATGCGTTGGCGCATCCACCAGCCTACGCGCCCGCCCGCGGGCACGCTGGACAGGCCCTGGCCGGGTGACAGCAGCGCCACGGACAGCTCGTTGCGCAGCGAGGCCACGTTCAGGCCGCCGGGTGCCTGCACCTCGACCAGCCGCGCACGCACGGCCGGCTGCTCGGTGCGGCGGTTGCAGGCGCCGACCTCGCCCAGCAGCGTGGCCGCGCGGCCCTGGGCACTCCACGCGGGCGTCAGCGTAAGCAGGTACAGGCCCGCCACCGGCTGCCCCTCGGCGAGACCGGCGGCGCAGTTGCCGAAGCCGCTGAACGAGCTGCCGCGCCCGGCGCTGCTGAGGTCGAGGTCGAGGTTACCGATGTCGATAACGGCCCCCGATGGCGCGACACCCAATCCTGCGGCGATGTGCAGCACGCTGCCGGCCCCAGCGGCCACCGTGAGTCCCTCGGCCACGCCGCAGCCGATGAGTCGCGCCAACCGCCGCTCGGCGCCGTCGCGCGCGGCCTGCTCGCGGCTCAGGTCTTCGGCACTGAGCAGGCGACCGTTGAAGAAGAAGCTGCGCGGCTCGCCGTCGACGGCGATGACCTGATTGAGCCGAGCGTTGAGGACGGTGGCCATGGCATCAGCTCCGGCCAATGACCAGCCACGTGCCGAGCCGGACGGAGGCGATCAGCGTGACCGAGTTGCCGCTCTCCAGGCCGAGCTGCTTGTCGCCCTCGAAGCCGCTGACCAGCAGGCTGCCCAGCGCCTTCACGACGATGCGGCGCCCTTCGTCGAAGCCGCCTGCGCGCAGGTCCGGCATGCGCAGCTCCAGCAGCCGCGTCACCGCAAACGCGGCGACGACGATGACATGGTCGGAATTGGTCACACCCAGCTCGCCCGGCTTCTCGACGTAGCGGATGGGCCAGACGCCAACATCCACCTTGCCGGGCTGCGGTGCAGCCGTCTGCACCAGCTCGCCGCTGCTCGGGTCCCAGCCAACCAGCGTGGGCGTGGTGCGCTGCGGCAGCGCGGCCAAGCTCAGGGCCTGAAAGCGGGGGCTGGCAGCTGGATGCAGCGGCTGCACGGTGTTGAGGGTGACGACGTTGCCGCTCGTCACCGCCGTCAGGCTGGGCGGGCTGGAAGCGTTGCCAGCCGCCACGACCTGCGTGGCGCTGCCGCCGCCGGCGTCGATACTGAGTTGCCAGCTCAGTGCATCGGTCTCGCCATCGCGGCGCTGGCTCAGGTTGATCGCGGTGTTCTTGCCGGCCACCAACGTGGCCTGCACGTAGTCACCGCCCGCGCTGCGCAACGTCGCCCTCTCGACGCCGATCAGCACCTGCATCCTGCGGGGCCGGGTCTGCAGGCCGGTGCCGCCGTCCTCGATGCGCACCGGCGCCTTCTGGCCGGGCTGGTAGACGTAGGGCGGCGGCTTGCCGGCGTCGAGCGCGTCTTCGTCGCCGTCCCAGGGCCGGGCGGCGATGACCACGCCCTTGTCATCGGTGGCCAGCAGGCTGTTCAGCGGCTCGCCGAGCACCAGCTCGCCGTCGACGGACAGGCTGCCCGTCACATGGGCGTTGCCGCCGACGCTGAGGTCGCCGCTGAGGTCCAGCCCGGCAAATTCGGGACTGGCGCCGGGGCCGATGTCCTGCACGGTGTCCAGCCGTATCGTCGGCGCGGCGCCGCTCGCGTCGACCAGGATGTTGGGTGACGGCCCCGCGGGCTTGGGCAGCGCCGCACCGGCGAGCGTTCCCAGCTCGAAGCGGGCCGGTGCCGGACCCGCGGCGGCCCGGCCGACCAGGATGGCGCCGGTCGTCGGTGCAGCGGCCTGGCCCGTGCCGCCGTCGGACACGGGAATGGGTTGGCTCATGGCCGGCCCGTAGTAGTCGGGCCCGCCGCCGCCACCGCCGCCCGGCCACTTCACGGCGGGCACGAGCTTGGCCTTGTTGCCGCTGCCGCCATCGGTGGTGTCCGGCACCAGGTCGATGCGCGTCATCGCGTGGTTGCTGGCGGCGAAGTCGGCCAGTAGGTCTTGCGCATGGTCCAGCTCGGGGTCGCCCTTGCCGAGCACGTAGTGGGCCTCGCGTGGCGCGTCCTGGCTGCCGTCGCGCAGCAGCCATTCCTGAAGCAGGCGCAGGTGCAGCAGCTGAGGGCGGCCCAGCATACGCACGGCGCGCGTGCCGTCGCCACCGGCCTTGGCGTCGATGGCGGCAAGCAGCAGCGCGCGCTCGGCCACCGGCTCGGCAGCCGGCGCCGGGCCGTGGTGGGCCATGAAGCCGCTACGCAGCAAGCGCGTCCAGACTTCGAAGGCCGCGGCATAGTAGGCTGCCACGTCGGCGCGCGGGATCTGCAGTTGCACGGGTGGCGCCGGCAGGCTGACCCTGCTGGGCATGGGCAGCGGTGGCGTTGCGCTGGCGGGCATCGCCGCAGTGGGCGAGTGTGGGTCACCCCAAGCGGTGGTGATGGCCTCCCGCAGGCCGCGCTCGACGTCGGACTGGAAGCTCAGCAAGGTCTGCGTGGCCGGCACCGTCGTGCGGATCTTGATACCGCGTATCCATGCCACCACGGCGCGCAGTGCCAAGTCTTCGCTGGCGTCGGGAGGTGTCCACGAGAAGTCCAGCGCGAAGCTGTCGACGATGCGGGCGTCGGCGCTCAGCTCACTCTCGTCGCGGCAGGGCTCGCCGGGTATGGGCACGGGCGAGCCGCTGCTCTCAGCGAACCGCAGCAGCACATAGACGGTAGTCCGCGTGATGGTGGTCGCGTCGCGCGCCAGCTCGGCGTCCAGCCAGGTCTGGAGGTTGGCGCATTGCTCGGCGGCGACACCGACGAGGCGGCCATCGGGCATCAGCGCTAGGCCGGGCGCCACGCGCACCTGCTGGCCCTCGCTTGCGGACGCGGGCTTGGGCGCCGCCACACCCAGGCCGGTGATGACGCCGTAGCCGATGGTCTCGCGCAGCGCCCGCTCATCGCGGGCGGCCAGATAGGCATGCTCCTGGCGGAAATCGTCCACGCCCAGCACCATGCCGAAGGTGTAGTTCACCCGCTGCAGCGGGTCGAGCGCAGCGTCGGGGGCGGGGGTGAAGCTGGAACCGGTACAGCAGCCCATGGTGTGTCTCCAGAAGTTCTATCGATCGAGTCCCACCCGGTCCGGCGGCGGCAGCGGCCGAGGGTGGGTGAGCTGGCCACCGCCCAGATCTCGCTCGCCGAGCACCAGGGGTGGCCAGATGGATTCGGAGGTCAGCGCGGCCAACTCCGGGCGGCGCAGCAGGCCCAGCTCGAGCCGCGTGTCGTGGCCCAGCCGTGCCTCGCCGACGCGGAACAGCTCGAAGCCGAAGCGGATCTCGGCAACGGTGTGAGCCGGCTTGTCGCGCGCCACGGCACGCTCCACGGCGGCGCGGCGGCGGGCGAGCTCGTCGAAGTCGAGCTGCGCCTCGGCCGGCAGGGGCAGCACCACACGGAAGCGGTGCGCCGGGCCCAGCGCCCGCACGATGCGGGCCTCGAAACGCCACCAGTCGGCCAGCGCGACCGAGCCAGCCGGTAGGTGCATCGGGCTGGGGATGCGGTCGAAGCCGCGCCAGGCCGTACCCCAGGCCGCGTTCAGCGCGCGGATGCTGCGCCAACGGCGGGCCAGGTAGTCCTGCCAGCGCTGGCGCAGCGGCGCGCAGGGCTGGGTGGCCTGCAGGTAGGCATCGAACTGCGCATCGCGCGGGCGGGGCTCGTCGTCCGGCAGCGCGGCAAGGCGCCAGGACGCCAGCAGCGCAGCCTCTTCCTGCGCACCGCGCGGCAGGAAGCCCAGGGCCTGCTGCAGCCGCGCCGCCACGGCTCCGTCGGGCGCCAGGCCGCCCACGGCCTGCAGCCGGCTGCGCAAGGCCGATGCACCCTGGGTCGGCTGCCAGGCGCCGGCGGGCAGCTGGTGCATCGCCGGCCGGGCGGCCTCGCGCTCGAACGTGGCCCAGTCCATCAGAGCCGCATCGCGTGCCGGCAGGGTCAGCGGCACCGGGATGTGAGCCCATTCGCTCCAGCGCGTGCCCCAGGCCTCGTTGAGCTGCGTCAGCGTGGGCCATTGCCGCTGCAGATGCCGCTGCCAGCGGCCGCGCCAGACCGCATCGGCCTGCGTGGCCCTCAGGTAGGCCCGCAGCGCCTTCGCGTCCTCGGCACTCGTCGGCTCGTCGTCCGGAGGCTGCCAGCCCTCGCGGCGCGCCAGCCCCGCTTCCTCCTCGGCCGCCAGCGGCAGATAACCCAGCACGGCCTGCAACGCCGCCGAGCAGCTGCCCGGCACCAGCGCCGCATGCCCCTGCAGCCGCGACTGAAGCGCTGCGGCGCCGTCGCCAGGGCGCCATACAGCGGCCGGCAGCGGCGCGGCGAGGCCGAACATCTCCTGCAGCCGCACGCCGTGCAGGCGCTCCGCGAGCTGCTCGGGTGCGGCCAGCCAGGGCTCGGCGTCGACCGCGTCGGGCTCCCAGGCCAGCGTGGCCGCCAGCAGCATGCCGGGCAGGGTGCCGCGACGCGCGTGTACTTGCGTCGCGTGGCGCAGCAGCGCGCGGCGGCGCAGCGGGCCGGTGGAGCCGTCGAACGTGAGGGCCAGCCAGTTGGCCAGCCAGTCCAGCGAGTCGCGCGGCGCGGTCCGGGCGTCCAGCAGCAGCTGGGCGGCGGCGATGCGGTCCTCCCAGCGTGTCAGCTCGCCTTCGAACAGCGCCATGAAGCGGCCGGTGAACTCGGTGCTCGCCGGGTCAGCGCGGTAGACCGCCGGCAGGTAGTGCTGCAGGTAGCTGAAGCGCGGATACCAGGCGCGCAAGGACGACAGGCCGGGACTTTGCTGACCGTCGCCGCTGGCCTGCAGGCGCAGTTGCAGGTAGCGGCCGGTGGCGGCCTGCAGCAGGCAGGTCAGCGTCTGCACGTCCTTGCAGGCATTGGCAGCGGCATCGCGCCAGGGCAGCTCGGAGCCGGCGGGGTGCGGCAGCAGCTCGGGCTCGGCGCGCCACGGCTGCAGAGCCAGCCCCTCGGGCGTGTCGGCCGCACGACTTTGCAGCACCAGGTGGCTGCCGGGCGGGCGGCGCGCGTCCAGTGCCACGCGGTGCCATACGCATGCTGGCGTGGCGCTGTCCCACACGGGGCCCAGCAGCACGCCCTCGCGTTCGCAGCGCGGGCGCGGCAGCGTCAGCAGCGGCAGCCAACGGTCGACGCCGGCGTAGAAGCTTCGTGCCGACGGGAAGCGATGCAGCACCTGCCCCGGTGCCAAGCTGGCCAGGCCACCAGCCTGGTAGCGCCGCAACGGGATGAAGTCGCGCTGCAGCTCGAAGCTCCAGACGCCCGTGTCGGACTCAGTGGCCTTGAAGCGGAAGGCCTGGTCGCCGCTGGCGGCAAGCAGCAGGACGTCGAAGCCCGGCTCCGTGGACCTCGCCGGCCATTCGACGGCCAGCGTGCGCACCGACAAGACCGTGGGCTGCTGGTCGGCCGTGGCCTGCTCCAGTTGCTCCTCCAGAGGGCCGACCGACCCGCTCTCGGTCCCGGCCCAGTCGATGACAGACAGGTAGAGCCCGTCCATCTTGACGCGCAGCACCAGGAAACGCCCCCCGGGCAGCGCCACGCAAGCGGTTGCATCTGTGCCCAGCGCGAGCCGGCAAGGCGGCGCGGGGGGGGGCGGCGCGAGGGCCGGCTCGGGACTGAAGGCCGACGGGCTGACGACGCGCGGCACGCATGGGCGCAAGTCGGGGCCCAGGCGGTGCAAGGCGTTGACGCCGAACAAGGCCACGCCGCCATCGTCCAGTGCCAGCAAGGCCTGCGGTGCGGGCATAAGACCCCAAGGCTGCGGCAGCGGCGGACCGCCGCCGTGCAGGTCGAAGATCAACAGGCCGCCGGCGCCCTCGTTCAGTGCTGAGCTGGCGACGACGAGGTAGTGGCCCGTCGTCACTGTCAGCGCGTCCATCACCAGCGGCGTGGCGGGCGCTGCCGGCAGGCAGGGACCGAAGGCGCCGAGGTCAGCGTCGACAACGGCCGGCACAGGCAGCGGCCAGAAGTCGCTGAGCGTGCCGCTGCCGCTGGACCAAATGCGGATGGCCGTACCCTCGGCATTCAGCGAGTAGAGATTGCCGTAAGCGTCGAAAGCACCGCCGGCGCGCGAACCCGGCTCGGGCAAGGCCTCGGCGGCGCTGGCCTTGAATTCGAAAAGTAGCGGCCGCAGCACCAGCTGCCCCAGCGCGGCCACATGCGCGGTGTCGTCGGGCAGCCAGCCCCAGTGCGCGTCCGGCTGGGCGCGCAGCATCCAGTCGTCCCGGGTCACCAGGGCGTGGTAGCGGCTGCCGTTGGCATCCATCAGCACTTCTCCGGGACACGCGGGACGGGCAGGCGGATGGCGGGGGTGCCAGTGCTGCCGCCATCGGTGCCGCCCGTCCCCTGGCCGATGAGGTCGGACAGCGGCACCGGGTCGCCGAGCGACACCGACAGACCGGCGATCAACGGCAGCTGCAGGCCGGCGAGCGGCACGTTGTCGCGCTGCGCGCCGCTGGAGTCGCCCAGCAGCAGCCCGGTCACCCCCAGCACGCCGTCCACGCGTGCGGCCACGGTGGCCAGCTCCAGCGCAGCGACGGACTTGAAGAGGGGCCAGCCGGTGGCGCTCGCGCTGTTGGGCAAGGGTGCAAGGAAGGCCTTCAGCGCCGCCTTCACCCGCTCGCGCACCTCAGCCACGCCCTGCCCCGCATGCAGCTCGATACCAACGCTGATCCAGATGCCGGCATAAGCCGGCCCACGCAGCAGCACCTCGCAGGTGACTAGGCGGCGCGGCGCGAGGTAGGCGCAGACGGCGTCCATGAAGTCGGCGTCCGGCAGCGGGTAGTCGGGCCGGCGCGGGTCCTGGCGCGGGATCAGCAGGCAGGTGACGACGCCTGGCTGGTCGCCCGGCAGGCCCGGCGACAGCTCGGGATGCCAGGCCGGCAGCACCTCCACGCGACCGACATCAGCCTGCGGGGTCTCGCGAATGATGGCGTCGAAGTCCTCGGCGCTGACGGCGCGGTC
This sequence comes from Burkholderiales bacterium, assembly GCA_016195825.1. GTDB lineage: Bacteria > Pseudomonadota > Gammaproteobacteria > Burkholderiales > Burkholderiaceae_C > Pelomonas. The sequence continues at coordinate 53,383 of JACPYV010000075.1, read as the reverse complement.
GCGGTGGCGCAGCACGAGGGGAATGCGCTTCTCGCCGGCCGCGGCACTCTCCGCATCCAGCCCTCCTGAAGCGGGTCGCGGGTTGGACAGCTTCACGCCTGGCGGCAGCGTCGGCCCCAGCTTGATCGCGCCCGCGGCGACATTGCCCGCGGACCCGAGCGCCCAGTCGAAGCGCACGGCGATCTCGGCATTGGCGGGCGGCCGCGCGCCGCGAGCGCCGTCGCCGAAGCGGACCTCGCCGCTTTCAGCGTCTAGCGCGAAGACGTTGGCACCGGGCTGGCCTTCGGCGGGCGCGGCCTCCAGCTCGTCGGTCAGCAGCCAGGGCTGGTTGGCCACCAGCAGCTGCATCGATTCGGCCAGCACCTGGCCGTGGCTGAGCCGACGGCGCTGCTCAGGTGAGCCGTCACCCGGCGGCAGCAGCTCGCGGCTGACGCGGCTGCGCTGGCGCACCGCGGTGCAATGCGTGCCGGCCCAGGCCAGCTGCACGCCGGCGTTGCTAAGGCCGTCGATGCGCAGCCAGCTGATGAGACGCGCGGCGAGTGCCTCATCGGTCAACTGCGGCGGCAGCTCGCCCACGCCGGCCTCCAGGGGCTCGGCCTCGGCCCAGGTGCCGATGTCGTCGGCGCTGGCGGGCAGCGTGACCTGCAGGATGCCCGCCTGCTCCGGGAAGCCGCTGGGCGCCACGGCATCCAGCCGGCGGTACTCGCCCGCCGTGCCGCTGCCGGCTGCGTTCGCCTTGGGAGCCCAGGCGCTCAGTGCCGGTGGCGGCGTGGCGGGTCGACCGGGCTGCAGGCGCGCCCCTAGCGGCTGGGGTTCATTCGGAACCAGGCCGATGCTGAGCGTGCGGCCGGCCAGCTCGGCGCGCGCGTTGGTGAGGTCGGCAGCGCTGGGCTTCGGCGGGGCCAGCAACGCGATCCACAGCGCACCGTCAACGGTCTCGGTGCCGATGTCGAGGGCGCCGGGTAGGTCGGCCAGCTGCACGCTGTCGTAGAGCACGGGTTCGACGGCCGCGTCGCTGCCGGAGAAGTCGCGGCCGGTCGCTTCGTAGAGCTGGCGGTAGTAGTCCAGCAACGCCGGGTCCGGCGTACCGACGACGCGCTTGAAGACGACCAGGCCGGTCACGGGTGGCAGGTCCAGGCCCGTGTCGCTGAGGAAGGGGATGGCGCCGGCCAGCAACGGAAGGCCCGAGGGCAGCGTGATCGTCTTGCGCTCGCCGGCCTCGTTGCTGAACTGCACCAGCGCGCGGGCCGGCTGGGCGGGCCGCAGACCGATGCTCAGCAGCTGCAGAAACTTGAGCCGGTTGCGCTCGGGAATCAGGTTGGCCCGGTAGAGCAGGCTCTCGGCCATGAAGGCGAAGAGCTCGACCAGCGTGACGCCAGGGTCGCTGGGGCCGGTGTGGGTCCACTCAGGCGCGTGCACAGCCGCCAGGGCCAGCGTGTCGCGCACGAGCGCGGCGTGGTCGCGGTCGTCGATGGCGGGGAGTTGGATGGGCATGATTTCCTCACCTTCCCTGGACAGGGATGCTCAGGGACATGCGGCCAGCCTGCGCCGTGGCCACCAGCGTGAAGCTGAGTTCGGCGGTGGCCGCCTCGGGGTCGCCCGGGTCAGCGGCGACCTTGATGGCTTCGACCTGCACGCGCGGCTCCCATCTGGCAAGTTGTCGGCGGATGACTTCCTCGATGGCGCGCCAGGTGGTCGGCACGTTAGGCTCGAACAGGAAGCGCTCCAGGCCGGCGCCGTAGTCGGGCCGGCGCAGGCGCTCGCCCTGGGCCGTCAGCAACAGGATGCGGATGGACTCGCGCACGTTGGCTTCGCCCTCGCTCCAGGCGAGGCGGCCTTCGGGCGTGAGGCGCAGCGGGAAGGCGATGCCTTTTCCGTACAGGGCGGCTTCGTCGGTCATTGGCTTTGCTCCAGCGAGCTTGCTTTTCGGTTGTCTCCGCGGGGAGCGTGTCTGCTCGGTGCATTGCCGGGAGTCCCGCCCGGCGGCGGGGTAACGTTCCTCAGGCGCCGCAGAAGGAAGTTATCTGCCCGCCCGGGCGCAATACCGGCGACGCACCGGACAGGCACACGCTCCGCAAGAGCAGCCCAACACGTGCTCACGGCTTCTTCCCCTTCAACCCAGGAATCGGGAAGCACACCATCAGGAACGGCAGCCACCGAAAGATCAGGTCCAGCAGCGTCGCGATGACGATCAGCAGGATGAAGGCCACGATCGTGATGATCGGAATCGACAGCGAGCAGATCGTGCCGAAGCTGTTGCCGCCGGTGCCGCCGCAAGGCCCGCCATCCGGCACCGACAAGTCCTTATGGAACGGCCAGGGCAGCACCGACAGCACCAGGTCGCCAAAGCCCAGCCGGCGCACGCGCTTCATCTGGCCGCACAGCAGGTCGCTCATGATGAAGGCGCTGTTCTTGCCGAACTTGCGCAGCCCGCCGGGCGAGGTGTCGAAGGGCAGCGCGATGCGGATGGGCCGCAGCGGCGCGTCGGTGTCGAAGAAACCGGCCAACTCGAAGACCTCGCTGGGGTCGGACATGACCGCCGGATGCAGCGGCCCGCAGTCGCAGCGCTGGTGCACGAAGCGCAGCACATAGTGCGGCGGGCCGGGGTCGGCCTTCAAGGTGGCCTCTAGCTCGGCGGCCAGCCGGGCCGCGTGCGGCGCCTGGGTCCGGGCGCGGCCCAGAATGCCGGCGTCGAAGGCCTCGCCGATGGCCGCCTCCAGGTCGGCCTGCAGCAGTTCCAGCAGCGCGTTGGCCTCGTCCTGCTTGTCGGCGAGCGGATCGGGCGGCACCGCTGACCAGGCCCAGAACGGCCCTTCCAGTGCCGCGCCCCGCGTGGCCACGGCCAGAGGGAAAGCGAAGCCTGGCCAGGGATCGCTGCCGTCGTCCGCCTTGCTCGGGAACGCGAAGGACAGGCCATCCAGCGTCTTAGAGACTGGCGAGATGGCTGCCAGCGCGGCACGCAGGTTCGTGGCTATGCCGATGTCTCGTTGCGTCGGCAGCACGTTGGGCGAGAACACGTTCTGGAAATCGGCCTGGCCGCGCTTGGCGGCATCAAAGACGGCAGCCTCCAGGCGCTTGAGCAGCGCATCGGCCTGGGTTCGGCCCGTCGAGCCCGCGGCCAACCGCGCATGCACCTCGGGCAAGTGGGCGGCAAGCCACTCGTTCATGTCCTGAAGCAGCCGCCAGGAGGACTCCTGCAACTGGTCGTTGGCCACGGGCAGGCTGCTCTTGGCCGCGTCGTCCCGGGCGCCGGAATCGTCCGTCCAGGGTGCATCCGCCACCGGGCCGCCGGCTGCATCGCGCGTTGCCCGCGCACGCTCGATCAGCCCCTGCCAGGGCGCGATGAAGGTCATCCGCGCGCTGGCCTTGAGGTCGTCCGCCACGGTCGGCAACGCGGCCGGCACCTGCGGCGCAAAACGGAAGTCGTCGTGTCGCGCCGCCGGCACCAGGCCGGCCAGCAGCTTGCGGCGGTGGCCGTCAGGCGTCTGGTAGGCCAGCGGGAAAACGGACAGCCACTCCTCGCCCGGCAGGGGTTGATGGGGGTCGGCCACGGGATGCCAGCGGCCAGGCTGGCCCGGGGCCTTCACGAAGGCCGCCTCACCACCACTCGGAAACAGGCGGCGCAGCAACATGCCGCTCCGGTCGCCACCGGAGGTGGTACGCGTAGGCAGGCCGGGCAGCTCGCAGACCAGGTGGGCCGCTGCGACGTAGAAGCGCTGGTGCACGGGCTGGAAGAGCTTGAGCACGGGCTGGGGTTCTTGCGCCGGCGGCGGCGCGGGGAGCGTCGGGCGCCTGAAGCCCAGCAGCGAGCGCTGCCGTACCAGCGCGCGGGCCGTGGCCGACTTGGGAGCTTCAAGCGCCGGAGCCGGCGTGGGCGCGGCGAGCTGCTGCCAGGACTCGGGGCGGGCAATGAACTCGGGCAGCGTCTGCGGCGCGTCGGCCAGCATGGCCAGCAGGCGATCCATGAAGTCGTCGCTGTCGAAGCGCAGCAAGGTCGGTGAACCATCGACGGGGGCCGAGACAAAACTCTTGCCACCGACCCAGCGCAGCACATGCGAGGCACTCATAGGATGTTCCCTGCCCCGGGCGTGTAGGTTGCCGCGATGATGGTGTTGGTGATGACCGTGTCGGCCTGCACGACGCCGGAGAAGCGCGACATGCCGGCGTCCACGGTGACCATGCCGGCCGACACCGCCACCTGGCTGGCGTTGACGGTGACCTTGGCGGACGCAGTGACGGTGATGCCCGCCGTTTCGAGCTTGATGCTGTTGCCGTTGCTGTCTTCGAGCGTGACCTGGCCGGGCCCATCTTTCAGCGTCAGCTTGCAGCCGCCGGGGGTTTCGAGCTGGATGCGTTCCTGGCCATGTTGGTCGTCGAGGGTGATGACCACGCCGTTGCGGCTCTTGATGACCTTGTGGTTGTTTTGCGCGCTGGCGGACTCGGGCGGGCTGTCCTGGCCATTCCACAGGCCGCCGACGATGAAGGGCCAGCGCGGATCGCCGCCCTGGAAGACGATCAACACCTCGTCGTCCACCTCGGGCATGAACCAGCTGCCGCGGTCCTTGCCGGCGAACAGCGTGGCCATGCGCGCCCAGGCTTCGTAGCGCTGGCCGTCAGCGTCCGGGCTCCAGGGCAGAGAGACCTTCACGCGCCCCTGGCTGTCGGGGTCCACGATGTCGACGACCTGGGCGACGTGGCAGCCGTACCAGCGACCGCCCCAGCCTTGGGGGTGTCGGTCGGCGTAGAGCGCCTCGGCGGGGGAAAGGTCGAAGAGACTCATGGCGCTCTGCCGATCCAGGGGCGTTCGGCCACGAACTCGGTGCGCAAGCCCTCGGCCATGTCGAAGCGGTGCGTGACTTCGGCCAGGCTGTACTTGCCGCTGAACAGCGGCCCGAGGCCGGTCAGGTCGACGCTGGCGCCGCAGCGCAGTCGCGCATCCGGCTGGGCAATGCCGTGGCCCACGACGAAGCGGCGGTTGATCTGGCGCAGCCAGGCTTCGGCCAGTTGGCGAGCCTCGTCGGCCGAGCCCGGGTGCAGGTGGGCCACGGTGTCGGGCCGTGCGCCGATCTTCTGCTCCAGCAGCGCGGCGCCGGCCTCGCCATCACCGGTCTCGCTGCCCAGCAGGCTGCTCGCGTTCGCCGTCTCCTTGATGGCCTGCTTGTCAGCCACGCTCCAGCCGGCCACGCTGAGCTCGGTGCGCTGCAGCGCCAGGTCGGCGCGCACGTCGAAGCCCATCAGCTTGCCGCCGTAGTCCAGCGACAGCGTGGCCCCGCCGCGGCGCTTGCGGGCGGCCAGGTGCAGGGTGGTGCCGTCCAGCCAGACCTCAGCCTCGCAGCGGCGTGCCTGTTCGCGCAGAAAGGCCAGATCACTCTGGTTGATCTGGGCCAGCAGCGGCAACGTGGGCGAGTCCGCATCGACTTGTGCCGTCAGGCCATGGTCGCTGGCGATACGCTGGGCCGCGTCGCCCAAGGACGCCTGATCGAAGCTGCGGCTGCGGCGCTTCATGCGCAGGTCCTGCAACGGATCTTCCACCTGCAGGACCAGCTCGGCCTCGCCGACGCCACCCTTGGGGAAGCGGGCTTGCAGCGCCATTACGCGGCCGGCGAACAGCAGGTCGTCGCCCAGCTTGACCTCGATCTTCTTGCCGAACTCCAGCCGGTCGCGGCCGAACAGCGTGTAGCCGGGTGCGCCGTCGCGCGTGCCCCAGTTGCCGAAGCACAGCTGCGCCTGGGCCAGGCCGTCGATGCGCTCGCGGATCTCCAGTGCCATCAGCGCGGCGGCCAGGTCGGACGCAACCTGGCCTTCGATGGCCACCGTCGGACGGCCGCTGCTGAGAGGGAGCGAGGCTTCGGGCATGGCTAGTGACAGAACGTGCGGAGCTGCAATTCGCGCACGGCCACGGCCATGCGGCGGGCGCGGGCGAGATGCTCAAGATCGGGCTCGGGTGCCGGAGCCACCACGGGGGCACCGCCGCCGCCCGGCTGCGCTGGCGACGGTGCGGGTACCGGGCTGACCTCGAACTCATGGATCTCAACAGGCATGACGTTGATCCTTCAACCGCTGACGATGCGCGGCTTGGTGGCGGAGAGGTCAATGAGCTGGCCCGCCGGCATGGCGCGCGGGTTCTCGATGCCGTTGGCCAGCGCCACCGCCTGCCAGCCGCCGCTCTGGAAGGCGGCACCGGTGCTGAGACCCAGGCTCACGCCGGCACCCGCACCGACACTGCCGCCAAGGCTGGCGCTGGCGCTGAAGCCCGCACCCAGACCACCGCCGAGGCCGCCGCCCGAACCGCTCCCGAGTCCGGCCCCGCCGGCGGACGGCGCCGCACCCGACGCCTTGGCCGAGTCCTGCAATGCCTGCAGCGACTGCCCACCGCCCGCCGGCCACAGCGGCCGCGAGCCCGGCACTGTGCCGTCGCCGGTGAAGGCGGGCACCAGGATCTCCTGCTGGATCATGTTCAGCGTGATGCTGGCGCGCAGCGCCTCGCCCTTGGCGGAGAAGAACTCCACGCTTTCCTCCATGCCCTCGACGATGCCGTCGAACAGAAAGTTGCCCCAGGAAAAGCGCAGCCCCGGCGGCGTGCGCTGCGAGGTGTCCCGGGCCCCGGCTGCCGCCGGCTTGGGCTTGATGAAGTACAGCACCTGGGCCGTGATGCGGCGCACGTCGTCGACGATGAAGGGCGCACTGGTCGCCGCCGCGACGTCGAACCACAGCTGCACCGACAGTTTGGTCGTTCCCGTGCCGACGAACTGACGCGCCGCGCTGCCTTGGCTTTGGTTGCCGCCGCCATGCCCCCCGCCACCACCGGACGCATTCGGCTGCTCCTTGATCTGGTTGGCGTAGGAGAGCTTCAGCGACTCGGGGTTGAACTGCACGGTCAGCGTCTTTCCGCCGGGCATCACATCGCTGAGGTCGTCCTTCAGCTCGATGAGCTTGGCGTGCTGGATTTCCAACTCAGGCATGACACCTCCGCTGGTTCGCGTTGACCAGGCAGGCGCAGCGCTGCCGCCCCCCCAGGGGCCGACGCGGAACTGGCTTCGCTGCTCTGCTGGCGGCGCCCCCTCGGGAAGCACGCGCAGCGTGTAGGGGGGGGCTCATGTCAGGCATCCGACTTGTCCTCCCAGCGGAAGGCTTCGTAAGCCACTTGAATCTCCTCGACAGCCACATTGCCGTCGCGGGCGTTCAAGGTCGGCGCCTTCAGCTTGATCGGCAGGCAGCGCGAAAGCACGAAGCGGCCCCACTCGCTCTTGTCGTGGCGCAGCACGCTGATCGTGATGCCGGCGCGCAGCGCAGGGTTGGCCAGGCTGCGATCGAACCATTTCCACAGGTCGGTGCCGCGCGTAACGCCGCGCTTGAGCGTCAGCTGCCCGAAGGTGACCGGGCCGGCCAGGCGGTGCACCCGGTTCTGATTGCCGCCCTCCTTCAGCGTCTTGACCTCCTGGCTGACCTCTAGGCCATCGCAGTCCGAGAACGCTGCGCCGGCCAACGGCTTGCTGTCGCCGTCGGGCAGGATCTCGACGACGAAGTTCAACGTCGAGAAGGGCTGCCATTGCTCGCGTTGTGCATCGACGGCCATCACCGCTCCTCGATCAATAGCTGCTCACCGGACCGGCGCAGATGCAGCGTGAGGAAGCGCAGCGGGTAGCTCGGCGCCACCTGGATCAGCAGGCTGCATTCACCGCGTTCGATCTCGCGCGCAGCGTCCGCGCCCGCGGCCGTCTTCAACAGGTAGGACGACTTCGCGTCCACACCGCGAAAGGCGCCGCGCTGCATCAGGCGGTGCAACAGTGCGTCGAAGGAGCGCTCCAGGCCTCGGCGCAGCGTCAGGTCATTGGGCTCGAAGACGAAGCGCTGGCCCTCACGCCGGCACAGGCGGCGCAGCAGGATGAAGAGGCGGCGCACGCCGATGGCGGTCCAGTCGACGTCCAGCGACAAGGTCTGGCTGCGCACTGCCGCGATGCCGTCTGCACGCAAGACCAACGGATTGGCGCCGAGGGTTTCGATCAGATCCGCCGACTGAAGTTCGCCGACCAGCTGCAGCGCCGTTGTCAGCGGGTCCGCCCCCGGCGCACCCCAGGCCCCGTGCTGCCGGCTGCGGCGGGCCAGCAGGCCCATCAGCGCACCCGTGGGCGGGTGGCTGCGCAGGCGATCGTCGGCATCGCGCTGCAGCAGCCAGGGGTGGTGGATGGCCGCAAAGCTCGCGGCACTGCCTGTCTGGGCCGTGTCGACAAGCTGGCTTTCGGCGCGCAGCGCGTCGACGTGCGGCGCGATGGTGTCCGCCCCCCAGGCCTGCGGCAGCGCCAGCAGAGCGAAATGCTCGCGCGAGGCGGCGCACAACGCCAGCAGCGCGCGGTTTACCGGCGTGGCGGCGTCGACGGCAGCACCATTTGACCGCGCGCGCCACCCGGTGGCGCGCACATCCAGTTCGGCGATGTCGCTCCAGCAGCTCGTCAGGCCCGCGCGGTGGGCACGGGCACGCAGCCACCAGGCACCGGCAGCCAAGCGAAGCGTCAGGTCGGCGGCAGGCACGGCATCGGCCACTACGCGCGCATCGGAGAAGTCGGGCTGGCCGGCCAGCTGCACTTCGAGGCGCTGCGACGTGCCATGGTCCGCGGCATCGGCCCGCAGCCGAAGTGTGAAGTCGCGGTCGGCTGGGAGCACCGCCGGTGACGCCGGCACGGCGGGCAGGCAGGCGATGCGCGGCGGCTGCGGCGGCACCGGCGGGGGCGGCACGCAGTCGTCGAAAGTCGTTGGGGGGCAGGTGCAGACAGGATCAGGCGTCGTGGTCACGCTGACGTCGCGACCCGGCAGCGGGTCGGTCTTGATCCAGCCGGCGTGGACAGCATCGGGCGCCAACACCCAACTGGCCTCGCTGGCGCAGGCGTCATCCCGGCCCAGCGCACCATGCAAGCCTTGGAGCCGGCGCGGCGCTGCGCCGAAGAACCGCATCTCGTCCGCCCAGTCCAGCAACACGCGGCCACGCAGGCCGGGGCGCCATTCGGGGTCGAGGAAAAGGCCAGCATCGAAGACGTCCAACCCATTGCGCGCGATCGCGTCGCGGCCATCCGGGCGGGCCAGCTGCCAACTCGTGAACTCGTCCGTCATGCCCACGGGCAGCAGCATCCAGTCGCCGGTCGGCTCGCTGCCACCGAGGCCGGCCAGCGGCCACCCGGTCAGCTCGGCACCGGCATCGTAGAGCCCGTTGGCATCGGCGGCCCACCAGGGCTGGTTGGCGGCACCCGGGGCGAGGCCGCAGGCCAGCAGGTGCCGTGTTTGCTGGCCCGGCTCGCGCACCGCCAAGTCGACCTGGATGCGCTCGATGAGCCAGTTGCTGGCATCGATGTTGGCCGCCCCGCCTTGCGGCCAGACCCAGTCGGCCGGTCCGAGCGCAGCGCTCAGCAGACCACCCGTTCGCATGCGCTTCCACGCCTCCGCGTTGGGGCTGGCGGGCCGGCGTGCCCTCAGCACGTCGCCGGGCTGCACGCGGTCGCCGCCATGCAAGGACTGGCTGCGCAGCCGGGCAGACAGCGCCAGCCGGTCGGCCCAGTCGCCAGGGCTGTTGGCACGCAGCTCGAAATCGCTGCCGCTCATCTGCCACTGCACGCCGGCGTGCGTGACAAGGCGAAGGCCTGGCACCGTGAAGCGCGCCGCCGAGGCCGAGTCGGCCGCAATGCGGATCACATGGCAGCGCCGGCCGCCGCCGGCGAAGAAGGCCTCCACCGCCGCGGGCAGGTGGGCCACCAGACGGTCGGAGGGGTCGTCGCCCGCCTGGACGAGATCCAGCACGCCGCCGAAAACTTCGCCATAGACAGTGGCGCTGTCCAGCGCCACCGGCCGGTGCAGCGGGCCCCTGGCCGCAAAGCCGACGAAGACCGGCACGTCCATGACAGGCATGCCGTCGCCGGTGGGCGTCGGGTCATCGACGATGCGCACCCCGACCGCCATGGATCACTCCATCTCCAGCCGCTCGTACGACAGCGTCAGCTCTTCCATGGCCACGTCCGTGCCCTTCGCGTTGAAGGGCCCTGACGTGTGCTTCATGATCCGCGCATTGATGAGGCGCCAGGTCTGCACCGTCTGTGTGCGGTCCTCGCTCTTCAACTCGACGGTGACGGTGCGCAGGCCGTTGTTGGCGCCGTTGCGCACATCGTCCAGCCACTTGTAGAGGTCCAGCGAGCCGATGACGCCGCGCTTCATCGTCACATCGGTGGCCTTGTTGAGGCCAGCCGTCTTGATGACGTTGTTGAAGGCGTAGTTGCCAGGGCGGTACTCGGTGATGGTGACTTCCATGCCGATGCCGCTGACTTCCTGGAAGCCGGCCTGGGGCGTGTTGGTCACTCCGTCGCCAAGGTTGACGTGGAAGTTGAACTGAACATAGGGGCGATCACGAACGACGGCCATGGTGTGCTCCTGGCATCAAGACTTTTGGAAGAAGGCGTTTCATGCCTTCTGATCGGCGGTCCACTGGCCGATACGGAAGATGACGAACTCGGCGGGGCGCAGCGGGGCGACACCGATCAGGCAGACAAGGCGGCCGTTGTCGAGGTCGTTCTGCGTCATCGTCGAGCGGTCGCAGCGCACGAAAAAGGCCTTCTCTGGCTTATCGCCAAGCAGCGCGCCGTTGGCCCACTCGTTCATCAGGAAGTCGCGGATCGTGGCCCTTACGTTGGCCCACAGCGCCTCGCCGTTGGGCTCGAAAACGGCCCACTGCGTGCCCTTGTCGATGCTGCGCTCCAGGTAGGCGAAGTAGCGCCGCAGGTTGACGTACTTCCACTCGGGGTCAGAGCTGATGGTGCGTGCGCCCCACAGCCGGTTGCCACGGCCCTCGAAGAAACGGAAGCAGTTGATGCCCTCGGGGTTGAGCACCTCCTGCTGGGCGGTGTTGATCAGCGTCTCGAAGCCGATGGCCCCGCGCACCACCTCGTTGGCGGGCGCCTTGTAGACGGCACGCTCGGTGTCATTGCGTGCGTAAATGCCAGCAACGAAGCCCGAGGGCGGCAGGTTGAGCGGCTGGCGGGTGATGCCGTCGAACACCGTGACCCACGGGTAGTAAAGCGCCGCGTACTTGCTGTCCAGCTTGGCCTTGAGCTTGCGGACGTCGGCGATCTTCATGCCCTCGTGAGAATCCAGCACGGCGATGCGGTAACGCATGCGCTCGGCATGGCCAATAAGCAGGTTTGTGACGGCGGCCACATCGTCGGGCCGGTCGGCAGCGCGCCAGGTAGAGCCGGGCGCCGCGACGATGGAGATGTCTTCGATGGACTCGAACTGCTTAAGGCCGGTGGCGTAGTCCTGCGTCGGGTCGGCGCGCCCTTCGTACTCAGCGCGGCCGGGCAGCAGGCCGTCGTTGCCGCCCGCGAGCCAGGCTGTGGCTTGCATGCCGCGCTCGAACTTGCGCCGCAGCGATGCCAGCTCGTCCCGACCGGCGTCGTCCCATTCGATCTGCGTGATCTTCAAGTCCAGCCCGTCGCCCAGCGCATCCAGCGCCTTCAGCAGGTCGCTGCCGTTGTCGATGGTGTTCGCACCAGCGGCGCTGCCGTTGAGCAGAACGATGGACAGGCCGGCACTGCTGGGGCCGCTCAGCGAGAACAGGTCGAAGATGCCGTCCGGCACGCCGGCAGTCTTGTGCGCGGGCTCCAGCGGCAGGCCGCTCCAAGCGCCCAGCGAGCGGCCGTCGGCGGTCAGCACCTCGATGCTCAGCGTGGCCGGGCGGATCGCGTCGCCACTGCCCGCGGCAAGGTTGAGCGCGAAGTCCGCCAGCGTGAATGTTGTGGCGGCGGGCGCGGCCGCATCGGGCTTCACGCCGGCCGTGAAGCTCCACACGCCAGCCACGCTCTTGCGGGCGACGTACAGCGGCAGGTCGGCGATGCCACGCACCGCTGCCGGCGGGTTGGCGCCCGTCGCCGGTGTCACCAAATGCGCGCCCGCGGTCGTGATCCAGACTACGTCGCCATCGGCCAGGTTGGCCAGCGTCGCGACGAGGCCACCGCCACCGCCCGGGTCCGGCAAGGCGCCAAGCACGTTGGGGCCCAGCTTGACACCGAAGCGCAGCTGCAAGTTGCCCATCGCGCCGGGGTAGCGCGCGACGATGCGGAGCTGGTCCGGCGCAGCACCGGCCAGCAACCGGCCATGGCCGTCGGCATAGGGCGCCGCGCCGAAGGCAGCGCCCAGGTCGGACGGGTAGTTGCCGCTGCGCGGGCGGAAAGCCCGGCTCACGTAGAGACGCTTGCCGCCTTCCTCGAAGAAGCTGCGCACCGCATGCGCCAGGTAGTTGGCGCCCAGCGTCGAGCCGTCCGCGCCGAAGGCGAGCGGGTTGCCGTCACCGAAGCTGCGCTCAAACTCGGTGAGGCTGGTGAGGATGTCCGGTGCATCGGTCACCGACCCGTAGCGGCAGGGGCCGATGAAGCCGGTCGTCGTCGTGGAGACGCCCTCGATGGACTTCGATCGGAAGGAGACCTCCTCGACGAATACACCGGGCGCTAGATATTCGGGCATGACGGTCTCCTTCTTGGGCAGGGATCAACGGGGCTTGGCGGGTTGGTGGGTTTCACAAGGGAACCAGGCGCAGTTCACGCTGCGCTGGCGGCAGATCCAGGGTGGCCAGCACCAGCGGCTCGCCGGCCTGCAGAGCCGCGGGCACATAGGCCGTGCCCTCGCCGGCGCGGGCCAGGGCCAGCACCTCAGGTTGGGCGGCAAAGGCCAGCACGTCGGGCGCACCCAGGCGCAGCGCCGCGGCGGCCAGCGCGGGATCGAAGAACACATGCAGCTGTGACGCCGGCACGGGCGGGCTGCCGGTACGCTGAGGGCGGGCCAGCGGCAGATGCAGCGTGAGCCGGCCTTCGGCGTCGCTACCGCCGTCATGCACGCGGCCATCGCCATCGGTGAGGCTGACGCGCGCCCAGGCCAGCGGCCTGGCGCTGAGCTGCCAGACGAGCAGGCCGTAGACGCTGCCCAGGCCGGGCGGCGCACGGCGGGCGGGCGCGCTGAGCAGGCTCACGCGCAGCAGCCGCGAGCTGCCGATGACGAGGCCACCTTCGATCTGTCCCACCGGCGCAGCGGGCAGCGGCCAGGGCAGGCTCAGCGGCAGGAAGCGCTCCAGCTCGTCCTGTACCAGCACGTCGGCGAACACCGGTGCGGCGGGGTCACGCCAGCGCTCGGACAGCTCGGGCCAGTGGTGGGCGCCACCGGGCGTGACCACCGCGCGGCCCAGCAGCTTGCCGCCACGGCGCAGCACCAGGCTGCAGCGCAAGCCGGACACCACGGCTTCGCTGGTCGCGCTATCGACGAAGCTGAGTGCATCGCCCGCGGGCAGCTGCAGTTCATCCAAGGGTTTGAATTGCGGCGCAAGCATCAGCCCTGCCCTCCCGCGCCCAGGCCGAAGCGGCGCTCCACGACCGGCGCGCCACCGGGCTCGGGCTGGTCGATGTCCAACAGCACCATGCGGGCCACATAGGTCATGCCGGCCTGGAAGCCGGTCTTGACCCGGTCCCACAGTGACAGGTAGTCCACCGTGCCCAGCGGATCGGCGATGAGCACGACGCTCTCTTCGGGCTGAAAGACCGCTGGGCTGCCCTTGGTGTAGCGGTTGATGACCTCGCCGCCGAGCGCTGGCAACTGGTGCAGGAAGGCCAGCGCCCAGCCCAGCATCTGCGTCTGCTTGTCGGCCGTGGGCGAGACGGGCAGCATCAGGAAGTACAGGTCCACCGGCAATGAGGGCTTGTATAGCCGGCCGTCACGCCCGCGCCGCGGCGGCAGGTTGCGCGGCGAGCCGCCAATGCCCACGCGCCACAGCACGAGGTAGAAGCCCTCGGCCGGCGCAGCCTGGCCGTCCGTCAGGCTGCCAAGAGACGCCAGCTCGAATTTGGGCGACGCGCCCAGCTGCAAGTCAGCCACGGGGCAGGCCTCGCGCATCAGTTCCAGCACGCTTTCGCCCACCGCACGGATCGCCGCGTACTGCGCCATCAGCGACCTCGCCTCAGCTGCTTGTGCACCCTGGTCTCCTCCCCGTGGACACAGGGCGAGGCCATCCTAGGAAGCGGCACCTCCTGCAGTCACCCTCCTTGTTAGGGACGACTCAGGCCGCGTCCTCAATCGGGAGAAGCCGATGCAGGTGACAGGTCTGAAGTCCAGTTGCGCTTGATTTGATCTGGATCATGGACGCACACCCGGCGGCTGCACGGGCATGCCGGCAGAGCGGCGCGCGAGATAGGCCTGCAGCGCCATCAGCTCGTCGCTGTCCCAATCCCATATCCGCGCACGCACGCCGCTCAGGCAGCCGCGCAGGCGGCGCTGCAGGCTGCCCAGTGCCTGCCACTCCAGCCGGTAGACAGGGTAGTCGTCGACCTGCGCCTGCGGGATCAGGCTGCCGCCCAGGCGCTGACCAGCGCGCTCGTCGTGGCATTGCGCGCAGGACAGGTTCAGCGCGCCGATGCGGGTCATGTACAGCGTGCGACCCTGGCTGGCCGCCGTATCCAGCTCCGGCCCGTGCGGCGGCGCCAGCGGCAGGCCGCGCGACTGCCGTGCGACCAGGGCCGCCAGCGCCAGCAGCGGCTCGGACTCTGGCGCCCAGGCAGGCTGCTGCTGGTGGCGCACGCGGCAGCGCTGGATGCGGCCAGGCAGGTCGATGAGACCGGCGTCGAAGGCCGGGTAGCGCGTCGCCGCGCCGCGCAGCGTTGCGGGCTCGCCATGGCAGTTGGCGCAGGACCTGGCGCCGGCACTCCACAGCTCGCGGCCCAGCGCGAGGGCCAGTTGCGCGGGGTGCTGGCTGTCGTCGGCCTGCAGCGCCTGCAGCGCCGGGCTCATCGTGTCGCGGCCGGAGCGGCGCGGACCGGGTTCGGCCGCAGGGACTGTCAGCGCCACGGCAAGCAGCAGCCAGGCGGTCTTCATGCGACGTTCAGCGCACGCGTCTCGCGGTGCTCGAAGCCGTTGTCGCCAAGCCAGACAAAGCTCAACTCGCCGGACTTCTGCGCACGCAGCCAGAAGGCCAGGTAGGGATTGGCCGACACGGCCGCGAACAAATCGGCCGCGACCACCAGCTCGCCATCGAGCCGGCATTCAAAGCGGCGCACCAGGTCGCGCAGCAGCCGGGCGCCTTCGTCGCTGCTGCGGTAACCGGTCTCCATCGCATGGGCCACGGTCACGCGCACCTCAAAGGCTTCGCCGGCCTTGATGGCCGCAGGCAGGGTGATGACGGCGCGGGTGGCCATCAATGACCGCCGGGCCGACCCAAGGGTGTTGACGCCCCTTTGGGGGGCAGTGAGCGGAGCGAGCGTGGGGTGGCCATCATTTCAAGGCTCCACACAAGCCGCCAGCGTGACGATGACGTCCACGCCCGTCTGCCAGCAGCGCCCGTCCGCCGCCCGGGCCACAGCGACGATGCGTTGGCTGCGCGCGAGCCGCATGCGGGTGCTGAACTCCGGCCTCGCGGCAGCCGCGCCAAACTCGACGTGTGCGACCTCCGGTTCGGGGTTCAGCGGCGTGAACAAGGCCAGGCCCGCGACGGGTTCGCCGGCCACGACGCGGACCGGCACCGCATTGCCGTTCTCCACCAGCTCGGAGATGTCGATCTTCAACACGCCCGCCGGCGGCTCATGGCCGGCCCAGGCGAGGATGGCCGCGCGCATGGCGGCATCGGTGGCGCGCGCCTCGGGCAAGGTGGCCAGCGCGGACGCGCCGAGCACGAACTCGCGCCGCTTCATCACCTGGGCAGCGTGACCAGATAGGCCACGAGGTCGTCGAGCTGCTGCTCGGTCAGGGCCGGCCTGCCCGCCCACGCCGGCGCCACGTCGCGCAGGCCATCCGTCGAACGGAACGGCGGCATGACGGTGGCCGGGTTGAAGCGGCGCATGTCAGCGATGCGGTCGCGCAGCCCCGCGGCCGTCAGCCGCCGGGTCACGCCCGCCAGCGGCGGCGCCAGATTGCCTTCGTTGGCATCGCCGGCCGCCGTCAGCGAGTGGCACAGCAGGCACAGGCTCTTCGTGCGGTCGGCGAGCAAAGCCCGGCCACGGTCGACGTCGCCGGGCTCGGCTTGCGCACCGGCCACCACGAGCAGCAGGACCGCCAGCGCACGCATCAGGCCAGTTGGTTCTTCAGCGGCAGCTCGCGGATGCGCTTGCCCGTCGCCGCGAAGATGGCGTTCAACACCGCCGGCGCCGCCACCGCGATCGTCGGCTCGCCCACGCCGCCCCAGAAGCCGCCCGACGGCATGCAGATTGTCTCGACGACCGGCATGTGCTCCATCTTCACGACCGGGTAGCTGTCGAAGTTCTGCTGCTCCACGCGGCCGTCCTTGATCGTGATTTCGCCGAACAGCGCCGCCGACAAGCCGTAGACGAAGCTGCCCTCCACTTGCGCCGCGATCTGCTGCGGGTTGACGGCATGGCCGGGGTCGGTGGCGGCCACGATGCGGTGGATCTTCAGCTCGCCCTTCTTGGAAACCGACACCTCGGCACAGGCCGCCACGTAGCTGCCGAAGCCCATGATCTGCGCCAGGCCCAGCGCCCTGCCCTTGGCGCGCGGCTTGCCCCAGCCGGCCTTGGCAGCCACCGCGTTCAGCACCGCCAGGTGCTTGG
This sequence comes from Burkholderiales bacterium, assembly GCA_016195825.1. Classification (GTDB taxonomy): domain Bacteria; phylum Pseudomonadota; class Gammaproteobacteria; order Burkholderiales; family Burkholderiaceae_C; genus Pelomonas. The sequence continues at coordinate 36,812 of JACPYV010000075.1, read as the reverse complement.
GCGAGCCGGCCAGCAGTTCACGGCGCAACGCCAGCGGGTCGCGCTTCGCGGCGTGTGCCACTTCGTCGACGAAGCACTCCAGGTAGATCGCGTTCTGGTTCAGGTTCACGCCACGCCAGAAGCCCGGAGGCACCGGCGGGTTGCGCATCGCGTGGTCGACCAGCAGGTGCGGCACGGCATAGCCCAGCGCACCTTCGGCACCTCCGGCGTTCAGGCCCTGGAAGACGACCGGGTCCTTCCCGTCCTTGATGTTCTGCGGAAAGAGGCCCGCGATGATGCTCTGGCCCGAAATGCGCATATGCAGGGCCGTCAGCTTGCCTGCAGCGTCCAGCCCCGCCGTCAGCTTGCACTGAGTGACCGGGTGGTAGCGGCCGTGCGTCATGTCCTCCTCTCGGCTCCAGATCAGCTTGACCGGCGTGCCCGGCAGCTCCCGGGCGATGGACACCGCCTGGCGCACCCAGTCGTGCACGGCGCCGCGTCGGCCGAAGCCGCCCCCCAGGTGCAGCTTGTAGACCTCGCATTGCGACGGCGGTAGCCCGGATGACTCGGCCGCAGCGGCCAGCGCAGCCTCACCGTTCTGTGTGGGCGTCCAGACCTCGCAGCGCTCGGGCGTCCCGGGCTTTGCAGGCGTGATGAGGGCTGTCGCATTCATCACCTCCATCGTCGCGTGGTTCTGGTGCGGCGCACTGTAGACGGCCTCGACCTTGCGGGCCGCACCCGCCAGCGCCGCGGCCACGTCGCCCTGCGTGCTGCCGACGGCGGCGTCTGCGGCGTCGAGGCCGGCCTTCAAGGTCGCGGCCACATCGGCACTGCTGAGCTTGGCGTTGGGGCCCTCGTCCCAGACAATAGGCAGGGCGTCCAGTGCGGTCTTGGCGCGCCACCAGGTGTCGGCCACCACGGCCACGGCCGTGTCGCCGACCCTGACCACCTTTTTCACGCCGGGCCGGCCCTCGATGGCCGCCGCGTCGAAGCTCTTGAGCCTGCCGCCAAAGACCGGGCAGTCCTTGATGGCAGCGTTCAGCATGCCCGGCAGCTTCAGGTCCATGCCGTAGACCTGGGAGCCGTCAAGCTTGGGGCGGGTGTCCAGCCGCTTGATCGGCCGGCCGGCGATCTTCCAGTCCTTGGCGTCCTTCAGCGTGATGTTGTCGGGCACCGCCAGCTTGGCCGCTTCGGCCGCGAGGTGGCCGTAGCCCATGCGTCGGCCGCTGGCGGCATGGACCACTTGGCCGGCCGCGGTGTCGCAGGTCTGCACCTGCACGCCCCACTGGTTGGCTGCGGCCTGCACGAGCAGTGCCCGCGCCAGCGCACCGCCCTTGCGCACGTACTCGTGCGACTCGCGCACACCGCGGCTGCCGCCGGTGCTCATGCTGCCCCAGGCGCGGTTGCGCGCCAGGTTCTGGCCCGGGGTCGGGTACTCGGTCTTCACGCGGGCCCAGTCGCAGTCCAGCTCCTCCGCGACGAGCTGGGCCAGCCCGGTCAGCGTGCCCTGCCCCATCTCCGAACGTGCAATGCGGATGACAACCGTTTCGTCCGGCAGGATCTGCACCCAGGCGTTGAGTTCCGGCGGCGCGTCGGTCTGGGCCAGTCCAGGCACGTGGAAGCCCACCATCAGCCCGCAGGCCGTGGCCGAGGTGGCGTGCAGGAACGACCTGCGCGAGAGGATGGCGGCGCTCATGCCTGGCCTCCCTCGATGACGATGGGAATCTGCTTGCGCTGCACCTGCCCGGCCGCCAGGTGAATGGCGGCGCGCACGCGGTTGTAGGTGCCGCAACGGCAGATGTTGGTCACGGCCGCATCGATGTCCGCGTCCGTGGGCTTCGGTTTGCTCTTCAGCAGCGCCGCTGCGGCCATCAGCATGCCGCTCTGGCAGAAGCCGCATTGCGGCACGTCCAGTGCGTCCCAGGCCTTCTGCAGCGGGTGCGAAGCGTTCGGCGCCAGGCCCTCGATGGTCGTGATCTTCTGCGCGGCCGTCAGCGCCGAGGCCGGCATCACGCACGACCGCACCGGCGCGTCGTCGATGTGCACCGTGCAGGCGCCACACTGGGCGACACCACAGCCGTATTTGGTGCCTGTCAGGCTGAGCTGCTCACGCAGCACCCAGAGCAGCGGCGTGTCGGCTTCCGCCTCGAACTGCGCCCGCTTGCCGTTGACCGTCAACTCCGCCATGCCTGCTCCTGCTGCGCCACCCGTGGCGGCCGGCAGACTAGCAGGGTCGGCGCCGCACTGCCAGCGCCTGCCTAAGATTGATGCAATGGCCCACATCCTTCTGCCGCTGCCCTCCGAGGGCTACGACCCGACCGAAACCGCCATCCCGTGGCAGTTGCTGAGTGAGCACGGCCACACCATCCACTTCGCGACGCCCGATGGCTGCCCGGCCCGGGCCGACCCGCGCGTGCTCGATGGCCGCGACCTCAGCCTGTGGGCGCCGCTGCTGCGCGCCGCCGCGCCGGCCGTCGCGGCGCATGCAGCGATGGCCGCGAGCGAAGCCTTCCGGCACCCAACCCGCTACGCTGACCTCAACGCCACGGATGTCGACGCGCTACTGCTGCCCGGTGGCCATGCGCCGGGCATGAAGGTCTACCTCGAATCCACCGCACTGCAAGCCCTCGTCGCGACGCAATTCGCAGCCGACAAGCCGGTTGCAGCGATCTGCCACGGCGTGCTGCTGGCGGCTCGGTCACGCCGTGCGGACGGCCGCTCGGTGCTGCACGGCCGGCGCACCACCGGCCTGACTCGCCAGCTGGAGCTGACTGCCTGGCTGATGACGGCCGCCTGGCTGGGCCGCTATTGCCGCACCTACCCGACGCCGCTGCAGACCGAGGTCGAAGCCGCCCTCGCCCGGCGCGAAGACTTCCAAGTCGGCCCGCCGGCGCTGCTGCGCGACACGCCCCGGCACCTCGGCCGCGGGTTCGTCCTGCGCGACAGCAATTACATCAGCGCCCGCTGGCCGGGTGACGTACATGCGTTCGCGCTGGCGTTCGTGCAACTGCTCGCTGGGGAGAGGACGCCCCGCAGGACACCGCGCTGAAGGCTGCAGGCGGCTCCGGCAGCCCGACACCGGCATGCCGGCTCACGCAACGGTCAGCCCGACTCCGCAATCCGGTAGCCCACGCCCGGCTCGGTCAGCAGCACGCTAGGCTCGCCGGGGTCGGCTTCGAGCTTGGCGCGCAGCTGCCCCATGTAGAGGCGCAGGTAGTGCGTCTGCTCGGTCGCATCGGCGCCCCAGACATCGGCCAGCAAGCGGCGGTGGGTGACAACCTGGCCGGCCTGCCGCACGAGGCGGGCCAGCAGCTTGAACTCAGTGGGCGACGAGGTAGTCGTCAGCGCCTGCGTCGAGCAGGCGGATCTTCTGGCCCTCCACATGGCGCGCCGAGATGACGATGAGCGGCGTCGCGCGCTCGCGGCGCAGCGCCTGCAGCAGTTCTTCGCCGTCGCCATCGGGCAGGCCGAGGTCGAGCAGCACGGCGTCGAGGTGGCCGGCGTGGGCGAGCTGGGCCATGGCATCGGCCAGGCTGGCGGCGGCCAGCACTTCGTAGCCCTCGACGGCCAGCGCCTCGCGCAGCGTCATGCGCAGTTCGCGGTCATCCTCGACGAGCAGAAGCTTCATGCAGCAGCGTCCGCCAGCCCGGGCGCCGCGCGCAGCGGCAGACGGAACTCGAAGCTGCAACCGCCGTGGCCACGCGAGCGCAGGCTCAAGCCCCCTCCGTGCGCATCGGCAATCGCGCGGCACACGGCCAGGCCCACGCCGGCGCCGGCCGGGCGCTGGGAAAAAGCGGCCAGGTCACCACGCTGGAAGGCATCGAAGACACGGTCGCGCCAGGCCGGTGCGATGCCCGGGCCGCGGTCGCGCACTGCGAACAAGGCCTCGCCGCCGACGCGGCGCACCACCAGCTCGACCATTGCCTCGGCCGGGCTGTACTTCAGGGCGTTGTCGACAAGGTTGTCCAGCAGCTGCGACATCAGGGCTGCATCGCACCACAGCAGTTGCAGCGCCGGCTCGACGCGCGACTTCACACGCGCACCGTCCGGCCGGCGGCGCACGCGGCGCAGCGTGGCGCCGACGATTTCCTCGGCCGACTCCAAGTCGCAGCGCAGCGCCACGCCGGGCGCTCCCAGGCGGGCGAGCTGCAGCGTGTTGTCGGTCAGGCGCACGAGGCGGGCCGTCTCATCGACGATGCGGCCGGCCAGCTCCCGGCGCTGGGCGGGCGTGAGACGCTCATCCTGGGTCTGCAGCGCTGAGGCGGAGCCCATGATGGTGGCCAGCGGCGTGCGGTAGTCGTGCGAGATGGCGGCCAGCATGGCGTTGCGGGTGGACTGGGTCTCGGCCAGTTCGCCGGCGCGGCGGGCCTGGTCCTGCACGCAGCGGCGCTGCAGGGCCAAGCCCATCTGGTCGCACAGGGCCTGGGCGTGGGCGAGGTGGTCGGCCGGCAGGGCCTGGTCGCCCAGGCCGCGCAGCGTGACGGCACCGAGCGCGGCGTCACGACCGCGCAGCGGCATGTAGAGATCGGGCTCTCCGGCGTGGTGGGCGGTGCCGGGGCCGAGCGCGCGACCGCTTTCGGCGCACAACTGCAGGCCGGCGAGCGCATTGGCATCGGGCTCGCCCAGCACGATGTCGGCCTCGCCGCAGGACGGCCGCAGCAGAGCGGCCGCCGGCATGCCGGCCACAGCCGACAGCGCCAGCAGCAGCTCGTGGGCATGGACCTCAGGCCGGTCAGCGTCGCGCATCAGGTCGCCGAACTCGCGCAGCGCGCGTTCCAGCTGGGCCGCCCGCTGTGCCGCGCGCAGCCCCTCCCAGGCGCCGCGAAGCTGCCAGCCCACCCAGGCCAGCGCCATCAGCGAGCCGGTGGCGATCCAGGGCAGGAACTGGATGAGAGGACGGGGCAGCATCGGGCGCGCAGTTTAGGTGGCGGCCACGACGGCCTCCGGCTGCGGCCTGGCCAGGCGGTCCTTCACAAGCCCCGCCAGCAGCACGTCTACCAGCGTGCCGCCCTGGCCACCGCCCTGGCTACCACTCACCACCACCTCAGGTACCAGTTGCACGCCCGCACCAGCCAGCGCCTGCGCCACTTGCACGACGGCGTAGTTGCCCGACTCCATAGAGCCGATTTTCTGGCGGATGACCTCGGCCTCGGCCTCGCCTATGGCCAGCGTGCGGCCGGCTTCGGCCTGGCCGGTGACGCGCGTGACCTCGGCATCCGCCTCGGCAGTGATCTTCTTGGAGCGTGCCGCGCCGTCGGCCGTCTTCACCGCGGCCTGGGCACTGAACTCGGCTATGGCCACCTTGCGCTCAGCATCCACCACCTGGGCCTGCGTGCGCGCCAGGGCCGTGGCCTGCTCCAGCTGCTGGCGCACGCCCTGCGCCTCCATCTGCGTGGTGAAGGTGACTTTCTCCTGCTCGGCCAACTTGCGGTCGGTCAGCGTCTTCATCAGCTCCGCAGGCGGCACGATGTCGCCGATCAGCGTCTCGACGGCACCTACGTCGTAGGCCCGCAGCGCCGCCGCGATGGCAGCCTTGGCGTCGGCCTGGCGCTCGCTGCGCTTCTTCAGGAAGTCGATGACGTCCGAGTCCTGCGCGGCGTTGCGGAAGTAGTTGCCGATGGTGGGCTCCAGCACCTGGGTGACGAGGGCCTCCATGCTGCCGAAGCGGGCGATGACCTTGGGTGCGTCGTTGCGCGGGATGTGGATGATCTGGCTCACGTCCAGGTTGAAGGTGAAGCCGTCCGCCGAGCGCACGGTGATGGTGGACAAGTTAGCGTCCAGCTTGTGGGCCTCGGTCTTACCGGTAGCCCAGTTCAGCACCACGTTGGCCGTGGGCACCACGCGCACCTTGTGGGTGTAGGTGTTGATGGCGTACTTGCCGGGGTCCAGCACGTCCACCCACACTCCCTTCTCGCCGCGGCGAACCATATTGGCGTGACGGAAGCCCTCGCCCGTCACGTCCACGCCGACATGGCCGACGAAGGCGACGACCACGCCCACCGACGCGATGGGCACCTCGGTCATGTCAATGATCTCGACAGTGGCGAACATCGGGTTGATGAAGTAGCGGCCAGCCAGCAGCACCTGCTCCTGCAGGCCCTTGGTGCCACCCGCGTTGACGAAGGCCTGCGGCTCCTGGAACAGGTTGTGGCCGGGCACCTCGGGGCCGGCTATCTCGCCGGTGGTCAGCGACGCGCCCTCGCGCGTCGTCACGATGCCGACCTTGTTGTCGGGCACGTCGGTCACCGGCACCTGCACGACCTTGAACAGGCGTGGGTTGATGCGGTACTTGCCTTGAGGAATGACTGTCATCTGCGGGCCGCGCTCGCCACCGCCGGCCATGAAGGCGCGGGCATCCTGGAAGCTGTCGCAGGCCACCGCGCCGCCGATGTGTTAATGCGCCACGCACCCGGAGGCACGACCGTCATCTGCAGGCCGCGCTCTCCCGCGGCGAGGAAGGCGCGGGCGTCCTGAAAGTTGTCGCAGTCGACATGGTGAGCCAGCACGCGGCCGTCCGGCAGTGGCAGGCCGTCGCAGGCCTCGACGACGCCAATGGCGTCATCCGGGATGACGGTGAACTTGACCAGCTCGACCTGGTACTGCCAGGGCCACAGGCCCAGGTGCAGGCCGGGTGCCAGCGTGTCGGCCTGCAGGCCGGCCTCGCCGTACAGCGCCACGATGCGGCCAGGCGGCAGCTCGCGGTGGCGGCCGAACAGCACGAAGCCCTTGGTGAGGGTGCCGATGGAGTCGTCCGGCACGATGACGAAGCCGAACAGGCGCAGGGTGCGCTCGTACAAGACCAGCGCCAGCAACACGACGACGGCAAGCACCGTCAGCCACGGGTGGGAGGCCAGGGAAAGCAGGATGTCCATACGGAGCACAGGTGGTGGAGAAGCCTCCACTGTGCTCACGGCGGTGTTAGGGACGCATAAGGATGCGTCAGATTGAGCGGGGTCAGGGTCACCCCCTCAGCCCTCTCACACCACCGGACGTGCGAGTCCGCATCCGGCGCCCTGCCGGGCGCACCCAAAAAAAACCCCGGCGCGAGGCCGGGGTCGAAATCCGTCCTCCGTTGTCGCGGAGGACGCCTGCTCAGGGAGGAACAGCAGGGGGCCTTGGCCCGACACCAATGTAGCGGGGTGCGCGGCAGCCCGGTGTAGGACGGCAGGCCGGGCGACGCCAGGTCTCGTAGGACAACGCCCCATGGGCTGGGCGGCCTGGCGTGAGAAATCTCATGGACTGCTCGGGTCCGGTGTATCGGTCTGTGAGGGGGCAGAAAAGCACGGCCTGCGACCCATAGAGTCGCGCCTCGCGCAGTTGAACGATGAGGATTCACACCATGATCCCGGTCTATGAAGCAAGGCGCGGTTCGCCATCGCAACCCTTCGACCGCGAACCGTTGGCGCTGGACAGTGGTTTCGGCGGCCTGGACGGCGATGCGCTCGACCTCGTCGAGCGCCGCTACAGCGACCGCGGCCTGGCAGTGACGCGCGAGCGCTACAGCAGCCGCAACGAGTCCGGCGACGTCGTCTGCACGGCACGAGACGGTGACAGCATCGTCGGCACGCTGTCGGTGCGCTTCGATGGCGCGGGCGGCTTGCACGCCGACCTGCTGTTCGCGGCCGAACTGAATGACTGGCGCGCACAAGGCGTGAAGCTCAGCGAGTTCGGCGGCCTGGCAGTGGACAAGCATTCCCACGACGCCAAGCGCGTGCTGGCCCAGATCTTTCACCTCGGCTATCTGCACGCTCACCGGCGCGCGCGCTGCGACCGCCTGGTCATCGAGGTCAATCCGCGCCACGTGGGCTTTTATCGCCGCTGCCTGGGCCTGGTGCCCTTCACCGCCGCCCGCAACAACCCGCGCGTGAATGCACCAGCCGTGCTGATGAGCATCGACTTCGCCACCGTGCGTGAGCAGATCTCGCTCTGGGGCGGCCACCCCGAGTCGCTGGGTTCGGCGCGCAGCCTCTACCCGTTGGCATGGGACGAAGCAACCGAAGCGACGATGCTGGCCCGGCTGGCCTGAGTCAGCTGGGCCGGGCGCCTGTGAATGGCCCGACCGACAGGAATCGAACCTGTAACCGCCCGCTTAGAAGGCGGGTGCTCTATCCGGTTGAGCTACGGTCGGCGGGTGCGCATTAGATCAGCACGTTGATGATGGCGTTGCCGATACCCATCAGCGCGGCGCCGGAGATCAGGCCGGCGCAGATGGGCTCCATACCTTCGACCCAGACGCGGTGGCCTTGGGTGCCGGCCTGCTTGTGCTTCTTGGCCATGAGCCAGAAGATCAGCGCGCCGACGAACATGGCGAAGGTTGACTCGGGCGGCAACGTGACACCCAGGCCCACGGCCACGGCCGACAGGCCGAAGCGGCCCTTGGTGACGATGCGGGCCACTTCCATGGCCAGGGCGGCAAACGCGGCGACGGCCATGGAGATCAGGGCCGAGGTCGGCAGACCCTTCAGACCCTTGGCGATGATCTCGGCCACGCCCTTCCACTGCAGGGCCGCGGGCATTGCGAACTGGTCGGACACGATGGTGGCCGCGCTGCGCACTCCATTGGCGTCGGGCTGTAGGAACAGCAGGAAGAACAACGGCACGCAGACCAGCACGCCCGCGAGGTTTCCGATGACATGGCCGATGGCCTGGTGGCGTGGCTTGCCGCCAAGCATGTAGCCGGGCTTAATGTCGGACAGCAGGTTGGCCGCGTTGGAGGCGATCTCGGCCGTCATGCCGGCGGGCAGCAGGTTGGAGCCAGGGTTGCTGCGGTCCAGCGCACCCATCGTGAACTGAGTGATCTTGGACAACGAGCCCGTGGGGGTCCACGAAGTGAGCGCCATGGAGTTCGTGCAGATGATGGTCAGCACGAAGATCAGCGGCAGCGAGATCAGCGCCAGCCACAGCGGCACGCCGAAGAAGGCGTGGGTGATGTAGCTGCCGAACAGGCCCAGCACCGGCACGCCGATCCAGGAGATCCACAGTGGCACTTCGATGTGCTTGAGCAGGTCGTCGCCGGCCTTGGACTGGGCCTTGGCCGCCGGGCTCTTGCGCTTGAAGGCGCTGGTGAAGATCTCGGGTTTTGCCAGCAGGCCCACCAGCGCGCCGACGACCATCATCGTCACGCCCCACCACAGCGACCACTGGTTGACGATCTCGGCACGGTTTAGCGGGATCAGCGCGCCGTTAGCGCCGATCCGCGGCGCAATGTCGCCGGCCTGGATCATCATCGGCGCGAGCACGATGAAGTTGATAAAGGCGCCCAGGAAACAGCTCGTCGCCACCGCGATGCCCATCAGGCCGCCAACGCCCAGCATGGCCGCATCCAGCGTCAAGCGCAGGCCCAGCTGACGGATGTCGGTGCCCAGGATGCTGGGGATGAGGCCGCCGGCTTTGGCGGCCCAGCTGTAGTAGTAGTCGTCCAGGCGCTCGTGGAAATGCCAGGGCTCGGTCACGCCGGCCCATTTGTCCAGCATCAGGATCTTGAATTGCACCAGCTTCATCCAGCCGTCGCTGACGATGGCCTGGTACAGCGCCGTCACGCCTGACACGACGCCCAACAGCTTGGCTTTGAAGATGCCTTCGTCACCAGCGCCGTGGTACAGCGAATCCAGCACCACGCCGCAGGCGCGCCCTTCCGGGAAGGGGGCCTGGTCCTCGTTGATGAAGCGGCGCTTAAGCGGGAAGGCGATCAGCACGCCGAGCACCGAGATGACGAAGATCCACAGCATCAGCTGCCACCACGGCGGGATGACGCCGGTCACCATCATGTAGGCCACCAGGCTGGAGAACAGCGGCGTAACGACGTAGCCCGACGCGGTCGCGATGGATTGAGTGCAGTTGTTCTCGAGGATCGTGTAGTCCGCCGCCATGCCACTGGCGTGCAGCGCGCGGAACAGCGCGAAGGCCAGGATCACTGAGGTCAGACCCACGCCGACGGCAATGCCGGTCTTGGCGCCGATGTACAGGCCGGTGGCCGACAGGATGCCGCCGAGCAGGAAGCCGGTGAAGCCCGAGCGCAGCGTCAGTTGGGCCATGTCGCCGCGGAAGATGTTTTTGAACCACCACTCGTCCTTTTGGGCGCGGGTCCAGGTGGCGATCTGCTCGTCGGTCAGGTGTTGGAGTGCCATGGGTCTCGGGCGCCGCTTGTGGCGGCGCCGGGGGTTGCAGCAAAAGCCCGGGATTGTCCTGGCCGACCGCTCGGTCGGCCTTCGGGGGATGCCCTCGGGTCCAGGCCCCCTCATGCGGGGGGCTTCACAGCGCGCCCCGGATGCGGGGGCCTCAAAAAAACAAACCCGCCGGTGGCACAAGGCCAGCGGCGGGTTGTCGAAAAGGTTTGGTCGGGGCGGCGGGATTCGAACTCGCGACCCTCTGCTCCCAAAGCAGATGCGCTACCAGGCTGCGCTACGCCCCGATCAAGCCCGCTATTCTAGCTGACTTGAATGAAGCGCCCGGTTCCGCTGATCAAAGCAGCTCGAACGGGCTCGCCTGGCTGCAACATCTGCACCGCGGCGACATAGCCGCGCATCTGCGCCAGATAGGCCGGTTCGTGCTCCGGCGTGGCGCCCAGCTTGTAGTCCAGCACCCACCAGCAGCCGTCGTCCAGCAGCACCAGGCGGTCGATGCGCTGGTCCTTGTCAGCGTCAGGGCCCTGTCCCACGGCCACCTCGTTGCCGGCCCAGTGCAGCCGGTCCGGATCGAAGAAAGGCCGGCAGTCCGCGCTGGCCAGGATGGCCTGCGCCGCCTGGGCCAGACGTTTACGGGCCTTGGCGTCCAGGCCGAAGGCTTGCGAGGCGGAGGCCATCAGCGCTGCCAACGGCTGGGTCTGCCCCGGCGCCGAGGCCCACTCCAGCACGCGGTGCAAGGCTTCACCGACGCGGGCCAGCCGTTCGTCACGGGCGGTGCCATCGCGCTGGGCCACGGGCGGCGGGGGCTGCCAGCGTGGCAAGGGCGCGAGCTGCGGCTGCGTGGTGTCGGCCCGAGCGCCCGGCGTCATCGGCAGGGGCCAGCGGCGCGCCAGTGGCTTCAGCCGATCCCACCAGCTCGTCGCCTGGCTGCGGCCGGGCGTGTGGCTGAGCACCAGCGCGCGCCGAGCCCGCGTCAGGGCCACGTACAAGCCGTTGAGCTCCTCGCGTTCGCGCTCGGCGCGCTCCTCGTCCACGAGCGCCTGCAGCGACGGCGGCGGCTTGGCCTCGGACGCCAGGAAGGCCGCGCGGCGCGGCGCGGGCTGGCCCACCGGCCAGTCCAGCAGCAGGCCCAGCGTCTCGGCCTTGGGCGGCGCGGCATCGGTGTCAAGCAGGAAGACGACCTGGGCCTCGAGACCCTTGGCGCCGTGGATGGTCAGCAACTGCACCGCGTCGGGCGCGGCGGCCGGCACGAACTTCACGGGCCGGCTCTTCAGCGCCCGCACGAATCCGTAGAGCTGGGCGTAGCGGCCACCGTCCAGGTCCAGCGCGGCGCGCAGCAGCGCCTGCACGCTCTGCAGCCGCACGGCCGCATCCGCCGCCGGAACGGCTGCAGCGATGCGCGCGAGCAACTCGCCCTCGTGGATGATGCGGTCCAGCAGCTCGTGCGGCGTGCGCTGGCGGGCCTGCTCGGCCCAGCCCTGCAGCAGCCCTTTGGCGCGCGCAAGCACCGGGCCGGCTGCCGCCAGGCCTTGCAGCGCGTCCCACCAGGAGCGGCGCTCGGCGGGCTCGTGGCCCAGCCACTGGGCCGTCCCGGCCGCCTCGGCCAGCACCAGCAGGTCGGCCTCGTCGACGCCGAACAGCGGGCTGCGCAGCGCACGGGCCAGCGACAAGTCGTGGCCTGGCGAGGCCAGCACGTCCAGCAGCGCCAGCAGGTCGGCCACATCGGGCAGCTCGGCAAGCGGCTGCTCCTCGGGCGCCGCGTGCGGCACGCCGGCGGCCGTCAGCGCCGCGCTGAGCTGGCGCAGCGGATCGCGCTTGCGGGCCAGCACGAAGAGGTCGCCGGGCTTAAGCTCGGGACGCGCCTGCAGCAGGCCCACGATGGCCGCGCAGACACGCTCGCACTCGGGTGCGCGGCGGCTGACCTCGGCCTCGTGGCGGGCCTCGGTCAGGCTGGGGCGCCAGCGCAGCGGGTCGGCGTCGTCCTGGGCCGGCGCCGCGATCACCTCGGCATCCAGCGACCATAGGCCGGCCAGTTCGTCCACCCCGGCCACCTCGGTCGTGTGCACGCGAAAGCCCTGGTAGGCCCCGGCGCGCTGCGCGCTGTCGAAGGCCGCGTTGACGGACACCAGCACCTCGGGCGCGTTGCGCCGCGTGTGGTCGCAGGCCAGGCGCACGCCGGCAAGCCCGTCGCAGACGAAGCCTTGCGCCGCCGCGAACACGCGCGGATCCGCCCGGCGGAAGCGGTAGATGCTTTGCTTGGGGTCGCCCACGATGAAGACCGACGGCGCCGCCCCGCCGCCCGCGCCGGCATACGCCGACAACCAGCCGTGCAGCGCCTGCCATTGCAGCGGGCTGGTGTCCTGGAATTCGTCGATGAGCAGATGGCGCACCTGCGCATCCAGGCGCTGCTGCACCCAGCCAGCGGTCTGGGCGTCAGCCAGCAGCGCCAGCGCACCGCGCTCCAGGTCGTTCATGTCGACCAGGCCGCGCTCGCGCTTCAACGCGTCGAAGGCGTCCACCAGCACCAGGGCCAGGCGGCGCATCGCGACGTGTTCGTCGGCCGCGCGTTGCTGGAGGATGGCGGCGCGCAGGCGCAGCAGCTCGTCGCCCAGCTCGTCCAGGTCCGGGCTGTCGACACCCAGCTTGCGCGGCTCGGCCTTGAGCGTGAACAGCGCGGCAAAGGCGGCGTCGAAGTCCTCGGCTTGCTCCAGCGCCGCGGCAGCGTCCTGCGCCTTCTTGCCCTTGGCGGCGCCCAGCTGTCGGGCCAGCGCCTTCAACGGCTCGAGCAGATGACCGAAGAACAGCTCGGGCGTGGTGCCCAGCAGGTCCACGGCACCGGGCAGGCTGCTCTCCAGCACGCCCGCGCCTTCAGCCAGCCGCAGCTCTACGCGCTTGGCAAAGGCGCCCAGCAGCCATTCGCGCAGGTTGAAGCGACCGCGTGACTGCGTCAGCGCCTGGAAGTCGGCCCGCAGCGCCTCGTCCGCCAGCACCGCGACGTGGAAGCGCCGCCACAGCGTGGGCATCAGCTCCTCTTCATCCTCGACCAACTGCAGCTCAGGCGCAATGCCCTGAGCCTGCAGGAAGGCCAGCGGCGCCGCGCGCAGCAGCTGCGAGAACCAACCGTGGAAGGTGCGTACCTCCACGGTCCGGCCGCCGCGCAGCAACTCGGTCTGCAGGCCCGCCAGCCGGGGCCGCAGCGTCGCTGCGTCGGCGTCGGCCACCCCGCGCTGGCGCAGCGCCGCAAGCTGGTCGCCTTCGCCCGCCTGCGCAAACTCGGCCAGCCATTCGGCCAGGCGCTGGCGCATCTCGCCAGCAGCCTTGCGGGTGAAGGTAATGGCCACGATCTGCTGCGGTTCGGCGCCGGCCAGCAGCGCGCGCAGGATGCGCGACACCAGCATCCAGGTCTTGCCGGCGCCGGCGCAGGCTTCCACGACGATGCTGCGCGACGGGTCACAGGCCAGCGCGTAGAAGCGCTCGCGCGGAACGCGTTGGCCGTCGGCCCAGTAGGCAAGTTCGGCGGCGCTCACACAACACTCCAATCATCACGACGGCAAAGGCCGCGGACTTCGCAGTACTCGCAGACCTTGCCTTCGCCCAGGGCCGGCAAAGGAGCGCCTGCCTGCAATTCGGTGAGATCGGCCTGAAGGCCATCACGCAGCGCAAGTGCCGTGTCGCTGACATCGGCATGCGGCAGCAGCGCGATGCCCTTGCCGTCGTCCAACACCAGATAGGCCGCGCGCAGGCCCGGCTCGGCGCCACTGAGCAGGGCGTAGGTGGCGAGCTGGGTGTCTTCCAGCTTGGCCGCCACCTTCTCCTTCAGCCCTTTGGCGTCGCCGGTCTTGTAGTCCAGCAGCCAGGTGCCGCCGGGTGATTCGTCGACGCGGTCGAGGCGGCCACGCAGCGTCAGCGCGTCCAGCGGCGCTGCGAAGGGCCGGCAGTCGCGGTCGACCTCACCGGCCGAAAAGCGCTGGCCGCCGGCCTCCGTCTCGGCCAGCCAGGCCAGGTACGACGAGCACAGCCGCTCGAAGGCGGCCGAGAAGGGCAGGAAGTCGGCCGCGTCCAACAGCGTGAGTTCCGCCTCGGCAGCGGCACGCAACGCGGCAACGTCGTCCTCGCCCCGCGCCTCGTGGAAGCGCTTGAGCACCGCGTGCAACCAGGTGCCGTAGTCGCGCTTGTCGGGCTCCTGCTCCAGCTCGTCGGTCTCGCGCAGGCCCAGCAGCACACGGCTGAAAAATTGGTAGGGGCAGTTGCGCAGCGCTTCGATGGCGCTGGCGCTCAGTGCCGCGGGCAGGCGGCCGCGGGCATCAGCCGCCGCCCGGCGCTGCGGGAGCCCGGCGGGTGTCAACACCTCACGATCGTCGCCCCAGGCCTGCAGGCCCTGGCCACCGCGCGCCGCTGCGCCGGCCAGCCGCTCCAGCAGCGGGCTGACCGGCAGCGGCTCGGCGCCCGCGAAGGCGCAGCGCAGCAGCGTCAGCACCGGCGCACGCAGCAGCTGCGCAAAACCCAAGGCCTCGGCGTCACGACGTTCGGCAAGGCTGGGCAGGCCTAGCGCCGCAGCGTCGGCATCAGCCAGCAGCCCGGCCTGGGGGTTGACCGGGCCCAGCGTGGCCGCATCCGCGCCGGGCAGCACGATGGCGCCGAAGGGCCGCAACATGGCCCGCGCCAGCGGCGTGATGACCACCTCAGCCACCCCCGCCCCCTCCTCCTCTGGCTCGAACTGCGCCGCTTCCAGCGTGTCATCCACCCAGGCAAGGAACTCGTCGGGACGCAGCCGTGTCTGCGCCAGCGCCGCCTCGTGCGCGCTGCCGGCCCAGGGGTTGCGGGAGATCCACAGCGTGTCCAGCAGCGCCTCGCCGCCTTCCACGTCAGCCAGCGGCGCCAAACCGTTCAGCGCCTGGCCCAGCGCGGCCAGCCAGCCGCCCAGCGAACGCACGCCGCCGGCCAGTGGCTCCAACTGGCGCCGTGCGCGTTGCCAGAGCACGCCGACCGTCGGCGGCAACGTGGCCGCATCGAGCTGGTCGGCCCGGCGCCAACCGAAGCGGCGGCAGCGGGACTCCAGGCCGGCCAAGCCTTCGGCATCCCAACCTGCGGCCAGGGCCGACTTCAGCCAGGCCAGCCAGTCATCCACCGCGCCGCCGGCCAGGGCCGCGCGCAGCAAGGTCATCAGCGCGGCGGCGGCGGGCGTGGTGGCCAGCGTCCAGCCGGTCTCGTCGTGCACCGGCACGCCCTGGCGGCCCAGCAGCGCACGCACGCGGCGGATGACGACGCGGTCCTGCGCGAGCAAGGCCACTGGTCGACGACCCGCGTTGAGGTGCTGCACGACGGCCGTGGCGGTCTGCTCGGCCAGCGCCTCGAAGTCCGGCGCCACCGCCTCCTCCACGCGCGCGGCGGGCGTGAAGCCGGCCCAGGCACGGTCGAGATCCAGCTCGGCGTCCAGGCACAGCGCCGGCACGTCCCGCGCCAGCAGCGCCTCAGCCAGCAAATCCGGCCCGCCGGCTCGCAGCCAGATCCAAGCGCTGGGGCGCAGCGTGAACAGCGTGTCGGTGGCTGGCCGACGTTCGTCAGACGCCACCCAGGCCAGCGCGATCAGCGCCAGGGCCCGCTCCAGCAGGCCGGGACCAGCGTCCAGCGCCGCGAGCCGCTGGCTGGCGGCATCCAGGAACGCGGGCCGTTCAGCCGGCGGCACCTGGGCGGCGGCCCGGGCCAGCGCCTGGGCGGTGTCGACAAGGCGGGAGAGCGCCACGCGGTAGTCGCGCGGGCTGTCGCGCTTGAGGGGCTGTACCCAGCTCTGCCCCGCCAGCAGGCGGTCCGCCGTGAATGCATCGATGGCGGCATCACCCGAGAGCTGATCTGGCGCAGCCAGCGCCGTAGGCCCCAGCGCCGAGGCCAGGCTGTGGCTGGTCGTGATGCGCGGCTGCCAGCCACCCTGGGCCAGCCAGGCGCGGCGCGCGGGCGCGATCTGCTGGGCGAAGGGCAACAGCAGCACGGCGTCGCGCACGGCAGCGCCCTGGGCCCCCAGCCAGTCGGCGCTGACGGCCGCGACGCGGCGCCAGAAGGCTTCGATGTCTTCCCCAGGCGCGAGGCCCAGATTCATGGATGCTTGCAATCCGGGCCTCCCGCCCTCACGTCTGCCAATGCTTCGGTCACCCTCGTGACCATCCGGGCAAAAGCGCTATGTCACAATGATTTTGCCTATCCGGACGGTGCCCTCGCGGCGACCGCCAACCCTTTGAGGCCAAGGAATCCTCCCATGAGCAGCGAACTGATCAAACATGTTTCCGACGCGTCCTTCGACGCCGACGTCATCCAGGCGGGCAAGCCCGTGCTGGTGGACTACTGGGCCGAGTGGTGCGGCCCCTGCAAGATGATCGCGCCCATCCTGGACGAGGTGGCCACCGGCTACGGTGACAAGCTGCAGATCGCCAAGATGAACGTCGACGAAAACCGGGAAGTGCCGGCCAAGTTCGGTATCCGCGGCATCCCGACGCTGATGCTGTTCAAGGACGGTCAGTTGGCTGCAACCAAGGTCGGCGCCCTCTCCAAGGCCCAGTTGACCGCCTTCCTCGACGCGAACCTATAATCGCGCCCAACTGCTGCAGCGAGTCCAGCGCCTCCCGGCGCCTCGCCGCAGCAGCCAAAGCCAACACGCCCCGGGCACATGAGTGCCCAGCCAGCGTGGACTCGGCCCCCCTTCCCCCACTGAGTCAGTTGTCGAATCTGCGTCGCTCGCCGTTTGAGCGACAGCGATTCGGTCCTTTTCTGGGGCGGCCGTGATAACGCCGCAAACGCCTTGGCTGGCGCTGCGGCCCCTGACGGGTGTTCACCCATGCATCTTTCCGAACTCAAAGCCCTACACGTCTCCGCCCTGATCCAGATGGGCGAGGAGTTGGAGATCGACAACGTCACGCGTCTGCGCAAGCAGGAGCTGATGTTCGCCATCATGAAGAAGCGCGCCAAGGCCGGCGAGCAGGTCTTCGGCGACGGTGTGCTCGAAGTGCTCCCGGACGGCTTCGGCTTCCTGCGCTCTATCGAAGCCAGCTACATGGCGTCGACTGACGACATCTACCTGAGCCCGAGCCAGATCCGCCGCTTCAACCTGCACACCGGCGACCTGGTGGAGGGCGAAGTGCGCGTGCCCAAGGACGGCGAGCGCTACTTTGCGCTGGTCAAGGTTGACCGCGTCAACAACCAGACGCCGGAGGAGAGCAAGAACAAGATCATGTTCGAGAACCTGACGCCCTTGTTTCCCAAGGAGCAGTTCAAGCTCGAACGCGAAAACTTCAAGGGCGAAGAGAACATCACCGGCCGCATCGTCGACCTGATCGCGCCCATCGGCAAAGGCCAGCGCGCGCTGATCGTGTCGCAGCCCAAGACCGGCAAGACCGAGATGATGAAGAGCCTGGCGCATGCGCTGGTGGCCAACCATCCGGACTGCCACCTCATCGTGCTGCTGGTAGACGAGCGCCCCGAGGAAGTGACCGAGATGATCCGCACCGTGCGTGGCGAGGTCATCAGCTCCACCTTCGACGAGCCCGCCGCCCGCCACGTGCAGGTGGCCGAGATGGTCATCGAGCGCGCCAAGCGCCTGGTGGAGCTGAAGAAGGACGTGATCATCCTGCTGGACTCGATCACCCGCCTGGCCCGCGCCTACAACAACGTGCTACCCAGCTCTGGCAAGGTGCTGACCGGCGGCGTGGACGCCAACGCGCTGCAGCGCCCCAAGCGCTTCTTCGGCGCCGCGCGCAACATTGAGGAAGGCGGCTCGCTGACCATCATCGGCACCGCGCTGATCGACACCGGCTCCAAGATGGACGAGGTGATCTACGAAGAGTTCAAGGGCACCGGCAACTGCGAAATCCACCTGGATCGCCGCATGGCCGAGAAGCGTGTCTACCCCTCCATCCTGATCAACAAGTCCGGCACCCGTCGCGAAGAGTTGCTGCTCAAGCCCGAGATCCTGCAAAAGAGCTGGATCCTGCGCAAGCTGCTCTACAACATGGACGAGATCGAGGCGATGGAGTTCATCCTCGACAAGATGAAGGCGTCGAAGAACAACCTGGACTTCTTCGACATGATGCGGCGCGGCGGGTAACTTCAGCCCAAACTAGCCAAACTGCAGGGAAGCCCGCTACAATCGCGGGTTTTCCGCCCTGATACCCCGGAAAGTGCGCCCACTGCATCCACAACAGCGGTCGGCGTGGCTCCCGACCTAGCCAAGAGGTTCCCATGAAAGACGGCATTCACCCCAACTACCGCGACGTCGTGTTCGTCGACCAGTCCAACGGTTTCCAGTTCATCACGCGTTCGACCGTGCAGACCAAGGAAATGATCGAGCTGGACGGCAAGAAGCTGCCGCTGGTGAAGCTGGAAACCACCAGCGAGTCGCATCCCTTCTACACCGGCACGCAAAAGAGCATCGACAACCTCGGTGGTCGCGTCGAGAAGTTCCGCAACAAGTTTGCGCGCGTCGGCATCAAGAAGTAATGGGCCTGCGGCGTCTCGCCGCGCCAACGATACAAGGGCAGCTCAGGCTGCCCTTTTGCTTTCTCGGCCTCCTTTGACGGCATCATGCCGACCGGCTCCAACGAACTTTTGCGCGTGAATCTCCCCACCCCCGCCATCGTGGCCGAACGCGGCGTCGAGCGCCTGCCGCGCCTGGCGCTGATCCTGCTGTGCGCGGCCTATGTGCTGCCCGGCATCTTCGGCCGCGCGCCCTGGCGCAATGCCGACCTGACGGCCTTCGGCTTCATGGCCAGCATCGCCCAGGGCCATGCGCCGTGGTGGCAGCCAGCCATCGCCGGCATCCCGGCCGACGGTGGCCCGCTGCCGTACTGGCTGGGCGCGCTCGCGATCAAGGCCCTGCCCTTCCTGGACGCGCCGGTGGCGGCGCGGCTGCCCTACGGGCTGGTGCTGGCCGGCGTGCTCGTGGCCGTCTGGTACACCTGTTTCCATCTCGCCCGCACCGATGCCGCCCAGCCCGTGGCCTTCGCCTTCGGCGGCGAGGCCCAGGCGGTCGACTACGCCCGCGCGCTCGCCGACGGCGCGCTGCTGGCGCTGATGGCGTCCCTGGGACTTCTGCAGCTGGGGCATGAAACAACGCCGGAGCTGATGCAGCTGTTGGCGGTGTCTGTCTATCTCTACGGTCTCGCGGCGGCGCCGTATCGCCGCCGCCGCTCGCGTGCCGCGGTGCTCATCGCCCTGCCCGTGCTGGCCGCCAGTGGCGCGCCGACGGTGGCTTGCGCCCTGGGTCTGCTGGGCGTGCTGCTCAACCACCGCTCCAGCTATGAAGAGGCCAAGAACCAGCGCATCTGGCTGCTGGGCGCACTGACGCTGGCCGTGCTGGCCGCCTGGGCGTTCGACGGCTGGGCCTGGCGCGTGCGCCCCGGCATCCAGCTCGGCTCGCTGCTGAGCCTGCTGGCCTGGTTCTGCTGGCCGGCCGGGCCGCTGGCGCTGTGGACGCTGTGGCGCTGGCGCCGCCACGGCCTGCGCCGCCACATCACAGTGCCGGCCATCGCGCTGCTGGTGCCGCTGGCTGCCTGCGTCGGCATGGACGGCTCGGAGCGTGCGCTGCTGCTGGCGCTCCCGTCGCTGGCCATCCTGGCGGCGTTCGCGCTGCCGACGCTGAGTCGTGGTTTCGCCGCCGCGGTGGACTGGTTCTCGGTGTTCTTCTTCAGCGCGGCGGCGCTGTTCTTCTGGCTCTACTACCTGTCCATGCACACTGGCTGGCCGGCACGCCCGCTGGCCAATCTGCGCCGCCTGGCCGAAGGTTTCGAGCCTCGGTTCAGCGTCATGGCGCTGGTGCTGGCGGTCGCGGCCACCGCGTCCTGGCTGGCGCTGGTGCGCTGGCGCACGGCGCGCCACCGACATGCGCTGTGGAAGAGCCTGGCCCTGCCGGCCGGCGGCGTCGCCCTGGGCTGGCTGTTGGTCATGAGCCTGCTGCTGCCGCCGCTGGACTACGCGCGCAGCCTTGCGCCGCTGGTGGCGCGGCTGAAGGCCCGCATGCCGGACGATGTGTCCTGCCTGGCCGCGCCGGGCCAGAACCTGGCGACGCTGGCCGCCCTTGAATGGCATGGCGGTTGGACTGTGCGAGGTCGCGGCTCGCTGAACGCATCCAGCTGCAGCTATGCCATCGTCAGCGCGGGCCAACCCACGCCACCAGGCTGGCAGGTCATCGCCCAGGTCAAGCGGCCGACCGACCGCAGCGGCAGCGCCGGGCTGGTGCTGCTCAAGCGTCAGTGATCCGACAGGACGGCGCCGCCGAACGCGGCCTCGTCGCCCAGCGCTGAGTCACTGGCCTGGCGCACGCGCGCGGCGGCGAAGACGAGGCGGAATCTCGAGCCCTTGCCCACATCGCTTTGGATCATCAGCTCGCCGCCATGGCGCTGCATGACATGCTTGACGATAGACAGGCCCAGGCCCGTGCCACCGGTCTCGCGCGAGCGGCTGCCGTCCACGCGGTAGAAGCGCTCGGTCAGGCGGGGGATGTGTTCGCGCGCAATGCCCAAGCCCGTGTCGACAACGGTCAGCTCCCCGCTGCCGCCGTCCAGGAGCCGCCACGTCACCTCGATCTCGCCGCCATCCGGCGTGTAGCGCACGGCGTTGGTGACAAGGTTGGCGATCGCACTCAGCAGCTCGCTTTCGATGCCGGCCAGCTCGACACCGGTCTCGGGTTTCAGCCTCAGCCGGTGGCGGCCGGCGGACAAGGCCTCGGCGTCGGCCGCGACGCGCACCAGCAGGTTGTCCAGTGCGACCCAGCGGTCCGGTGCCGGGCGCGGGCTGCCTTCCAACTGGGCCAGCGTCAGCAGGTCGGCTACCAGCGTCTGCATGCGCTGGGTCTGCTGGTTCATCAGCACCAGCACGCGGTCGCGCTCCACTGCCGTCAGCGGCAGTGAATGCAGTGTCTCGATGAAGCCGGACAGGACCGTCAGTGGCGTGCGGATTTCGTGCGAGACGTTGGCGACGAAGTCGCGCCGCATGGCCTCGGAGCGCAGCCGCTCGGTGACATCCAGCGACAGCACCAGGCGCATGCCCTCTCCGTACTCCCGCACGATGATGGACAGCGTGCCCGGGCCGCGGCCATTACCCAGCACCAGCGGCTCGGCATAGCGGCCGGCCTGCAAATAGGCAACGAAGGCAGGCGCACGCACGAGGTTGGTGATGCGCTGCTGCAGGTCACGTTGGGGGTCCAGCGCGAAATGATCGGCCGCCGCGCCGTTGCACCAGATGATGTGCTCGTGCGAGTCCAACAGCAGCACGCCATTGGGCGAGGCCTCGATGGCCGACAGGAACTGCTCCAGCTCCAGCCTGCCGCGCGTCACGGCACGGTCGCGGTCCCGCATGGCCCGTTCGACGCGGTAACCGAGCTCGCCCCACAGGCCGGTGTCGCGCGGCGCGTTGTCCTGCTGGTTGCCGCGCAACCAGTTCAGCAGCCGGTTGCCGCGCACGGCGTCCACCAGCAGCATCAGCACCACGCCGGTGACGACACCTATGCCCAGGCCCAGGCTGTCGATGCCCGTGGCCGTGCGAACCGCCACACCAATGACAAACCCGAACAGCGCGGCCCCGAGGGCCATCAGCAGTCTCGGCAACAACCAGGTCATGGGGTCGGAAGGAACTCAGGCCGAGAGCGCGCTGCTCTGTTGGGTCAATCGGTAACCGGCGCCGCGCACGGTCTCGATCATGCGGGCGCACTGCACGCGCTCCAGCGCCTCACGCAAGCGCTTGACGTGGACGTCGATGGTGCGCTCCTCGATGAAGACGTGGTCGCCCCAGACGCGGTCCAGCAGCTGCGAACGACTGTGCACGCGCTCCGGGTGGGTCATCAAGAAGTGCAGCAGGCGGAACTCGGTGGGGCCCAGCTTGACCTCAGCACCGTCACGGCTGACGCGGCGCGTGCCCGGGTCCAGCAGCAGCGGGCCGACCTCGACCGCGCTGTCCAGCGCCTCGGGCGCCTTGCGGCGCAGCACGGCGCGGATGCGTGCCAGCAACTCGTTGGTCGAGAACGGCTTGGTTACGTAGTCGTCCGCCCCGGCGTCCAGGCCGGCGATCTTGTCGCCCTCCTCTGCGCGGGCCGTCAACATGATGACCGGCAGCTCTTTGGTTCGCGCCGCGCCGCGCCATTGGCGCGCCAGAGCCACGCCACTCTGGCCGGGCAGCATCCAGTCCAGCACGACCAGGTCGGGCAGGACGCGGTCCACCTCGTACTGGGCCGCCGTGGCGCTGCCGGCCAGCGTGACCTCGAAGCCCGCGTGGCGCAGATTGATGGAGATCAGCTCGGCGATGGCCGATTCGTCTTCGACAACAAGGATTCGGCTCATCTTCAGCGCACCATGGTTTCGACGGCTTCGGGCGTGTTGTGACGCACGTCCTGGCCCTTGACCACATAGATGATGACTTCGGCCAGGTTCTTGGCATGGTCACCGACGCGCTCGATGGCCTTGGCCACGAACACGAGATCGATCGACGACGAGATGGTGCGCGGATCTTCCATCATGTAGGTGATGAGCTTGCGCAGCAGGCCGTCGAACTCCTTGTCGATCTCGTCGTCATGCTTGAGCACGTCCAGTGCACGCTCCACATCCAGGCGGGCAAAGGCGTCCAGCGCCTTGCGCAGCTGGCCCGTGGCCAGTTCAGCCTCGAAGGCCAGGTCCGACATCGGCACGCGCATGCGACTGGAGACGCCGCTGGCGACCAAGCGCTGCACGGTGCGGGCGATGCGCGCTGCTTCGTCACCGACGCGCTCCAGGTTGGCGATGCTCTTGCTGATCGCGATCAGCAGGCGCAGGTCGCGGGCCGTAGGCTGGCGGCGCGCAATGATGGTCGAGAGGTCACGGTCGATCTCGATTTCCATCGAGTTCACGCGGCCTTCGCGGGCCAGGACCTCGTCGGCCGACTCGGCCGAGAAGTCGCTGAGGGCCTGCACAGCCTGGGCCACCTGGGCCTCCACCAGGCCGCCCATTTCGAGCACGCGGGTCGAGATGCCACTGAGTTCGGCGTCGAACTGAGTCGAGAGATGCTTGTCCACCATACCGTCCTCCTTGATCAGCCGAACCGGCCGGTGATGTAGTCTTCCGTGTCCTTGCGCTTGGGCTTCATGAACAGCTCGGCCGTGGGGCCGAACTCAATCAAGTCGCCCAGGTACATATAGGCCGTGTAGTCCGAGCAGCGTGCCGCCTGCTGCATGTTGTGAGTCACGATGGCAACGGTGTAGTCGCTCTTCAGTTCGTGGATCAGCTCCTCGATCTTGCCGGTGGAGATGGGGTCCAGTGCCGAGCAGGGCTCGTCGAGCAGCAGCACTTCGGGCTTGATGGCGATGCCACGTGCAATGCACAGGCGCTGCTGCTGGCCACCAGAGAGGCCGGAGCCGCTCTGGTTGAGCTTGTCCTTCACCTCGGTCCAGAGGGCGGCCTTCTTCAGGGCCCACTCGACGCGCTCGTCCATCTCCACGCGCGGCAGCGTCTCGAACAGGCGCACACCGAAGGCGATGTTGTCGTAGATCGACATCGGGAACGGCGTGGGCTTCTGGAACACCATGCCGATCTTGGCGCGGATCAGCGAGACGTCTTCGCCGCTGGCCAGGATGTCCTCGCCGTCCAGCAGGATCTGGCCTTCGGCGCGCTGCTCGGGGTAGAGCTCGAACATGCGGTTCAGCGTGCGCAACAGCGTGGACTTGCCGCAACCCGACGGGCCGATGAAGGCGGTGACCTTCTTCTCGGGGATGTCGAGGTTGATGTTCTTCAGCGCGTGGAAGCTGCCGTAGTAAAAGTTCAGGTTGCGCACCGAGAGTTTGGCGCGTTCGCCCACGGGCGTTTCGATCTTGGCATCCATGAGATCGGGTCCTTAGTGTTTGTTCTTGAAGAGCACGCGGGCGAGGATGTTCAGCAGCAGCACGCCGACCGTGATCAGGAAGACGCCGGCCCATGCCAGCTTCTGCCAGTTCTCGTAGGGGCTCATCGCGAACTTGAAGATCGTCACCGGCAGGCTGGCCATGGGCGCGCTGACGTCGCTGGTCCAGAACTGGTTGGATAGCGCCGTGAACAGCAGCGGCGCCGTTTCGCCGGACACGCGGGCCAGCGCCAGCAGGATGCCGGTGATGACGCCCGCACTCGCGGCCTTCAGCGTGATGGACAGGATGACCTTCCACTTGGGCGTGCCCAGCGCGTAGGCCGCTTCACGCAGCGCATTGGGCACCAGGCTGAGCATGTTCTCGGTGGTGCGGATGACCACCGGGATGACCAGCAACGCCAGCGCCAGCGAACCCGCCAGGCCGGAGAAGCTCTTCAGCTTGGCCACGACCACCGCGTAGACGAACAGGCCCACGACGATGGACGGTGCGGACAGCAAGATGTCGTTGATGAAGCGCACCGCACTGCCCAGCCAGGTCTTCTGGCCGTACTCGGCGAGGTAGACGCCGGCCAGGATGCCGACAGGGGTGCCTACCAACGTGGCCAGACCCACCATGACGAAACTGCCGAAGATGGCGTTGGCCAGGCCACCGCCTTCCGCCTGCGGCGGCGGCGTCATTTGCGTGAAGGTGGCGAAGGTCAGGCCGCCAATGCCGAGATAAATGGTCTCGAACAGGATCCAGATCAGCCAGAACACGCCGAAGGCCATAGCCCCCAGCGACAGCATCAGCGCGACGGCATTCACGCGCTTGCGCTTGGCATGCATGGCCAAGCGGCCGGCATCTAGGGTGCTCATGCGCGGGCTCCTTCATTCTTCTTCAGGCGGGCGAGCAGCAGCTTGGAAATCGACAGCACGACGAAGGTGATAAGGAAGAGCACGAGGCCCAGGTACATCAGCGAGGCCTGGTGCAGGCCCTCGCCGGCCTCGGCGAATTCATTGGCCAGCGTCGACGTGATGCTGTTGGCGGCTTCGAAGACGGACAGCGAGTTCAACTGATTCATGTTGCCGATCACGAAGGTGACGGCCATCGTCTCGCCCAGCGCGCGGCCCAGGCCCAGCATGACGCCGCCGACCACGCCGGTCTTGGTGTAGGGCAGCACGACGCGGGAGACGACCTCCCAGGTCGTTGCGCCCAAGCCGTAAGCGCTTTCCTTCAACATCGGCGGCGTGACCTCGAAGACGTCGCGCATCACCGAGGCGATGAAGGGGATGATCATGATCGCCAGGATGATGCCGGCCGACAGGATGCCGATACCCACCGGCGGACCGGAGAACAGTGCACCGATGAAAGGCACGCCCGTGAACACCGCCTGCAGCGGCGCCTGCACGAAGGTGGCGAGGATGGGGCCGAACACCAGCAGGCCCCACATGCCGTAGACGATGGAGGGCACAGCGGCCAGCAGCTCGATGGCGATGCCCAAGGGGCGCTTCAGCCAGCTGGGCGACAACTCGGTGAGGAAGATGGCGATGCCGAAGCTGACCGGCACGGCAATGACCAGCGCAATGAAGGAGCTGGCCAGCGTGCCGTAGATCATCACCAGGCCGCCGAACTTCTCCTGCACCGGGTCCCATTCCGCGCTGGTCAGGAAACCCAGGCCAAAGGCCTTGAGTGCCGGTGTGGCGCCGACGATGAGCGAGCCGATGATGCCGACCATCAGCAGCAGCGTCAGCCAGGCGGCGCCTTGCGACAGCGCGGCGAACAGTGCATCGGCCCAGGGGGCGACGCGGCGGCGCGGGGGTTGCGGTTTCATCGAGTGCGGCTGAGGTTCGCTTCGATCAGCACTGGCGCTGTCGGCGGGAAGGATGGCTGCCAAGGAACCTCCGGAAGGGCTGGTCAGAAGATGAGGCGCTTTCGATGTGGCAAAGCCCGGCCGGAGCCGGGCCTGCCTCAGCACCCAAGGGTCACTTGTAGGCGACGGGCTTGCCGGCCGTGTCCTTGATGTGGTCGGTCCACTGCTTGCGCACCAGGTCCTTCACGGCGGCAGGCAGCGGCACATAGTCGAGATCGTCGGCCATCTTGTCGCCATTGCCGTAGGCCCACTCGAAGAACTTCAGCGCGGCGCTGGCGTTGGCGGCCTTGTCCTGCGACTTGAACATCAGGATATAGGTCGGGTTGGTCAGCGGCCAGGCAGCCTTGCCGGGCTGGTCGGTCGTGATCTGGTAGAAGGTCTTGTTCCAGTCAGCACCGGCGGCGGCGGCCTTGAAAGCGTCGTCGCTGGGGTTGACCCACTGGCCGTCCTTGTTCTTCAGCTGGACGTAGGTCATCTTGTTCTGCTTCACATAGGCGTACTCGACGTAGCCGATGGAGTTGGGCAGGCGCTGCACGAAGGCAGCGACACCCTCGTTACCCTTGCCGGCCGTGCCGGCCAGCCACTTGACCGTCGTGCCTTCGCCGACCTTGGTCTTCCAGTCTTCGCTGACTTTGGACAGGTAGTTGGTGAAGATGAAGGTGGTGCCCGAGCCGTCAGCCCGCGCAACCGGCGCGATGGCTGCGTCAGGCAGCGGCACGCCGGGGTTCAGCGCGGTCAGGGCAGCGTCGTTCCACTTGGTGATCTTGCCCAGATAGATGTCGGCCAGCACGGTGCCGGTCAGCTTGATCTGGCCCGGGGTGATGCCCTTGATGTTCACGACCGGCACGACGCCACCAATGACGGTGGGAAACTGCACCAGGCCGTCCTTGGCCAGCTCGTCGTCCTTCAGCGGCATGTCGGAGGCACCGAAGTCCACCGTCTTGGCCTTGATCTGGCGGATGCCGGCACCGGAGCCAACCGACTGGTAATTGATGCGGGCGCCGGTAGCCTTGTTGTAGGCATCGGCCCACTTGGCATAAATGGGCGCCGGGAAGGTGGCGCCGGCGCCGGTCACGTCCTGGGCAAGGGCCGCCTGGGCACCGAAAAGACCCGCGACGATCGCGAGCGACTTGCTGACCTGGACAAAGTTCATCTGAGACACCTTCCACAACACGGGTTGACCGCGGGTTTGACGATGACGGCATCCTAGGGACTCAATATGACGATTCAGTGACCGTCATCTGATCCATCCGGGGCATTGGAGCGCGTCAGGCGCCCCGTGGGAAGCCTTCGAAACGGCTTTATGACAGTGTCATTTTGTTTTCACGCAATCGTCACGCAGGACTTCTAGAGTGCCGGGCAACCGTTTCTGCCCCCAACCGGAGCCCCGCATGATCCGTCGCACGTCCTTGATCGCGCTCGCAGCCAGCGCCCTGCTGGCTGCCTGTGCCACCACCCCCGCCCCAGCGCCCTTGGCAGACACCCTGGCCCGCGACCCGCAGCTCAGCACCTTCAACCGCCTCGCCGCCCAGGCCGGCCTGACAGACGAGCTGCGTGCCGCCGGCCCGTTCACCGTGTTTGCCCCCAGCGACGAAGCCTTCAAGGCCGTGCCGGCGAAGACGATGGAGGCCCTGGCAGCCGACCGCGCGCAGCTGAAGGCGGTGCTGAGCTATCACATCATCGACGGCCGCATGGCCGCTGCCGATGTGCGCAATGGCGGCGCCAAGAGCCACCAGGGCAGCAACCTGACGTTGGCCAAGGCCGGCAGCTTCATCACTGTCGAAGACGCCGTGGTGCAGCAGGCCGACATCGTCGCGACGAATGGCGTGGCCCACGTCGTCGACCGCGTGCTGATGCCGCCAAAGAAGTAATTCCCGCCGCCCGAAAGGGTCTGGCTACGCTGTTGGCCCGAGGCATGCAACTGTCGCCGACCGCAGGTTCGTGCCTGATGCACTGCCAAGCCGTGACTTACTGGCCCGGGCGGACCCAGTTCTCCACTTCGAGCGCAGGCACGCGCTCGAATTCTGAAATGTTGTTCGTCACCAGCACCAAACCTTCGCTGCGTGCGTGGCCTGCAATGTGCAGGTCATTCACTCCGATGGGTTGGCCGAGCTTTTCCAGAGTGGCACGGATAGCGCCATAGTGCTGGGCGGCCTTGGCGCCATAGGGCAGAACGACCAGGCGACTGCAAAAGTCCTCGACGGCGGACAGGTTCTCGCCCACGCGGCTGCTTGTCTCCGCCCCGTGCATGAGTTCGGCCAGGGTGATGGAGGAGATTGCCATGCGGCTGGCGTTCGTGTTGAAGGTCGCCAGTAACTCGACAGGGCGCCGCTTCAATACGTAGATGACGATGTTGGTATCCAGCAGGTAGCGGAGCATCAAAGCGCTTCCCGCTCCGACTGGTGCTGATTGGCCCGCTCGGGCAGGAAGTCGTCGCTGACACTGGGGCCACCCAGGAAGAAGCTATCCCAGGTTTGGCCGAGAGGGGAAAGGATGCGCTCGTTGCCCCTGACGCGTATTTCTACCTTGTGGACACCCTCAGGCAGTCGCACGTCCAAGGGGAGGCGGACTGCCTGGGTACGGTTGTTGACGAACACAGTTCCGATGGACATGCCAACCTCCTCACGATGGGGTATATGGCAATCGTATATCGCACTTCGGGTGCGTCAATTCTGCGCATCCCCACGGACGCTGGTGACGCCTCATTGCGCGTTGTCAATCGGCCGCCAACCCGCGCCAGTGCAAGCTCTCTGGAGATTCTTGGGCCACCAGCGTAGTAAGACCCGCCCGAAAAGCAAAGGCCGCCCCTGAGGCGGCCCTTTTGTTGCCGGCGGCGGCTCAGGCCGCCACGGCGTCGACCAGGCGCTGAGCGCAGCGCTGTGCCAGCGCGGCGTCCGATGCCTCCACCATCACACGCAACAGCGGCTCCGTGCCAGACGCGCGTATCAGCACCCGGCCCCGGTTGCCCAGCTCGGCCGTCACGGCCTTTTCCTCGTCGGCGAGGCGGGTGTTGGTCCTCCAGTCCTGCCCGGCGGCAAGACGTACGTTGATCAGCGTCTGCGGGAACAGGTCGACCCCCTGCAACTGCTCGGACAGGCTGTGTCCGCTGCGGCAGACAGACTGCAGCACCAGCAGCGCGCTGACGATACCGTCGCCGGTGGTGTGCTTGTCCAGTGCCAGAAGGTGGCCGGAACCCTCGCCGCCCAGCTGCCAGCCGCGGGCGGCCAGCTCTTCCAGCACGTAACGGTCGCCCACCTTGGCGCGCACGAACTCGACATCGCGCGATCGCAGCGCCAGTTCCACCGCCATGTTGGTCATCAGCGTGCCGACGGCGCCGGGCACGCGCAGGCCCTGAGCCAAGCGGTCCGCCACCATCGCGTACAGCAGCTCGTCGCCGTTGTACAGGCGGCCGTCGGCGTCCACCAACTGCAGCCGGTCCGCGTCGCCGTCCAGTGCGACGCCATAGTCGGCACCGTTGGCTTTGACAGCCTCGACCAGCGCGCCGGGCGAGGTCGCGCCGAAGCCAGCATTGATGTTGAAGCCGTCGGGCTTGCAGCCGATCGCCACGACCTCCGCGCCCAACTCGTGGAAGACGTCCGGGGCGACGTGATAAGCCGCGCCATTGGCCGCATCGACGACGATCTTCAACCCCTTGAGCGTCAGATCGGAGCCGAAGCTGTTCTTGCAGAACTCGATGTAGCGGCCGCGCGCATCTTCCAGACGCTTGGCTTTACCCAGGCTGGCAGAGTCCACCCACTGCGGGGCTTCGTCCAGCGAGGCCTCAACAGCCTGCTCCCAGGCGTCGGGCAGCTTCTCGCCCTTGGCCGAGAAGAACTTGATGCCATTGTCGGCAAACGGGTTGTGCGAGGCGCTGATGACGACGCCCAGGTCCTGGCGCAATGCGCGGGTCAGGTAGGCCACGCCTGGCGTGGGCAGCGGGCCGGTCAGCAGCACGTTGACGCCAGCGGAGGCGAAACCGGCTTCCAGCGCCGACTCGATCATGTAGCCCGAAATACGCGTGTCCTTGCCGATCAGCACCGTGGGGCGTTTGCTGCTCTTGCGCAGGACGCGGCCCACGGCATGACCCAGGCGAAGCATGAAGTCGGGCGTGATCGGATCCTGGCCGACGGTGCCTCGAATGCCGTCGGTTCCGAAATACTTGCGGCTCATCGAGCGCTTCCTCTTATTCGAAGGTCGGAATTGTCGCCGCATCGACGGCGGCCCAGACCTTGAGTGCGTCCATCGTGGCAGCGACATCGTGCACACGCAGCACGTTGGCGCCGGCACTGACGGCGCGCAACGCGGCTGCCAGGCTGGCGGGGAGCCGCTCGCCAACCGCACGGCCCGTGATGTCGCCCAGCGTGCGTTTGCGCGACCAGCCCACCAACAGCGGGTACCCCAACTCGCTCAGCCGCTGCTGCCCGGCCAACAGCCTGAGGTTGTGCTCAGCATTCTTGGCAAAGCCATAGCCGGGGTCGAGCGCGATGCAGTCGGCCGGAATGCCCGACTCACGTGCCGCCCGGGCACGCTGGGCCAGGAAGGCGCCAACCTCGGCGACGACGTCGCCGTAGCAGGCCAGGTCCATCATCGACGCCGGCTCGCCGCGCATGTGCATCAGGCACACACCCGCACCACCGTCGGCCACGGCTGCCAGCGCGCCGGGCAGTTGCAGCGCCTGCACGTCGTTGATGACGTCGGCGCCGGCATCCAGCGCGCGGCGCATCACTTCAGGCTTGTAGGTATCGACCGAAACCGGCACGCCCAGCGTCACTGCCGCTGCCAGGACTTCGGCGATGCGCAGCCACTCGCTGTCGGCATCGACACGCGGCGCGCCGGGGCGCGTGGACTCGCCGCCGATGTCGAGAATGTCGGCTCCTTCGGCGACAAGGCGCTCGCAGT
Source organism: Burkholderiales bacterium (assembly GCA_016195825.1). GTDB lineage: Bacteria > Pseudomonadota > Gammaproteobacteria > Burkholderiales > Burkholderiaceae_C > Pelomonas. Next base: position 6,115 of record JACPYV010000075.1, on the reverse strand, counting down.
GGGCGATGGCCGTGCGCGTGTCGTCATGCCGGCCACCGTCCGAGAAGGAATCAGGCGTCACGTTGACGATGCCCATCACGCGCGGGCGGCTCAGATCGATTCGGAAACGGCGGGTCTGCCAGTGCATGGTCTTCGCAATTGAAAACGGGCCCGGTGGAAGCCGGGCCCGTTGTGTCGAGAGGTGGATCAGGCCGCGGCGGGAGCGCCGTCGGTGCTGACTGGGGGCGTGCCACCGGTCGGACCGCCGCTGGGCGTCGGCTTGTCGTCAGGCGCCCGCGGTGGGCGGCCGGCCATGATGTCCAGCACCTGGTCGCGGTCGATGGTTTCCCACTTCATCAGCGCTTCGGTCATTGCCTCGACCTTGTCGCGGTTGGTCTCCAGGATGTTCTGGGCCACGGCGTACTGCTCGTCGAGGATGCGGCGGATCTCGCTGTCGACCTTCTGCTGCGTGCTCTCGCTGATGTTGGCCGTCTTGGTCATGCTGCGGCCGAGGAAGACTTCGCCCTCGTTCTCGGCATAGACCATCGGGCCCAGCGCCTCGCTCATGCCGTAGCGCGTCACCATGTCGCGGGCCATGCGGGTGGCACGCTCGTAGTCGTTGGAGGCCCCGGTGGAGATGTCGTTGACGAACAAGTCCTCGGCAATCCGGCCACCGAACAGGATGCTGATGCTGTTGAGCATCTGCTTGAAGTACAGGCTGTGCTGGTCACGCTCGGGCAACTGCCAGGTCACGCCCAACGCACGGCCACGCGGCATGATGGTGACCTTGTGGACCGGGTCGGTGCCGGGCAGCATCTCGGCGACGATGGCATGGCCGGACTCGTGATACGCGGTGGCGCGCTTCTCGTCCTCAGTCATCACCATGCTCTTGCGCTCGGGGCCCATGTAGAGCTTGTCCTTGGCGCGCTCGAAGTCGATCATCTCGACCAGCCGGCCACCGCGGCGCGCGGCGAAAAGCGCGGCCTCGTTGACGAGGTTGGCCAGGTCCGCACCGCTCATGCCGGGTGTGCCGCGCGCCAGGATGGACGCATTGACGTCCTGGGCGATGGGCACCTTGCGCATGTGCACGTTCAGGATCTGCTCACGGCCACGGATGTCCGGCAGCGTCACGTAGACCTGGCGGTCGAAGCGGCCAGGGCGCAGCAGCGCGGGGTCCAGGATGTCCGGGCGGTTGGTGGCCGCAATGACGATGACGCCGAGGTTGGTCTCGAAGCCGTCCATCTCGACCAGCATCTGGTTCAGCGTCTGCTCGCGCTCGTCGTTGCCGCCGCCCAGGCCTGCACCACGGTGGCGGCCGACGGCGTCGATTTCGTCGATGAAGATGATGCAGGGCGCGCTCTTCTTGGCCTGCTCGAACATGTCGCGCACACGCGCCGCGCCCACGCCGACGAACATCTCGACGAAGTCGGAGCCCGAGATCGTGAAGAAAGGCACCTTGGCCTCACCGGCGATGGACTTGGCCAGCAGCGTCTTGCCGGTACCGGGAGGCCCGACCATCAGCACGCCGCGCGGGATACGGCCGCCCAGCTTCTGGAACTTCTGCGGGTCCTTAAGGAAATCGACCAGCTCCTTGACCTCTTCCTTGGCCTCGTCGCAACCAGCGACGTCTGCGAAGGTGATGGTGTTGTTGGCCTCATCCAGCATGCGGGCCTTGCTCTTGCCGAAGCTGAACGCCCCGCCCTTGCCGCCGCCCTGCATCTGGCGCATGAAGTACACCCAGACGCCGATCAGCAGCAGCATGGGCGTCCAGTTGATCAGCATGCTGATCAGGAAGCTCTGCTCCTCGCGCGGCTTGACGTCGAACTTGACGCCGCTGTTGCGCAGGTCGCCGATCAGGCCGCGGTCCAGATAAGTGGCCGTGACGCGCAGCTTCTTGCCGTCGGTGGTCTCGGCCAGGATCTCGGCGCCGCTGGCCCCGCCCTCGGTCAGCGTGACCTGCTTGATGCGACGGGCCTGGACCTCGTCGAGAAACTCCGAGTAACCGATCTGGTTACCCGATGTCGTCGCCCCACCGAACTGTTTGACGACCGTGAAAAGCACGAGGGCGATCACGATCCAGACGGCGAACTTCGAAAACCATTGATTGTTCACTGCGACTCCTAGGCCCTGATGGCCACGTCCGGCTCAGGACAGTGGGGGCGATTTTAGTTGACGCAAGGGGGTCGCCCCTGACATCAGCGGGGTTTCAATCCGATACCGACCAAGAAGTTCTCGGAAGACCGGATGCGAGATGCCTTGGGCTTGAGTGCCTTGACCGTCTTGAAGCGGTCCCGAAACAACGCGACCAGCTCGTTGTAACCCGTTCCATGAAAGACCTTGGCCACCAGCGCGCCCTCGGGTTTGAGGTGCTGACCGGCGAAATCCACGGCCAGTTCGACCAGATTGGAAATGCGGGCAGCATCGGTGGATGCAATGCCGGACATATTGGGCGCCATGTCGGAGACCACCACGTCCACAGGCCGCCCCGCCAGCGCGGCTTCGAGCTGAGCGTAGACCTCGGCATCCTGAAAGTCGCCCTGGATGAAGTGCACGCCTTCGATGGGCTCGAAATCCAGCAGGTCCAGCGCAATGATCGCGCCATTGAGCTGCCCCACCGCCGCCCCGCCCCGCCCCGCCTCCGTGGGCGCAAAACGCCGGCGCAGGTACTGGCTCCAGGCCCCCGGCGTGGCGCCCAGGTCCACCACCACCTGGCCGGGACGGATCAGCTTCAGCTCCTCGTCGATCTCCTTGAGCTTGTAGGCTGCGCGAGAGCGGTAACCGTCCTTCTGCGCCTGTTGCACATAGGGGTCGCTGACGTGGTTGTTCAACCACGCCTTGTTGAGTTTTTTGCTTTTGGTTTGAGTTTTCATGCCTACGGGATAATACGGGGATGCCTCAAATCATCCTGACCCCTGCCCAGCGCAAGGACAAGCGCGCTGACGCTCACCATCTCGACCCCGTCGTGATGATCGGCGGAGACGGCCTGACGCCGGCCGTCGTGAAGGAAACCGACGCCGCACTGAAGTCGCACGGCCTCATCAAGGTCCGCGTGCTGGGCGACGACCGCGTGGCCCGCGAGGCGATGTTCGCCCAGCTATGCGACGAGCTGAGCGCGGCCCCCATCCAGCACATCGGCAAGCTGCTGGTGCTGTGGCGGCCGATCCCCGAGAAGGTTGCGGCCGAGCGCACCGACGCCCGTCCCGGCCCGCGCGTGGTCAAGATCGTCAAGTTCTCCAAGAGCGGCAATGGCCGGCCCCAGGTCACCAAGCTCAAGGTGCTGGGCAACCAGCGAGTCGCCCAGGGCGGCGAACTCAAGCGTGCCAAGCGGCGCATGACGAGCGTCAAGAAGAACGTCGCAGACTGAGCCGCCAGGCCAGGGCCAGCACGCCCAGGCCCTTGACTGCGAAGAACGCCAGCGAGGCGCCGTGCAGCGCCGCGAAGGACGCAACACCGGCGCCAGCCCGCGAATCTGCCATCAATGGCTGCAGGCCGTAATAGCCGGCAATCGTGCAGAACAGTGCGAGGGCCGAGAGCAGCAGTTCCGCCGAGAACACATGGCTTGGCGCGCCAGCCTCGACGGCATCCCGTGCGAGGCGGCGCTCCAGCAGCATCAGGATCAGCGCTGCAGCCAGGCTGACCTGAGCCTCGATGCTGAAGAGCCGCCCGACCAGCAAGCCGGCTTGAGCCCGATCCAGCACCGCGAATGCACTAGGTGCCGCGGCGAAGGCCACACACAGCAAAAAGCCGCCCCACAGGGCGGCCAGCAGCGCTTGAACGCGAGCGAACATCACTCGTAACGGACTTCGACGATCTCGTAGCGCTTGATGCCACCGGGGGCCTGCACCTCGGCCACGTCGCCGGCCTCCTTGCCGATCAGCGCGCGGGCGATGGGCGAGCCGACCGAAATGCGGCCCTGCTTGATGTCGGCCTCGTCGTCGCCGGTAATCTGGTAGGTCACTTCAGTACCGCTGGCCTCTTCTTCAAGGTCCACGGTGGCGCCGAAGACCACGCGACCGCCGGCGTCCAGCGTCGACGGGTCAATGATCTGCGCCGCGGCCAGCTTGCCTTCGATCTCAAGGATGCGGCCTTCGATGAAGCCCTGCTTATCCTTGGCCGCGTCGTACTCGGCGTTCTCGCTCAGGTCACCCTGCGCGCGCGCCTCGGCAATCGCCTGGACGACGGCGTGACGCTCGACGGTCTTGAGGCGGTGCAGCTCGGCTTTGAGCGACTCGGCGCCGCGCTTGGTCAGGGGAATGGTCGTCATGTCAAAACTCGATGGGCAAAAAGAGTTCCGCCGCTGCGGCCCGTTCGGGCTGCTGCGGCGGAATCAATGAGGCTGGAGTTTAAGCCAGCTCGGCGTGCAGTTCCTGCAGGGATTGCACGGTCAGGCCGTCACGGTGTTTCATGCCTTCGACCGCGGCTTCGCAGCCCGCCATCGTCGTGTAGTAGGTCACCCGGTTGGCCAGCGCGGCCTGGCGGATGTAGCGGCTGTCGGCAATGGCTGTGCGAGTCTCGTCCACGGTCGTGAAGACCAGCTGGATGTCGCCACCCTTGAGCGCATCGACGATGTGCGGGCGGCCGTCCTTGATCTTGTTGATCAGCTTGACCGGCACGCCGGCTTCCGTGATGGCCGCGGCCGTGCCACGCGTCGCGACGATGCCGAATCCCAGTTCGTGCAGGTCCTTGGCGATGGCAATGGCGCGGGCTTTGTCGTTGTTCTTGACGGTGATCAGCACATTGCCCTGACGCGGCAGGCGCGAGCCCGCACCGATCTGGCTCTTCAGCATCGCTTCGCCGAAGGTCTTGGCTGCCCCCATCACCTCGCCAGTCGAACGCATCTCGGGGCTGAGGATGGGGTCCACACCCGGGAACTTGTTGAACGGGAAGACGGCTTCCTTGACGCTGAAGTACGGCGGGATGACCTCGGCCGGCACGCGGCCCTTGCGGTCGCGCTGATCGATCAGCTTCTGGCCGGCCATGCAGCGCGCGGCGATCTTGGCGAGCTGCTGGCCGGTGGCCTTGGACACATAGGGGACCGTGCGCGAGGCGCGCGGGTTCACTTCCAGCACGTAGACCGTGCAGGCCGCCAGGCCTTGCGTCACGTCGCCCTGGATGGCGAACTGCACGTTCATCAGGCCGATAACCTTGAGCGCCTTGGCCATGGCGGCCGTCTGGCGGCGCAGCTCGTCCTGCAGGTCGGCAGCCAGCGTGTAGGGCGGCAGCGAGCAGGCCGAGTCGCCGCTGTGGATGCCGGCCGCCTCGATGTGCTCCATGATGCCGCCGATCATGACATCGCCCGTCGAGTCGGCGATGCAGTCGACGTCGACCTCGACGGCGTCTTCCAGGAAGCGGTCCAGCAGCACCGGCGACTTCTCGGACACGCGCACGGCTTCGAGCATATAGCGCTCCAGGTCCTTGTCGCCGTGCACGATCTCCATCGCGCGGCCGCCCAGCACGTAGCTGGGACGCACGACCAGCGGGTAGCCAATCTCGTTCGCCAGCGCGACGGCCTGCTCTTCAGTGCGCGCGGTGCGGTTGGGCGGCTGGCGCAGGCCCAGCTCGTGCAGAAGCTTCTGGAAGCGCTCACGGTCCTCGGCGATGTCGATGGAGTCGGGCGTCGTGCCGATGATGGGCACGCCGGCACGCTCCAGGTCCAGCGCCAGCTTCAACGGTGTCTGACCGCCGTACTGCACGATGACGCCGACCGGCTTTTCTTTGTCGACGATCTCCAGCACGTCTTCCAGCGTAACCGGCTCGAAGTACAGGCGATCCGACGTGTCGTAGTCGGTCGAGACAGTCTCGGGATTGCAGTTGACCATCAGCGTCTCGTAGCCGTCCTCGCGCATGGCGAGCGCAGCGTGCACGCAGCAGTAGTCGAACTCGATGCCCTGGCCGATGCGGTTCGGGCCACCGCCCAGCACCATGATCTTCTTCTTGTCAGTCGGCGCGGCCTCGCACTCCGCGTCGGCGCCTTCATACGTCGAGTACATGTAAGCCGTCTGCGTGGCGAACTCGGCTGCGCAGGTGTCGACACGCTTGTAGACCGGACGCACGTTCAGCGCGTGGCGGCGCTCCCGCACGGCATGCTGGTGGGTACCCAGCAGCTTGGCCAGGCGCTTGTCGGAGAAGCCCTTGC
>JACPYV010000063.1 GCA_016195825.1 Burkholderiales bacterium | reverse complement strand
GGTGGAGAAGCGCTGGTGGACCAGCGCGATGGCGGACACGACGCGCTCGTCGGCCAGGTCCAGGTAGTACTTGCCCACCTTGTCGGCCAGCAGCAGGCCCTTGTAGATGACGGTGCGGCAGCTCATGCTGGGCACGTAGTACTCGCGGCTGTGCGTGAGCTTGAGCGCCTGGATGGCGCTGGAGGCGGTCTTGCGAATGACGTAGAGCTTTCGCTCCAGCGCGTCGGGCACGATGATGTCCGGGCCGCGGCCGATGAAGATCTGGCGGATCACCGGCTCCTTCTCACGCACGGTGGGCGACATGGGCATGTCGCGGTCCACCGGCACGTCGCGCCAGCCCAGCAGCACCTGGCCTTCGGCCTTGATCGCGCGGGCCAGTTCCTGCTCGCAGGCCAGGCGGGAGGCGGCTTCCTTGGGCAGGAAGATCATGCCGACGCCGTACTCGCCGGGCGGGGGCAGCGTGATGCCCTGCCTGGCCATCTCGGCGCGGTAGTACTCGTCCGGGATCTGGATCAGGATGCCGGCGCCGTCACCCATCAGCTTGTCGGCGCCCACCGCACCGCGGTGGTCCAGGTTTTCGAGGATCTTCAGACCCTGCTGGACGATGTGGTGCGCCTTCTGCCCCTTGATGTGGGCCACGAAGCCCAGGCCGCAAGCGTCCTTTTCATTCGCCGGCCGGTAGAGCCCGTTCTGGCTGAGGTCTTGGATCTCGGACTGAATCTGCGCAGCGTGGCTCATGGCGCCCTCCTGGAACACAACAGGGCGGGAGATTACTGCAGCGCAGCAAATGCGGCAACTTCATTAAAATGGGGTCGGAGTTAAATTAATGAAGCCACCATTTGCGAATGAAAATAAATAGGGCCACAGTCAAGCGCCGCCTGACTTGTCGGTCTCGAGTGGCGGCAGCACTTTCCGAGGGCGCCCCCGGGGCCTGCGCATCACGACGCGTTCGTGGTCGGCAGCCAGGGGCTTCAGGAAAGCCTCGCTGGCCACGGGGCGCCCTCGCAACGCCCCTTCTGTGAACTGCGCTTGCTCCGACGAGGGCACACCCTGGGCAGTGAACTCGCGATAGGCATGCTCGCGCTCGAAGGGTGTGTTGCCCAGTGACCAATACATCTCGTGCTCGGTGACTAGCGAACTGCGTGCCAGGCCCAGGTGGTGAGCGGCGCTGGACCAGAGCCATTGCGCGGGCTCGGTGCACAGGCCGGCGCGTACCGGGTTCAGTTCGATGTAGCGCATGCAGGCCAGCAGGTGACGCTCGCCCTCGATCAAGCCGGCGCGGAAGCGCCCCTCCCACAGCGTGCCGCTGCGCTGGTGGCGGGCATTGAACCAGCCCACGTAGCGTCGCCCGAGCGACTGCATCATGCGGCTGAGTGCTTCAGCGGTGGGCGGGGTCAGCAGCAGGTGCAGGTGGTTGTCCATCAGCACATAGGCATGGACAGCCACACGGTACTGCGAGGCAACCTCCGCCAGCGTGACAAGCAGCTGCTGGCGGTCGTGGTCGCTGTGGAAGATGGCCTGGCGGTTGTTGCCGCGCAGGATGATGTGGTGCGGCTGACCGGGCAGGATCATGCGCGGGAGACGTGCCATCGGGGCTCCTGGTTCAAGCCTCCGGGCGAGGCTGCCTCACAGGATAATCGACTCCGACCCCATTATCAGAAGTGTAGGCGCGTCAGAAGAGGCTCTTCCCCGTCAGCCGCTGATGCTCGCGGATCGCGAACCGGTCCGTCATGCCGGCGATGTAATCCGCACAGGCCCGTTCCCGGTCCTCGCGCTCGGCGAAGTCGGCGGGCATTTGCGCGGCATCACCCGAATACGCGGCAAAGAGGTCCCGCAGCACCTGCTCAGCCCGCGCGCGGGTGGATTGGACCTGTGGATGCCGATACAGGTTGGCAAACAGGAAGCGCTTGAGTGCCGTGCTGCGGGTTCGCATCCCGGCGCTGAAGCGCAGCAGCGGCTGGGCACTGCCGCGCACCGCGTCAGGCCCTTCCGGCGCCGTGTCGCGCAAGGCCTGACCCGTCGCGTCGATGATGTCGTAGACCTGCGCCGACAGCATGCGGCGTATCGTCTCGAACAGCAGGCGCTTGCCGGCCAGCCCAGGGTGGGCATCGAGCGCTGCGCGCCAGTGCTCACGCACCAAGTCCACCTCCAGCAGTTGCTCCAGCTCGATCAGCCCCGAGCGCACGCCGTCGTCCACGTCGTGCGCGTTGTAGGCCACCTCGTCCGCCAAATTGCAGAGCTGGGCTTCGAGGCTGGGTTGTCCGCCGTGCAGAAAGCGCGTCGCGATGCCGCCTGGCTCGGCCGCGTCCAGCAATTCCGCGTTTCGACGCGAGCAGTGCTTGAGGATGCCCTCGCGCGTCTCGAAGCAGAGGTTGAGGCCGTCGAACGCCGGGTAGCGCTGCTCCAGTTGATCGACCACGCGCAGCGACTGCAGGTTGTGCTCGAAACCGCCATGCCCTTGCATGCATTCGTCCAGCACGTCCTGTCCGGCGTGCCCGAAGGGCGTATGGCCCAGGTCATGGGCCAGCGCAACGGCTTCAACCAGGTCCTCGTCCAGCCCCAGGCTGCGTGCGATGGAACGCCCCAGCTGCGCCACTTCGAGGGAATGCGTCAGCCGAGTCCGGAACAAGTCGCCCTCGTGGTTGAGGAAGACCTGGGTCTTGTAGACCAACCGACGGAAGGCCGTGCTGTGGATGATGCGATCCCGGTCCCGCTGGAACTCGCTGCGCGTCGGGGCCGCGGGTTCTGGCAAACGGCGGCCTCGGCTGCGCGCCGGGTCTGCGGCGTAGGCCGGGCGCGCGGTCGTCATCAGGCCGCCCCGTGGGCCGTCAGCGTCTGGACAATGCGTTCGTCCGGCACCCCATGCAGGCCCGCCTTGCCCAACGCCTCGATGAGCACGAAGCGGATGGCGCCGGACTCGGCCTTCTTGTCGACCCGCATCAGCTGCAGGTAGCGATCGGCGCCCAGCCGCGGTGGCTGTACCGGCAGCCCGGCGCGCTCGATCAGGGCGCGCAGGCGTGCCACGAAGTCGGCCGGCATCAGGCCCATGCGCTGCGACAGGTCGGCCGCCAGCACCATGCCGCAGGCCACGGCCTCGCCGTGCAGCCATTCCCCATAACCCAGGCCGGCCTCGATGGCGTGGCCGATGGTGTGGCCGAAGTTCAGGATGGCGCGCAGGCCTTGCTCGCGCTCGTCCTGCCCGACGACGTCGGCCTTGATCTCGCAGCTGCGCCGCACCGCATAAGCCAGCACGGTCTTGTCGCGGGCCAACAGGGCGTCGAGGTTGTCTTCGATCCAGCACAGGAAGCCCGCATCAGCGATGGGGCCGTACTTGATGACCTCCGCCAGGCCGGCGCGCAGCTCGCGGTCGGGCAGGCTGTCCAGCGTGTCGAGGTCGGCAATGACGCGCTCGGGCTGGTAGAAGGCGCCCAGCATGTTCTTGCCCAGTGGATGGTTGATGGCTGTCTTGCCGCCGACCGAGGAGTCGACCTGGGCCAGCAACGTGGTCGGCACCTGCACGAAGGGCACACCGCGCATGTAGATCGCGGCCGCAAATCCGGTCATGTCACCGATGACACCGCCGCCCAGCGCGAACAGCACGGTCTTGCGGTCCAGCGCCTGGCCCAGCAAGTGGTCACAGATGCGGTTGAGGCTGTCCCAGCCCTTGTGCTGTTCGCCGTCGGGCAGCACGACGAGGTCGACGCGGGCATAGACCGCCAGCAGGTGTTCGCGCAGGCGCTGGGCATACAGCGGCGCCACCGTGTCGTTGCTGACGATGACGGCTGCAGCTGCCTTGGGCAGACCCTGCCAGCTCTGCGCCGCGTCCAGCAGACCGGAGCCGATGCGGATCTCGTAGTTGCGGTCGTCAGGAAGGTGGATGCGAACGGTGTCGGTGGCAAGCATGCGGCGAAGTGTAAGAGCCGCCCTCGCCGCCCACCGCTACCGCTACTGCGGCTCGGCGCCGACCGTGGCTGCGACGCGGGTCGGGTCGAGCAGCCCGGCCAGCTCCAACTGCATCAACGCCATGTTCACTAGCGCATGCACCGACGGCCGCGCGCTCTCCAGCACGTAATGCGCGCAGCGGCGGTAGAGCGGGTCACGCTGCTGGTGCAGCTCGCGCAGCTTGGCCAGCGGGTCGCGCACCTGCAGCAGCGGCCGCGTCGTGTCATGGCGCAGGCGGCGGAACAAGTCCTCCGGCGTGGAGCGCAGGTAGAGCACCGTAGCGCCCTGCTGCAGCAACTCCCGGTTGCGCTCCCTGAGCACGGCGCCACCGCCGGTGGCCACCACGCAATCGCCCGGCTGCGCGATCAGGTCGGCGAGGACCTCGGTTTCGAGCTCCCGGAACGCATCCTCGCCATGGCGTTCGAAGAACTGCTTGATGCTGCCCTCGATGCGCGCCTCAATCTCATGGTCCGAATCGACAAAAGGCACGCCGATCTGGCGTGCCAGTTGTCTGCCGACGGTGGACTTGCCACCGCCGGGCATGCCGACGAGGGCAAGTTTCAGGGGCAAGTGGCTTGCTTGTTGACCCGGAACGAGTAGGACGTGCCGGTGCCGCGGGGGCTGGTGAACGTCAGGTTGACCACGCCCGACACCGCGGTGTCGAAGTTGTAGCTGACGTTGACGTTTGTGGCCTGGTCAGTGCTGGGCACTGGCGTGCCACCACCCACATTCACCGAGAAGCCCGTCGTCGGCGTCGTGGCGGAGATGATCGTTCCCGCCGGCATCGGATTCAGGCGGGGCAGCACGATGTAGCTGGCCACCTGGCTGGGGTCAGCCGCGGCGCTGGTCTTCAAGCCCGGGTTCGCGTCAGCGGCGATCAGGTTGAAGCTGCCCGTCGCGCCGACCTGGCAGATCGTGTCTCCGCCGGCGATGAAGTAGCTGGTCACCTGCGAAGCGTTGGGTCCGGTCTGCATCGGCAGCGTGCCGTTGACAAGGACGGTGCCGTTGGGCACGACCAGCGGCCACAGCGGACGCGCCTTGGAAGTCGACAACACCGTCTCGACCGCACGACGGACGTAGATCTGGCCCGAACCCGTCCACTTTCCGTCGCAGGTGCCCGGCACGCTGGGCGTGTAGGCCGTCAGGCCGAAGATGGCCACGGTGGTCGGTGCGACGCAGGCGCTGTTGGTGTTGCCCGGCAGGTTGACACCGATGAACTCGTCCAGCGTGCTGTTGAAGACGCCGTCGTAGTTGCGGTCCTTGAAGATGTTGCCCAGGTCCTGGAACTCTTCACCCGCGTCGTAGATGTTGTTGCCGTTCTTGTCGATGAACGACTCTTCACCCAGCGCATAGGCCACGATGGTCACACGGCCGTCGACCGGTTTGGGCTGGGCCGACACGAAGTTGGACGTGGCCTGCGAGATGCCGCCGATCTGCTGGATCTGCTTGCTCGACTCGATCTGGCCACCTTCGGCGACGAAATTAATCGTCGTGCCCAGCGGCACCGGGTTGCTGCTGCGGTCGGCCACGATCAGCGTGTACGTGTTGGGCACGTTGTCGATGTTGTAGCCCTCGATGTTGATCGTCTGCTGGGACATCGAGAAGTTGAGCTGCGACGGCAGGCCGATGCCGACGCTCAGGTTGCTGGACACCGTGGCAATGCTGGTGCCCTGCAGCTTGGCGTGGATACGCACCGGGGTCGGCTGGGTGCCGGAGTTGACGCGCACTGAGACGCGGCCCGAGGCGTTGGAGGTCTGCGTGAAGGGGTTGGCGGACGGCGGGTCCACCGACTCGACGCTGCGGCCCTCCATCGTCACACCACCGGCGCCGGTCTGCAGGCGCAGCTCGACGACGCGGTTGGGCAGCGGGTTGCCGGCAGCGTCCCGCACCTCGAAGGTGACGATGGACGATTCCGTGAAGCCCGAACCCTTCAGGAAGATCTGCTCCGGCGTGGAGGAGATGAAGGCCAGGCTGACGGCGTCGGGCGCGGAGATGGGCAGCGTCAGCTGCTTGGCCGCGGACGTGCCGTCGATGACGACCTGCAGCAAGTCCGAGGGCTGAATGGCGCCGCAGCCGTTGTCACGGTATTGCAGCGACACGGTGTTGCTGGTCGCGGAGACGCTGGCCGGCGACACCGTCGCCTTGCCCGAAGCGGCGCAGGACGAGGAGACGCTGAGCTTGACCGGCGAGTCCACAGCGGCGCCCGTCAGCGTGATGGTCAGTGTGTCCTGACCGTAGGCGGACAGGGAAGCCGGGCCGGTGAATGCGGTGATGGTCGCGTTCGTCGCTTGCACCTGGAAGCCCTGGCTGGCGGACAGGTCCGCACCGGCGTAGCGCACGGCAGCCGATACCTCGTCCGCACCGGCGGAAGCCGACGTGGCAGGCGACAGCAACGCAACGGCCTTGCCGTTGGCATCGGTCAAGGCCGTACCGACGTTGGTTTTGCCCAGGCCACGCACCACGGTGAAGGTAACGACCTGACCGGACACGGGCTGACCGCGTGAGTCCGTGAGCGTCGCAGTGACCGTCGCCGGAACTGCCGAGCTGATGGACGAAGAGGACAGTGCCAGCAACAGCACCGGCGTGCCGGGCGACGTCGCGCTGACGACTTGCACGGGCTTGCTGTCGGTCGCCGTGATGTTGCTGACCGTCGCCGTGGCCTTGACGACATCGGCGCCGTTGGAGGTCGACGCCGAGGGTGTGACCGTGACCTTGGCAACGCCCGTGGAATCAGTCAGGGCGGTCGACGCATCGAACTTGACCAAGCCGAACTGGGAGCTGAACTGAACGAGCTGGCCCACCACCGGATTGCCACCGACGTCACGCACCAGCACGCTGGCCGTGGATGCCGAAGCCGCCGCGGTGATGTTGGAGTTGCTCAGCGTCATGGTCGCCGTGGGCGACTCGCCGACGATCTGGACGACGACATTCGCGCTCAGCAGCGTGGGCGTGCCATTGGGATTCTGGTAGGTGCCGCTGACCCGGACCGTATCGCTGGTCGAGGTGGTACCGGCAAAGCTGCCCAGCTTCAGCGTGCTGCGCGCGATGCCGTTGCTGTCGGTCACCACGTCGGACGGCGTGGGGCTGACGTTGAAGGTGCTCGACGAGAAATTCAGGTTCTGCAATGCGACCGGCAACCCGGCCGCGTCGCGCACGGTGGCGGCGATCTCGGGGGCGGCCTGGGACAGGCGCAGCGTGACCGAGGCGGGGTTCAAGGTCAGGGTCGGCAAGGCGCCCGTGACGCTGAACGCCTGCTGCGCGCTGGCCGTCACGGCCCCGATGGTGGCGAACGCCGTCACGTAGTCCGCGCCGGTGATGCCCGAGCTGCCGGCCTTGAGCAGCGCCGTGGCCTGGCCGCTACCGTCCGTTCGCACCGTAGTGACGGACAGGTCGGCCAGGTTGCCGCGGCCGGTCGAGAGGCTGATGACCACATCGGACAAGGCCACGCCGGTGGCCGACTTCAGCTGCACCGTCACGGTGGCGCCAACGGCAGGCGTGATTTGCGTGGTGGACAGCGCAATGGTCAGCGCCGGACCGGTCGTCGTGCCGGTCGGCGACGGCGTGACCACGGCGATCTGCACGGTCTTGGTGATGGAGCCGCTGACGGCCGTCACGGTGATGTTGCGCTTGGATTGGTCAGAGCCGATCCTGACCGAGCCGGTCACGACGCCAGTGGCGTCGGTCTTGCTGGCACTGGTCGAGATCAGCGCGTTGGAGTCGACCGAGATCGCCACCGGTACGTCGGCGATGGTGTTGCGCTTGGCATCGACGGCGTACACGGTGACGAGGGCCGACCCGGTGCCGTCGGTGGGCAGCGTGGAACTGCTCAGCGTGACGACGAGGTCGGCGGCCGTGGGTCCGGTGGTCGTGCCACCGCCCGTACCGCCGCCCGGGAAGACGGAATCACCGGCACTGCCGCCGCCGCCACCACAGGCCGACAGAAAGGCCGCCATTCCCAAGCCCAGCGCAGCCTGGGCCAGGCGACGCCAGCCCTGCGTGACGATGGTTTGCAACATGCTCGAACTCCTGAATATCTCTGAATGCTTTAGCGCACCGTGGCCCGCTCACTGACGACCTTGGGCGTCAGGAAGATCAGCAGCTCGGTCTTGGATGTCGTACGGGTCTTGTTCTTGAAGAAGTTGCCCAGCAAGGGCACGTCGCCCAGCAACGGCACCTTGTTGACAGTCTCGCCCTCATCCTGCTTGTAGATGCCGCCGATGACGACCGTGCCACCGTTCTCGACCAGCACCTGCGTCTGCGCGTGCTTGGTGTTGATCGCGTAGCCCTGCGGTGTCAGCGTGCCGCGGCTGTCCTTGTTCACGTCCACGCTCAGGATGACGCTGCCCTCCGGCGTGATCTGTGGCGTGACCTCGAGCTTGAGGTTGGCCTTGCGGAACGCGATGGAGGTGGCGCCGCTGGCGGTCGCGACCTGATAGGGCAGTTCTTCGCCCTGTTCGATGATCGCCTTGACCTGGTCGGCCGTGATGATGCGCGGGCTGGACACCACCTTGCCCTTGCCGTCGGATTCCAGCGCCGACAGTTCCAGGTTCAGGAAGCGGTTGGCCGTGGCGCTGAACAGCGACAGGGCCACCGTCGCCGCCGTGCCGTTGCTGAAGCTGTCCGACGAGGTATTGGCCGGCAGGTTGACGAACTGCGTGTTGTTGTAGTTCGCTGCCACGCCTTGATTGGTCTGAGCGCCCACGCCGTTGTAGTTGCCGCCGACCGTCACGTAGTTGCCGCCGCCCACGCCGTAGCCCGGGATACCGCCCTGCTGGCCCCGCAGGTCGTTGACGCCCAGCTTGATGCCCAGCGAGCGGCCGAACTTGTCGTTGGCTTCGACGATGCGGGCCTCGATCAGCACCTGGCGCACCGGGATGTCGATCTTGGTGATCATCGCCTGGATCTCTTCGAGCTTGCTCGGGATGTCCGACACGAAGAGCTGGTTGGTGCGCGACTCGGAGATGACACTGCCGCGCGGCGACAGGATGCGCGTACCGGTGCCGGTGCCAGAGCCGCTACTGCCGCCACTGCTGCCGCTACCGCCAGAACCGATGGCCTGGCCGGTCAGTCCCTTGGCAATTTCCTCGGCCTTGACATAGTTCAGCTGGAAGGACTGCGTGCGCACCGGCTCCAGTTGGGCAATCGCGGCCTTGGACTCCAGGTCGAGCTTTTCCTTGGCGGCCAACTCGTCCTTGGGCGCGATCCACAGCACGTTGCCAGCCTTCTTTAGGCCCAGGCCCTTGGCCTGCATGATGATGTCCAGCGCCTGGTCCCAGGGCACATCCTTCAGGCGCAGCGTGACGTTGCCGGTCACGGTGTCGCTGGTCACGACGTTGAAGTTCGTGAAGTCGGCGATGACTTGCAGCAGCGCGCGGACTTCGATGTTCTGGAAATTCAGCGACAGCTTGTCACCCGAATAGCCCGGCCCTTGGGTCAGCTTGTTCGGGTCGATCTTCTGCGGCCTGACCTCCAGCACGAACTGGTTGTCGCTCTGGTAGGCGCTGTGCTCCCAATTGCCCTTGGGCTCGACCACCATGCGCACGCGGTCGCCTGTCTGCGTCGTCGTGATCATCTGCACCGGCGTGCCGAAATCCGTCACGTCGATCTTGCGGCGCAGGTTGTCCGGCAGACTGGAGCGCAGGAACTCGACGACGAGCCCCTGGCCCTGCTGCTGGATGTCCACGCCCACCTGGTTGCTGGGCAGGTTGACGATGATGCGACCGGCACCGTCGGCGCCGCGGCGGAAGTCGACGTCACGCAAGGACTGCGGCGCGGCGTTCAGGCTTTGCGCGAAGTGGACCGGCTCGCCCGGCGCCTGCGCCAACGGCGCCGACGCACTCAACACCAGCACGAGGGCATTGCCCTCCAGCTTGGCGGTGTAGTTGGACGCCTGCCGCAGGTTCAGCACCACGCGGGCACGGTCACCCGCCTGGGCCACCTTGGCCGAGCGCAGGTTGCCCTGGTTGATGTCGACCTCGCTGCGTCCGATGGCGTTGACCACCCCGGGCAGATCGATGGCGATGCGCGGTGGCGTCTGAAGCGTGAAACCGGCCGGGATGGCCGCCAGTGGCTCGCTCAGTTCGATGCGAACCACCTCGACACCCGCCTGCTGGCTGGTGTTGATCGCGCGTATCTGCGTCTGCGCCCAAGCCGCTGGCGTGGCCAGGCAAGCGAGTGCGAATCCCAGCAACCAGCCACGGCCCATCGGCTTGCTCTCCTGCAATGTCCTGTTCATCGTCCCTTCTCCTGTAGCTGGAGGGTACTGGTGCGTTCAATCCACTCGCCCGCAGCGTCCTGGACGACTTCTCGCAACGTGATTTCGGTCTCGCTGATCTTGGTGATGCGGCCGAAGTTTTGGCCGAGGTAGTCCCCGGCCTTGACTTGATACAGCAGGCTGTCGACGCGCAACAGCGCGTAGCGCCGGTTGTCGCGTGTCAGGCTACCCACCATGGACATGTTGTCCAGTGGGTAGGCCTCCAGCGGCTCCTTGCGGCGGTTGATCTCCGCCGTCAGCAGCGAATTGGGCTGGGCAGCCTCCTGCTTGATCGCGACGCTGAGCTTCTGCGTGCTGAAGGGATCCACGCCGGTGTTCGCCTCGTAAGGCTGCGGCAGAAACTTCTTGGGCGGCAGCAGCGGCGTGACGGTAGGCTTGGCCTCCTTGCGCTGCTGCTCCATCCATTGGCGCAGCTCATCGATGTCGCTGCCGCAACCGGCCAGCAACATCGCCGCAGCAGCGGGAATCAGCAGGCGCCTCATTTCTTGCCTCCGGCCTTGGTTGCAGCCTTGCGCTGCTCGGCCACCTCGGTGGCGTCCAGGTAGCGGTAGGTGCGCGCCGTGGCTTCCATGCTGAGAGTGGCGTTGGCATCGCGGCTGCTGGGTGCCAGCACGACCAGGTTGTGCAGCGTGACGATGCGCGACAGGTTGGACACGTCGGCCGCGAACGCGCCGATGTCGTGATAGCGGCCCGACACGCGCAACGCGATCGGCAGCTCGGCGTAGTAGTCCTTGACGAGCACCTGGCCCGGGCGGAACAGCTCGAACTGCAGGCCGCGACCGACACCGGCGCTGCTGATGTCGGACAGGAGCGAGTCGATCTCGGCCTTGCCGGGCAGCTGCTTCTCGAGCTGGGTCACGTATTCCTCGACCTGGCTCTTCTGCTTGCGCAGCTCCGGCAGGTTGACGGCCTGGGCCAGCTTGCCCTTGTAGTCCTGGCGCAGCTGGGGCTCGCGGTCGCGCTCGGCGTCCAGGCCCGCCTGCACATCGGCCAGCACGAAGAAATAGCCGGCGCCGATGGTCGCCAGCACCACGGCCACCGAGGCCGCGAGCTTGGGCGCCAGCGGCCACTGGCCGGGCTCCTTGGGATTGAGGCCCTGGAACTGGCTGGCGAATTCCGCGAACCAGGCGTTCAGGTCGATCTTGGGCATGGAGGTGGCCATGATCAGCTCTTCTTCGGGGCAGATGCGGCCGTCGCGGGATCACGCGGCGGCGCCTTGATCGACACCTTCATCGAGAAGTCGAGCAACCGGCGCTGGTCGCGGGTGTTGGTGCTGACGTTCGCGATCTTGACTTCGATGAGGTCGGGCTTTTCCAGCCATTCCGAGTTGCGCGACACGTTGCGCAGGAACTCGGACACGCGCTCATTGGTCTGGGCGATGCCGCTGACCGTGACGAGCTTGCTGTCCTGCCGGATCGCCGTCAGGTAGACGCCCTCGGGCGCCAGCCGCGCCAGGTCGTTCAGCAACTGCACGGGCGTGTTGCGGTCGGTCTGCAGATCCTCGACCGCGCGCTGGCGTGACTTCAGCGACTCGATCTCGGACTTCAGGTTGGCGATGTCCTTGATCTGCGCTTCCAGCTGTGTGATCTGGGTCTGGATGTACTGGTTGTGCGACTGCTGCTCCGTCGTCAGGAACTGCAGCAACAGATAGGCAGCCACGACGACGCCGGCACCCACCAGGGCAGCCAGGCCCAGGCCCGCGAAGAACGCAGCCTTGCGCCGCTTGCGCCTCTCCTCGCGGTAAGGCAGCAGGTTGATCAAGATCACTGGAAGAACCTCCGCATCGCGAGGCCACAGGCCGTCAGATAGGACGGCGCCTCGCGACGCAGCTTGGACTCGCGCACCGCCGCCCCAATGTCCATGTTCTCGAAGGGATTGACCACCATGCAGGCGAAGCCGGTGAGGTCGGTGACGCGCTCCTTCAGCCCGGGCAGCGTCGCGGTGCCACCGGCCAGCATCACGTAGTGCACCTTGTGGTGCGGCGTGCTGGTGAAGAAGTACTGCAGCGCACGGCCGATCTCCTGCGACAGGCTGTCGACGAAGGGGTTCAGCACGCTGACCTCGTAGTCCTCGGGCAACTCGTTGGCGAGCTTCTTCTGCTCGGCCTCCTCGAAGGAGAAGCCGTACTGGCGCGAAATAAGCTGCGTCAGCTGCGAACCGCCGAAGGACTGGTCGCGGTCGTACAGCAATTCATCGTCACGCAGCACCTTGAGGCTGGTCGTGTCGGCACCGATCTCGAACAGCGCGACGAGTGCATCCTTGCCCTCGTTGGGCAGCGCCGCGATGAGCCGCCCCATGGCCATGCGCGACGCGTGCGACTCAATGTCCAGCACGACGGGCCGCAGGCCGGCAGCTTCGGCCAAGCCCTGGCGGTCTTGCACGCGGTCCTTGCGGGAGGCGGCGATCAGCACCTCCACGTCGCCCACCGAGGTGGGGCTGGGGCCGATGACGCAGAAGTCCAGGCTGACCTCGTCAAGCGAGAACGGGATGTACTGGTTGGCCTCGGCCTCGACCTGCAGTTCGAGCTCTTCCTCGCGCAGGCCGGCGGGCAGCATGATCTTCTTGGTGATGACGGCCGACTGCGGCATCGCGAGCGCGGCATCACGCACGCGGGTGCCACTGCGCGCGACGACACGCCGCACGGCGTCGGCGACCTCGTCGAACTTCTCGATCTGCCCGTCGGCGATCCAGCCCTTCTCAAAGGGCTCGCTGGCAAAACGCTCCAGCACGAACTCGCCGCTCTTGGTCTGACTCAGCTCCACCAGCTTGACACTGGAGGAACTGATATCCAGGCCAATCAGGGGGGGGTGCTTGCGACCCAAAAGCGCGTCAAGTATTCCCATGCCCTTTGTCCCCGACACGCGAGTTACGTATCGGACTATTAATAAGTTACTTGAATGCTAGCAGCAAAGCCGTTGACGCCGAACAGAAATCCGGCGGCCGCTGGTAACGCCACGTTGCTAAACATACACGAATCGGCGCGATTGCAAGCTCCTGAAAAACACAGGGGAAGCGGTCGTTTGACACACGGTTTGCACACCCACTTCGTATACAAGGCCGGCGAG
Organism: Burkholderiales bacterium; assembly: GCA_016195825.1. Lineage (GTDB taxonomy): Bacteria > Pseudomonadota > Gammaproteobacteria > Burkholderiales > Burkholderiaceae_C > Pelomonas. The sequence goes on along the minus strand of JACPYV010000063.1, from coordinate 20,661 downwards.
ATCCCGCTTCCTATAATCCGCCGCCTCCTCCCTTTGCGCCCGCGGGCGCGCCCCGCCGGCTCATGAACGACAAGCCCCGACCCGCAGCGCCCAGTCCTTCACCCGCCACCGGCACCTCCTCAACAGCCCGACCTCAGCCCCTGGGTCCGCGCGTGGGCCGTCTGGCGCTGTGGGTCTTCGGACTGCTGGCCGGCTGCGGCGTCGCCGTAGCGCTGCTGCTGGGCCTGGGCCTGGCCCTGGCCTACCCCAACCTGCCAGACATCAGCGGGCTGACCGACTACCGGCCCAAGCTGCCCATGCGCGTGCTGTCCAGCGACGGCGTGCTGCTGGGCGAGTTCGGTGAGGAGCGCCGCAGCTACCTGCCCATCCAGGAGATCCCCAAGGTCATGCAGGAGGCCGTGCTGGCCATCGAGGACGCGCGCTTCTACCAGCACGGTGGCGTGGACTACCTGGGCGTCATCCGCGCGGGCCTGGCCAACGTGGGCGAGTCGCGCAGTCAGGGCGCGTCGACGATCACCATGCAGGTGGCGCGCAACTTCTACTTGTCCACCGAGAAGACCTTCACGCGCAAGATCTACGAGATCCTGCTGGCGCTGAAGATCGAGTCGGCGCTGTCCAAGGAGAAGATCCTCGAGATCTACATGAACCAGATCTTCCTGGGCCACCGCGCGCACGGCTTCGCGGCAGCCAGCGAGGTCTATTTCGGCAAGCCGCTGGACAAGCTCAGCGTCGCCGAGGCGGCGATGCTGGCCGGCCTGCCCAAGGCGCCGTCGGCCTACAACCCGATCAACAACCCCAAGCGCGCGACCATCCGCCAGCAGTACATCATCGAGCGGATGTACGAGACGGGCTACATCACCGAAGAGCAGCGCGACGAGGCCAAGGCCGAGAAGCTGCGCTACCGGACCGTCAGCGAATCCGCTTCGCATGCCGAGTTCGTCGCCGAGGCGGCGCGCCAGCTGATCTTCAGCCAGTACGGTGACGAGGCCTACTCGCGTGGCCTCAACGTCTACCTGACCTTGAAGAGCGACGAGCAGAACGCCGCGTACCGCGCGCTGCGGCGCGGCATCCTGGACTACGAGAAGCGCCAGGTCTACCGCGGCCCGGAGGCCTATGCCGACCTGCCTGGTGACGCCAAGGCGCTGGACGCACGCATCGCCGAGGCGCTGGCCGACCACCCAGCCAACGACGAGCTGCTGGCCGCCGTCGTGCTGGAGGCCGACCCGAAGAAGGTCACGGCCGTGCTGCAGAGTGGCGACGCCATCGCCATCACCGGCGACGGCCTCAAGCCCGTCGCCTCCGGCCTGTCGGACAAGGGCAACCCCAAGACCCGCATCCGCCGCGGCGCGGTGATCCGTGTCGTCAAGACCGCCAAGCAAAAGGACGGCAACGAGTGGACCGTCACGCAGCTGCCCGAGGTGGAAGGCGCCTTCGTGTCCATGGACCCGCGCACGGGCCAGGTGCGGGCGATGGTCGGCGGCTTCGACTACGCCAAGAACAAGTTCAACCACGTGACGCAGGCCTGGCGCCAGCCGGGCTCCAGCTTCAAGCCCTTCATCTATTCAGCGGCGCTGGAGAAGGGCTTCACGCCGGCCACGGTCGTCAACGACGCGCCGCTGTTCTTCGATGCCGGCACGACCGGCAGCCAGCCGTGGGAGCCAAAGAACTACGACGGCAAGTTCGAGGGCCCCATGCCGCTGCGCACCGCGCTGGCCAAGTCCAAGAACATGGTGTCCATCCGCGTGCTGCACTCCATCGGTGTGCGCTACGCGCAGGACTGGATCACGCGCTTCGGGTTCGAGGCCGAGAAGCACCCGGCTTACCTGACGATGGCGCTGGGTGCCGGCTCGGTGACACCGATGCAGATGGCGCAGGGCTATGCCGTGTTCGCCAACGGCGGCTACCGCGTCAGCCCGCAACTGATCGCCAAGATCACCGACAACAAGGGCAAGTTGTTGTACGAGGCACTGCCGGTCACGCTGGCAGACGAGGCTCGCGCGATCGAGCCGCGCAACGCGTTCTTGATGAGCAGCCTGCTGCAGGAGGTCACGCGCAGCGGCACAGCGGCCCGCGCCCAGGCGACGTTGAAGCGGCCCGACATCTACGGCAAGACCGGCACGACCAACGACTCCATGGACGCCTGGTTCGCCGGCTACCAGAAGGAGCTGGTCGCCATTGTCTGGATAGGCTACGACCAGCCGCGCAAGCTGGGCGACCGGGAGACCGGCGGCGGCCTGAGCCTGCCGGTGTGGATCGAATACATGCAGTTCGCGCTGAAAAACAAGGCCGTCGATGAGATGACGCCGCCGGAAGGCATCGTCAACGTCAATGGCGAGTGGTTCTACGACGAGTACACCGCCGGCAGCGGCGTGCGCGAGCTGTCCAACGAGCCCAATGTGCCTGGCGCGGCGACCGACGACGAGAAGAAATCCATCCTGGACCTCTTCAAGCGCTAGGGCTTGGCGCTAGGGCTTGGCCCACCTCCTACCGGCTCAGCCGCCTCCTCAGGGGGGCTGAGCCCGGACACAAACAGTGCTGAAGTCTGTTTGCGCCTGGCGAAGCCGACTCCACGGCAGCCACTGGGGAAGGCGTCACGGCCCTCCAGGCTCAGCTGGTGAACGTCAACGCCTGGCCGGACTGCTCGCTCGCGCAGCGCGACAGGCGTGAACACAGCTCCTGGCCTTCGCGGTCCACCCACTGCTCGCCGTCCCACTTGAAGTGAAAGCCGCCCGATCGCGCGGCCAGCCAGATCTCTTGCAGCGGCGGCTGCGTGTTCAACACAATCTTGCTGCCGCCGGGCATGCCAAGCTCCAGCAGGCCACCGGTTCGGTGGGTGTCAATGTCGACCACGTCGCCGTCGAGCCAGGCGTCGATCTGCGCCTCGATGCGGGCGAGCAGCGCATGGGCCTTGGCGTGGTAGTCGGCGTCGGACAGGGACATAAACTGGGCAGATGAAAAAGACTGCCGTCAGTGTAGGTGGGCGCATCCTCGCGCTGCTGATCACCCTTACCGCGCTCGCGGGTTGTGGACAGAAGGGGCCGCTAACGCGGCCCTTGCCGGCAAACGCCGCGTCGGCATCCGCTCAGACACCCGCTCAGACACCCGCTTCGGCACCGGCGCGCTGAACGTCAGCCTGCCCGGCCCTCTTCGACCGCGTGGCAGGCCACGCGCACACCCTGGATGTCCAGCAGCATCGGACGCTCGGCCTTGCAGCGCGCATTCGCCAGCGGGCAGCGCGGGTGAAAGCTGCAGCCGCTGGGCGGATTCAACGGGTTGGGCACCTCGCCCTGCACCGGGGTGCGGGCCCGGCCGGACATGTGGATGTCGGGAATCGCGTCCAGCAACATGCGCGTGTACGGATGGCGGGGTCGCGCGAACAGATCGGCCTTGTCAGCCACCTCGACCAGGCGGCCCAGGTACATGACGCCGACCTGATCCGCCACATGGCGCACGACAGCCAGGTTGTGCGAGATGAAGAGGTAGGTCAGGCCGCGCTGGCGCTGCAAGTCCTTCATGATGTTGAGGACCTGGGCCTGCACCGACACGTCCAGCGCGGACGTCGGTTCGTCGCAGACCAGGAACTCGGGCTGGGTCGCGAGTGCCCGCGCGATGGAGATGCGCTGGCGCTGGCCGCCGGAGAACTGGTGCGGGAACTTGTCGGCATCGGCCGGGTTCAGGCCCACCGAGCTGAGCAGTTCGCCAACGCGCTGCCTCGCCTCGGCATCACCCTTCAACAGGCCGTGCTCGCGCAGCGGCTCGGCAACGATATCCAGCACCTTCCAGCGCGGGTTCAGCGACGCATAGGGGTCCTGGAAGATCATCTGCATGCGCCGGCGCAGCTTCAGCGCGCCGGGGCCGGCCAGCGTCTTTGCGATGTCCTCGCCATCGAAGTCCACGCGGCCCTGAGTCGCCGCATAGAGGCCGACGAGCAGGCGCGCGACCGTGCTCTTGCCGCAACCGCTCTCGCCGACCAGGGCCAGCGTCTTGCCCCGCTGGATCGCGAAGGACACGCCGTCCACCGCGTGCACGAAGGCCTTGGGCTTGCGCTCGACGACGCGGTTCAGCCACGGCGGTGACACGTCGAAGACTTTGGCGAGGTCGACGACCTCGACGAGGGGGGCGCTCATCGCGGCACCTCCACGGTCACGGGCTTCCAGCAGGCCGCACGGGTCGTGCCGACCTGGACCAGCTCGGGCCGCTCGACCCGGCAGCGGTCGAAGACACGGGGACAGCGCGGATTGAAGGCGCAGCCCGGCGGGATGGCGGTCAGCCTCGGCATGGCACCATCAATTTGCAGCAGGCGCTCACGGTCTTCGTCCATGGCCGGGATGGAGCCCATCAGGCCGACCGTGTACGGGTGGGCGGGGCGGTGGATGACATCAGCCACCGGGCCGATCTCGGCGACGCGGCCCGCATACATGACCGCGACGCGGTCGCAGGTCTCGGCAATGACGCCCATGTCGTGGGTGACCAGCATGACGGCCGCCCCCTGCTCTTTGCAGACCTTCTTCAGCAGCGCAATGATCTGCGCCTGGATGGACACGTCCAGCGCCGTGGTCGGCTCGTCCGCGACGATGAGCTTGGGGTTGGCCGCCAACGCGAGCGCGATGACCACACGCTGGCGCATGCCGCCGGAGAACTGGTGCGGGTAGTGGTCGATGCGCGCCTCGGGTGCCGGGATGCCCGTGGACGCCAGCAGCTCGATGGCCCGCGTGCGCGCCTGGGCGCCCGTCAGGTCCAAGTGCGTCGTAATCGTCTCGACCAGTTGGTGGCCCACCGTGTAGAGCGGGTTCAGCGAGGTCAGCGGATCCTGGAAGACGGCGCCGATCTCCCGGCCGCGGATGCGGCGCATCTGCTCGTAGGGCAGGTTGTCGATGCGCCGGCCCGCCAGCCTGATCTCGCCAGCGGCAATGCGGCCCGGCGGGTCCAGCAGGCCGATGATGGCCGCGCCGGTCAGCGACTTGCCGGCACCGGACTCGCCAACGACGCCGAGGATCTCGCCCGGCGCGATGGCGAAAGAGATGTCGTCCAGCGCCAGCAGCGTGCCGTGGCGGGTCGGGAACTCCACCCGCAGGTGGCTGACTTCGAGCAGGGGCATTGTCATTTCATCGGCCCCGCCTCACGCCTCGAGCAACTTGAGATGGCCGAGCGACCGCTGTGAAACCGGCTTTGCCGGGCCACTGGCGACGCCCCTTGAGGGGCCGGCGAAGCCGGTAGGGGTGATCTCATCTCAGACGGGGGTTGAGCGCGTCGCGCAGCCAGTCGCCCAGCAGGTTCACGCTGAGCGTGATCAGCACCAGCGTCAGGCTGGGCCAGGCGGTGATCCACCATTCACCCGAGAACAGGTAGTCGTTGCCGTTGCGGATCAATGTGCCCAAGGACGGGCTGGTGGCCGGCACGCCGACGCCAAGGAAGGACAGCGTGGCCTCGGTGATGATGGCCGACGCGACCTGAATGGTGGCCAGCACCAACACGGGTCCCAGCACATTGGGCAGCACGTGGCGGCGCATGATGCGCAGCGATCCGACGCCGATGACGCGGGCGGCCTGCACGTACTCCTTGTTGCGCTCCACCAGCGTCGAGCCGCGCACAGTGCGCGCGTACTGCACCCATCCGGTCAGCGCGATCGCCAACACGAGCACGACGAACGCCAGCATGTCGGGCGCATGCGGGTAGAGGCTGCGGCCGACGCCGCTGATCATCAGCGCGACGAGGATGGACGGGAAGGACAGCATCACGTCGCAGATGCGCATGATGAGGGCGTCGACCCGGCCGCCGACAAAGCCGGCCAGCAGGCCCAGGCTGACGCCGATCAGGATGGACAGCAGCACCGACGCAAGGCCGACCAGCAGCGAGATGCGCGTGCCGTACATCAGCGCCGACAGGATGTCGCGGCCCTGGCCATCGGTGCCCAACAGGTACCTGGGCTCACCGCCGCTCACCCAGGCCGGTGGCTTCAGCGAGTCCATCAGCTCCAGCGTCGCCAGGTCGAAGGGGTTGTGCGGCGCGACGAACTCGGCGCCGAGTGCGCAGACCAGGCAGATGGCCGTGATGACAGCGGCCAGCATCGCGACGGGCGACGAGCGGAAGGAATGCCAGACATCGCCCGCAAAGAAGCCGCGCAGCGCGGACGCGGACGCCGTGGGGTTGGGATTGGCGTCGACTGCCATGGTCAATGGGCCTTGCCTTCGACACGCAGGCGCGGGTCGACGGCGAAATAGAGCAGATCGACGCCGAGATTGATGACGACGAAAATCAGCGAGATCAGGCAGAGATAGGCCGCCATCACGGGAATGTCGGCGAACTGCACGGCCTGGATGAAGAGCAGGCCCATGCCGGGCCACTGGAAGACCTGCTCGGTGATGATGGCAAACGCGATCAGCGAGCCCAGCTGCAAGCCGGTGATGGTGATGACGGGCACCAGCGTGTTTTTCAGCGCATGACCGAAGTAGACGCTGCGATTGGTCAGTCCCCGCGCACGTGCGAAGCGGATGTAGTCGGTGCGCAGCACCTCCAGCATCTCGGCGCGCACCAATCGCATGATCAGCGTCAGCTGGAAGGCCGACAGCGTGAAGGCCGGCAGGATCAAGTGCAGCAGGCCATCACGCGTCAGCAGGCCGGAGGTCCAGGTGCCGAAGGCGACGACTTCACCGCGCCCGAAGCTCGGCAGCCATTTCAGCTCCACGGCGAAGACCCAGATCAGCACGATGCCGATGACGAAGTTGGGCAGGCTGACGCCGAACAGCGTGCCCGTCATCAGCAGTTGCGCACTGGCCTTGCCGCGCCGCAGCGCGGCGTAAACGCCCAGCGGAATGCCCAGGCCGAGCGCGATAAGGCCGGCGACAAGCGCCAGCTCCAGCGTCGCCGGGAAGCGTTCACCGATGAGGGTGGACACCTTGCGTCCCTGGCGCAGGCTGATGCCGAACTCGCCCTGAGCCGCGTTGCCCGCAAAGCGCGCGAACTGCACCGGGAAGGGCTGGTCCAGCCCCAGATCCTTGCGCAAAGCGATGCGCTGCTCCTCGGTCGCGTCCTGGCCCAGCAGGTTAGTGACCGGGTCACCGACGTACTGGAACAGCATGAAGGCGATGAAGGCCACCGACAACATGACCACAAGGGCCTGGGCCAGACGGCGAAGGATGAAAACCAGCATGAGGATCCGGAAAACGGCGGTCACGCCGCTGCGCCGCACGAAGGCGCGATCATGGCGAAGGCCGGGAGTCTGACGCCCCCAGGAAAGCCCTAGACCAGCAAGGCCGGTGCCAGCCAAGAAAAACGGGCCGCTGACGCGGCCCGTTGAACTGGCAAACAGGCCCGAGGCCTGTGCCGTCGATCAGAAGCGGTGACGCAGACCCACCATCGCACCACCACGCTTGGTGGCGCCATTCAGGAAAGCCACTTCACCCTTGACCTTGGTGTAGTCCGCTTCCAGGTAAGCGTCGGTGCGCTTCGAGAACGCGTAGTCAAACACGATGGCCAGGAAGTCGGCCTTGGACTTGGTGTTGGCGTCGGTCGTGAAGCCCAGTGCGTTCGCGAACGGAGCGGCCAGGTTCTGGGCCGTGCCGTAGTGCGTCTGCTCGGTCAGCCAGACGTTGGCGCCGACATTCAGCTGAGGCGTCAGCTGGTAGGTGGCACCGAACATGAGCATAGTGCGCTTCTTGATGTCGGCCGAGTCGGTGTTGAAGACGTTCGCACCCAGGATGCCGCTGGTGTAGGCACCGCGGGTCGTCAGCGCGACGTTTGCAGCAGAACCCGGAGCAGCGGAAGCGGCAAACGCAGCACCGCTGGTCTGGTTCAGCAGCGTGAAGGGATTCTCGAACTTGTTCTCACCCCAAGACGCATGCACGTACAACGGACCGTCGGTGAACGAGGCACCCAGGACGGTGGCCTTGATCTTCTTGCCGGTCTGCTCCGTGGCCTGCAAATAGGCACCGCCGGCACCGAACTTGCCGTCGTTGTAGCGAACCAGGCCACCCATGGTCTTGTTGGGCAGAGCGGCCGCGGCACCGGAGGCGCCCTCGCCCGCGCTGACCTGCACTTCGCCGTAGAAGTTGCCGACCTGAACCAGGTACTTCACCATGTTGTCCTGGCGGGCTGCCATGGACATGCCAATCTCGGGCTTGTAAGCCTCGATGTAGGGCGAGTAGCGGAAGGACGCGAAGGTCGACGTGTAGACGTCAAACAAGATGTTGTACTGACGGCCGAGGCGGATCTGGCCGAAGTCGCTGGATTGCAGACCCACCCAGGCCTGACGCCAGAAATCGGCGGCGGCAACGGTACCGGTGTCGGAATTCAGGCGGTGCTCCATGTTCACCAGCCCCTTCAGGCCGCCACCCATGTCTTCGGTGACGTTCACGCCCAGACGGCTTTGCGACATGCCACCAGGAGTGAGTGTCTTGGTGGACGTGCCAGCGTTGGCATTGGTCGTGTAGCGCGCAGCGGCGTCCACGATGCCGTACAGGGTGACGCTGGACTGAGCCCAGGCGGCAGAGGTGCTGGCGGCCAGGACAGCGACGGCCAAAGAGGCTTTTTTAATCAAGGTTGTCTCCTGCAAAGAAAGGTGAGCCAAATCATTCTCAGCGATGCGCCCTGACATAACGCGGCGGCTGTTGTTCATTGTCCACAGCAATTCCCCTTGTCGCGGACGGGACAAGTATGAAAAAAGCCGCCCGGAGGCGGCTTTGCTGAATGCGCTGCGACTGCGAACAGTCGCGCGAAATCAGAAGCTGTGGCGGACGCCGACGTCGAAGCCGCTGGACTTCTGGCCGCCAGCAGTGGCTGCCGGGGCGCCGTTGACGATGAACTTCGCGGCACCGTCGTTCTTGATCTGCGAGACCGTCGTGTACAGCGCGGTGCGCTTGGACAGGTTGTAGATGTAGCCCGCAGCGAACAGCTTCGAATCGCCGATCGGCGTGTAACCCGTCACCGCCGTCTCGGCAGCACCGTTGGCCTTGGCATCCGTGTAGGCAGCCCACAGCTGACCCTGGCCCAGAGGAGCCGTGACCGATGCGGTCCAGATCTTCTGCTCGCGGCCAATGTACTTGGTCTGCGTGTACGACAAGGACGGGCGAACCACGCCGAAGTCGTAGGCGCCGCCGAGCGAGGTCAGCTTGAACTTGTCGCTGTTCGCAGCGTTGGACGTGCTGGCGTAAGCGCCCGACACGTGCAGGGGGCCGTCCTTGTAGCCCAGGCGGACCGACTGGCCCTTGTTGGAGGCCGTACCCTCAGCGGCCGAGACGTCCACGCCGCCGTAGAAACCGCCCAGGTTGTTGGGGAGGGAGTACGACACCAGGTTGTCAGCGCGGCCGAAAGACGTGCCGTTGCTGCTGCCCAGGTTGCTGTAGACGGCTTGAGCGCTGCCCAGGCCGGTGAACGACGTCGGGTCGAAGTCTTCGAGGTGCAGGCGCGAGACCGTCTTGTTGCGGCCCAGGCGCACTTCACCGAAATCGCCAGCCAGGCTGACGGTGGCACGACGGCCCCAGAAAGCGCTGCCGCCGCCGGCGACGCCGGTGTCGGTATCAACTTGGGATTCCAGCCAGAAGCCGGCCTTCAGGCCGCCACCCAGATCTTCGGTGCCGCGGACGCCGAAACGGCTGGTGTTCAGACCGCCGGAATCCAGCTTCTTCATCTTGAGGCCGCCGGTCTTGACGTACTTCATGTCGGCATCGATGACGCCAAACAGGGTGACCGAGGATTGCGCGACGGCAGCGCCGCCGGTCAGGCCGAGGACGGCCAGGGCAATCAGAGCTTTCTTCATTCGATACTCCTAGGTATTCATCAGAGCCGCTGACCCGACAGGGCCCAGCGGCTTACCTCCTGTGAGGAAGTACGCGTATTCCACTACAGGTTCGACGCCCTGGGGAATTCACGGATATGAAAATGTGTGTTGCCGTTGCCCGACCACAACGACACCGTGCCTGTCACGATTTCTTCATGACAACACTTTTTATCTGAATGCAAATATCCGTAAGCACATCCCATTCCCGCCTGCCCAGCTGGTCTGACCGATGCCTGATCGCGCTTGATTCAGGCCTGCGCACGGTGTTTGCGGTGACGCGCGCCAACCGCCCTTCCCCGGCCACCGGCTTGCAGGCACCCGAACTGGGCGCCGCCGAAAGCCAGGCGGCGGGCGCGCTGATGCGCGTCAACCATGTCGGGGAAATCTGCGCCCAGGCGCTTTACCAGTCCCAGGCGCTGTTCGCCCGCAGCCCGGCGCAGCGGCAGCAATTCGAGCAGGCGGCCCAGGAGGAACTGGATCATCTGGCCTGGACGGCGCAGCGGGTCACCGAGCTGGGCACGCATACCAGCCATCTCGCACCGTTGTGGTGGGCCGGCGCCTTCGCGTGGGGCAGCGTGGCCGGCCTGGCGGGAGACCGGTGGAGCCTGGGCTTCGTCGTGGAGACCGAACGCCAGGTCGAGGCCCATCTGGCCTCGCATCTGGACCGGCTGCCCGAGCAGGACGTGGCGTCGCGCGCCATCGTCGACCAGATGAAGCACGAGGAAGCCGAGCATGCGAACGCCGCACTGGCCGCGGGTGCACTGCCTCTGCCGCCGGCCATCCAGGGCCTGATGCGAGCGGCGGCCACGGTCATGACGACCCTGGCCCATCGCATCTGATCAGGCCCGGGTCAGACTTCGACGACCTCGAAGGAGGTGCTGATGGCCGAGGTCTTGGCCAGCATGGCGGTGGCGGAGCAGTATTTCTCGTGCGACAGCGCCACGGCGCGCTCGACGATTTCGGGCTTCAAGCCCCTGCCGCTGATGATGAAGTGGAAGTGGATGGCCGTGAAGACCTTGGGGTCGCTGGTGGCACGCTCGGCCTTCAGGGTCACCTTGCAGCCACGCACGTCATGGCGACCACGCTTGAGGATGAGCACAACGTCATAGGCCGTGCAGCCGCCGGTGCCTGCCAGCACCGTTTCCATCGGCCGGGGCGCCAGGTTGCGGCCGCCACCGTCGGGAGCGCCATCCATGGCCAGCACATGACCGCTGCCGGTCTCGGCGACGAAGCTCATGCCGCTCGGGCCTTCGGGGCCCAGCCAACTCACCGTGCATTCCATGGTCATCTAGAGTCAAAGCTCCAATTCGTTCACGAAAAATATTGCAGCGCAGCATAACTCGGCGCTAAACTGCCACTCAAGCGAAAACGTTTTCGCACCGATTGTCTCCTCCACCGCCTCCATGGTGGATTCAACCCGAGCTTGCAAAAGCTCGGGTTTTTTTTGTCTCTCGTCTGGCGAACGCCCCGCTGCGCGATCTGTGCGGTGCGCTGGCACATCACACGCCGGCGGCCTCTCGCCAAACGCCCGCCTGCGCCGCAGTGCGGCGTGACGCCGGTCTTTGCAGGGTGTCTGGAGGCGTCTCTTATCATGCTCCGCCCCCAATGAAAGCCACGGAGACCTGATGAGCGCCCCCTCGCGCCGCAAAGCACCCGCAGTCCAGGTGCCCGCGATGCTGCCACCCGGCAGCAGCTATCTGCAGCGAATTCTGAACGCCCGGGTCTACGAAGTTGCCCGCGAGACCCAGCTCCACGCGGCCGCCAAGCTGTCCAAGCGCCTCTCCAACAAGGTCTGGCTCAAGCGCGAGGACGAGCAGGACGTCTTCAGCTTCAAGCTGCGCGGTGCCTACAACAAGATGGCGCACCTGTCGCCCGAGCAGCGCGCGGCCGGCGTCATCTGTGCCTCGGCCGGCAACCATGCGCAAGGCGTGGCGCTGTCGGCCAAGAAGCTGGGTTGCCGCGCCGTCATCGTCATGCCGGTGACCACGCCGCAGGTCAAGGTCGAGGCGGTCAAGGCCCTTGGCGGGGAGGTCGTGCTGTCTGGCGAGAGCTTCACCGATGCCTACGGGCACGCCAAGGAGATGGAGGGCCAGCAGGGTCTGACCTTCGTGCACCCCTTCGATGACCCCGACGTCATCGCCGGCCAGGGCACCATCGCGATGGAGCTGCTGCGCCAGCACCCTGGCCCCATCGACGCCATCTTCGTCGCCATCGGCGGCGGCGGCCTGATCTCGGGTGTAGCGGCCTACGTCAAGGCCCTGCGGCCCGAGATCAAGATCATCGGCGTGCAGACGACCGACTCCGACGCAATGCTTCGCTCGGTCAGAGCCGGCAAGCGCGTGACGCTGAATGACGTCGGCCTGTTCGCCGACGGCACGGCCGTCAAGCTGGTGGGCGAGGAGACCTTCCGCATCGCCCGCGAGCTGGTTGACGACTACATCGTCGTCGACACCGACGCCGTCTGCGCCGCGATCAAGGATGTGTTTGAAGACACGCGCTCCATCCTCGAACCCTCCGGCGCGATGAGCGTCGCAGCCGTCAAGCAGTACGTCGCCAGCACTGGCGCCAAGGGCCAGACGCTGGTCGCCATCACCTGCGGCGCCAACATGAACTTCGACCGTCTGCGCTTCGTCGCCGAGCGCGCCGAGGTCGGCGAGCATCGCGAGGCCTTGTTCGCCATCACGATTCCAGAGGCGCGCGGCAGCTTCAAGCGCTTCTGCGAGCTGCTGGGCCCGCGCAGCGTCACCGAGTTCAACTACCGCATCGCGGACGCCAAGGTCGCCCACATCTTCGTGGGCATCGCCATCTCCAAGCCCGACGAGGCCTCCAAGCTGGCGCGGACCTTCGCCAAGGCCGGCTTCGAGACGCTGGACCTGACCAGCGACGAACTCGCCAAGCAGCACATCCGCCACATGGTGGGCGGGCGCAGCGAACTCGCGCGCGACGAACGCCTGTATCGCTTCGTGTTCCCGGAGCGGCCCGGTGCGCTGATGAAGTTCCTGTCCAGCATGCATCCGGACTGGAACATCAGCCTGTTCCACTACCGCAACCAGGGCGCGGACCATGGCCGCATCCTGGTCGGCATCCAAGTACCCAAGGGCGACGCCGGTGCGCTGCGCGAGTTCCTGGCCGGCCTGAACTACCCGTTTGAGGACGAAAGCGCTAACCCGGTCTATCGCTTGTTCCTGGGTTGAGTTGAAATCCTGGGGTTCGCCACCGCCTAGCCATGACCGTCGCCCAACAGTCGCTGATCTCCCCCACCGCCAATCCAGAACTGGAGAAGGCCCTTCGCGACCGCGTCGACCGCCGCTCGGCTATTGCCGGCGGCCTCGGTGAGCTGGAGCCGCTGGCCGTGCGCCTGGGCCTGGTGCAGAACAGCCTGACGCCACGATTTCGCGACCCGGTGCTGGCGCTGTTCGCGGCCGACCACGGCATCGTCGTGGACGGTGTCGGCGCCCAGTGGGGCCGGGCCACGAAGGACCAGGTCCAGATGGCGCTGCATGCGCAACTGCCGGTGTCGGTGTTTGCCCGCCTGCAAGGCCTGCACCTGACCGTCGTGGACTGCGGCGTCGCCGAGAACTTGCCGCCGCACGCGCGGCTGCTGGCGCGCAAGGTCGCGCACGGCACCCGCAACGCACGCACCGGCCACGCGATGAGCCTGGAGCAGGCCCACGCCGGCGTGCGCGTGGGCATGGAGATCGCCGACAACCTGCCGGGCAACGTGCTGGCCTGCGCCAGCATGGGCCAGGGCTCGGCGGAATGCGCGGCCCTGGTGCTGTCGCGCCTGGCCGAGCAGCCGGCGCGCGACTTCGTCGTCTCCGGGCCCACCATGCGCCAGGACGACCTGACCCACCTGCTCGACGTGCTGCACGGCGCGCTTGCCCGCCATCGCGACGTCAAGGACCCCATGGACCTGCTGGCGGCGTTCGGCGGCCATGAGCTGGCGGTCATGGTGGGCGCCATGCTCGTCGCGGCCAGCAAGCGCAGCCTCATCATCGTGGACGGCATCGCCGCCTGCGCGGCCCTCAAGCTGGCGTCGCTGATCTGCGCGCCCGTCACCGACTACGCGGTGTTCTGCCGCAGCCACGTGCACCGTGGCCTGGACGAGGCATTGGCGTTGTTCCACGCATCGGCGCTGCTGGAGCTGGGCATGGACAGCGCGGACGGCACCGGCGCGGCGCTGGCCTGGCCCATGATCCGCTCCGCCGCGGCACTGCTGACCGACTTGCACGAGGTCGCCGAAGCCCGGCTGGCCTCACGGCCCGAGGCGGGCGCCCAGTTGCCGACGCTCGGCCTTTGAGCCTTCAGCGCTGCTGCTGCGGCCCGTCGTTGCCACGCTGTGGCGGCGGCTGCGACCCGGACCCGGCCAGGGGCATGCCGTACACCGACGGCGCCGCAGCCGGCACCGCGTTGAAGGTACCCGGCGGGTTGCCGCCCAGCACGACGGGAGACGGCGTGGCCGGCGGCAGCGAGCCGGTCGACGGCGACGGCGGCGGGCTCATCTGCAGCACCTGGCTGGGCGCCTGGCCTACCCGCCCGAGATTGGCGCTGCGCGCGTCGACACGCAGCAGGCGCAAGTCGCCGTCCACCACGGCACCCACGCGCACCGTGCGCGCCACGCCGTCCACCTCGATCAGCGCAACACCTTCGCCGGCATCGGCCGCCTGGGCGTTCCGGGGTGCCACGACGCCCAGCAGGCGCAATCGGGTGGACGCTGCCACCTCGGGCTCGGGCGCGGCCTCCACCGCCGCCACGCCCAGCAGCCGGCCCAGGTCGACCTGGGCGCCGCGCGACTCGCCAGCGGACAGCACCGAAGCCGGCATCGTCAGCGGCCGCGCCAGCAGTTGCAGCCCCCAGTAGGCCACCGAGCCGCCCAGCAGCAGCCACACCGAAAACGTCGTCAATCGAGCAAGCATCGCACCATTATGATGGCCCGCTCACCGCAGCTCTGCGCTCCCACATGCCTGCCATGCGTCGTTCCTCCCTCGCCCGCGGCTTCACGCTGATCGAACTGCTGGTCGTGCTCGTCATCATCGGCGTGCTCGCGGCCCTCGTCGTGCCCAATGTGCTGGACCGCGCCGAGGATGCCCGCGTCACCGCGGCCCGCACCGACGTCAACAACCTCATGCAGGCTCTCAAGCTCTACAAGCTCGACAACCAGCGCTACCCCAGCGCCGAGCAAGGCCTGGACGCGCTGGTGCACAAGCCCACCGCCGGCACGCCACCCGCCAACTGGAAGCCCTACCTCGAGAAGCTGCCCAATGACCCCTGGGGCCACCCCTACCAGTTCGCCAACCCCGGCGTGAAGGGCGAGGTCGACGTGTACAGCTTCGGCGCCGACGGCCGCGCCGGTGGTGAAGGCCGCGACGCCGACATCGGCTCCTGGCAGTAACTTGTGCCCCTCGCCTGCGAGTCCGCAGTCGGCCCCGCGAGGAAGCCCGGCGGTTGCACCGGCCGGAACGCCGGCTTCACTCTGATTGAACTGCTGGTCGTCGTGGCGCTGATCGCCATCACGAGCGCCACCATCAGCCTCGCCCTGCGCGACCCGGCCGAGTTGCAGTTGCAGCGCGAAGCCCAGCGCCTGGCCGCCCTGCTGGAGACGGCGCGCGCCGAGAGCCGCGCTTCGGGACTGGCCGTGCGCTGGGTCCCCAAGGGCGCCAAGACCGGCGAGGACTTCCAGTTCACCGGCCTGCCACGCACCATCCAGCTGCCCTCACGCTGGCTGGGCGAGCCGGTGGCCGTGCTGATCGAGAACGCCAGCGCCGCCGACCCTGGCCTCAGCCTAGGCCCCGAGCCCGTCATCCCGGCTCAGCGCCTGCGCCTGCAGCTGGGCAGCCAGCGCCTGGTGCTCGGCACGGACGGCCTCTCGGCCTTCGACATCCTGCCGCCATGAGCCGGCTCCGACCAACCCGTGGCTTCACGCTGATCGAGGTGCTGGTCGCCCTGGTGATCGTCGCCATCGCGCTGGGTGCCGGTATCAAGGCCGCGGGCGCGCTGGCCAACAACGCCGAGCGCCTGGCCGAGGTCAGTTCCGCACAGTGGTGCGCCGAGAACCTGCTGACCGAGCTGCGCCTGACGCAGCAGTTCCCGGACATCGGCGAGACCCCCTTCGCCTGCGAGCAGCTCGGCCGCAGCTACAGCGGCAAGCTCAAGGTCAGCCCCACGCCCAACCCGCTGTTCCGCCGCGTCGAGGCGTCCGTTGCCAATGACCAGGGCCGGCCGGTGCTGGGGCTGTCCACCATCATGGGCAAGTTCTGATGCGCGCCAGGCCTGCCCGCCGGACGGGCTTCACGCTCGTCGAAGTCCTCGTCGCGCTGGTCGTCATGGCGACGATGGCGGCCATGGCCTGGCGCGGCATCGACGCGCTGGTGCGCAGCCGCGAGATCGCCCAGGTGCGCCTGGCGCAGACCGCGCGGCTGCAGACGGTACTGGCGCAGTGGGAGGTCGACCTGCGCGCCGTGCAGGACAGCCACAGCACCGTGGAGCCCGTGTCCTTCGATGGCGGCAACCTGGTGCTGACACGCCAGGCCGCAGCAGGCCTGCAGGTCGTGGTGTGGAGCCTGCGCGAGGGCAGTCTGTGGCGCTGGGAGAGCCCCGCCCTGCGCACCGTGCAGGAGCTGGAAGACCAGCGCCAGCGCGGCCTGCAGCAACTGGCGCAGCGCAACCCCGCGCTGCGCGCCTTCGACGGCGTGGCCGGCTGGCAGTTCTACTGCTACTGGGGCAATGCCTGGAGCAACTGCCAGTCCACCGGCAGCGCGGCCGGCCAGAATGCCGGCCCGGTCAACCCCAGGACCACCCTGCAGACGCCCGCGGGACTGCGCATCGCGATGCAGTTCGCCGAGGGCAGCGGCCTGGTCGGCACACTGACGCGCGAGCTGGAGGTCACCGTCCGATGAGCCTTCGACGCCGCCAACGGGGTGCAGCGCTGCTGACCGCAATGATCATCGTCACGCTGATCGCCAGCCTCGCGGCCGGCATGGTCTGGCAGCAGTACCGCGCCGTGCAGATCGAGGCGGCCGACCGCGCGCGGGCCCAGAGCGCGTGGATCCTGCAAGGTGCGCTGGACTGGGCGCGGCTGATCCTGAAGGAGGACGCCCAGAACAACCGCAACAAGGCGGTCGACCACCTTGGCGAACCTTGGGCCGTGCCGCTGGCCGAAGCGCGGCTGTCCACCTTCTTGGCGGCCGACAACGCCGCCGCCACCGACGACGATGGCCCTGAGGCCTTCCTGTCCGGCAGCATCGAGGATGCACAAAGCCGCTACAACCTGCGCGCGCTGCTGGGCGGCCCCCAGGTGCCGGAGCTGGAGCAGCGCGTGCTGGAGCGGCTGTGCAGCCAGGTCAACGCGCCGCCCGGCACGGCCGCCGTCATCATCAGCGGGCTGCGCGCCGCCTTTCCGGCCGCGGCCAGCGGCGCCAGCAGTCCGGCCAGCGGGGCGGCCAGCGGTCCGGAGGTCAGCGACAGCGGTCCGCTGCGGCCCGCCGGCCTGGATCAGCTCGCCTGGCTGGGCCTGAGCGCCGACACGCTGGAGCGCCTGCGGCCCTATGTCGTGCTGCTGCCCAAGCTGACGGCGGTCAACCTCAACACAGCGCCGCGCGAGGTCATCGCGGCGCTGTTCGACGGCGTGGACCTCGCCTCGGCCGAGCGCCTGGTGCAAGGCCGCAAGGGCCGGCCGCTGCAGAACACCGCGGACGCCGCGGCGTTCCTTCCCGCCAACGTGCAGATCGCCGCCGGCAGGGCCTCGGTGGACTCGTCCTTCTTCATCGTGACCGGCCGGCTGCGGCTGGAGGAACGCCAGCTGGAACAGCGCTCGCTGATCGAACGCCAGGGCACGAACATCGTCGTACTGGCCCGCGAACGTATCAGCCAGTTGCTGGAGCGTTGACCGTCGCAATCTCGAAACCGCAACAGAACTTCACCGCAAGCCCTTGATTCCAGCCGACATCGTCACAGCCCCCTCCTAGAATGCGCCGCGCCTGCATGCCCCTATGAGCACCCTGCTGCTGTTCCTGCCCCCCCGGTCGCGCCTGCGCGCGCTGAGCCGAGCCGCGCCTGCAGCGGTGGATCTGCCACGCGCCGCGGGGCTGCGCGAGTACGACTACGTGTTGACGAGCGACGGCCGCCAGATCAGCGCGGAAGGCCGTGCCGCCCCCAGCGCACTGCCCACGGCCGACAGCGTCATCGCCGTTGTCGCCGAGTCCGACATCAGCTGGCGCTGCGTGGAGCTGCCGCGCGCCGGCCGCCAGATGCGCGCGGCACTGGCCGGCAAGCTCGAGGAGCTGGTACTGGACGACCCGGAAGCCCTGCACTTCGCGCTGGAGCCCGACGCGGCCGGCGGCGATACCGCCTGGGTGGCCATCACCTCGCGCCCCTGGCTGGTCGAACATCTCGCCAAGCTCGATGCGGCCCATGTCTTCGTCGAACGCGTAGCGCCGCTGTCCTGGCCGGACGAGTTGCCGCGCGGCCATTTCTTCGAGGCCCAGGCCGCCGGCGACGACAGCGTGGTGCTGCGCTGGAGCCATGCCGACGGCGCGGCCACGCTGCCGCTGCAGGGCGGCCTGGCACGCCAGCTCTTCCCGCCCGGCCTGGTGCACGCGGCGCAGTGGACGGCCACGCCGGGCGTGGCCACCAGCGCCGAACGCTGGCTGGGCACCACCGTCGCCGTGCAGACGCCGGGCCAGCGCGCGCTGGCCGTCATCGACAGCGCCTGGAACCTGCGCCAGTTCGACCTGGCGCCGCGCGCCCGTGGCGTGCGTGCGCTTCGCCTGCTCGGCCGCGGCCTGATGCGCAAGCCCTGGCAGCCCGTGCGCTACGGCGTGGCGGCGCTGGCCGTCGTGCAGTTGCTGGGCCTGAACCTGTGGGCCTGGCACCAGAACCGCGAGCTGGCAGCCCGCCGCGAGGCCATCACGACCACGCTGACCACCGCCTTCCCGCAGGTGCGCGCCATCCTGGACGCGCCGGTGCAGATGCAAAAGCAGCTCGACCTGATGCGTGCCGGGGCCGGCGCGGTGGGCGAGCAAGACCTCGAAGCCCTGCTTGCCGCCGCCGCCACCGCCTGGCCGGCCGACCGCCCGCCCACCGACGCGCTGGCCTTCGAGCCGGGCCGGCTGACCGTGTCGGCCCAGGGCTGGAACCCGCCGCAGATCGACAACTTCCGCACTCAGTTGCAAAGCGAAGGCTGGCAGCTGGATGCAAGCGAGGGCAAGCTGACCATCAGCCGCCCGAGCGCCGCAGGACACAGCTGATGGCACGCCCCAACTCCACGCCCGCCGTCGACGGCCTGCAGGCGCAGTTCCAGCAGGCCAGGAGCCGTGCCCTGGCGCAGTGGCAGGTGCTGGGCGAGCGCGAACGCTTCGCGCTGACGACCGTGGCCGTGCTGCTGGGCCTGCTGCTGGCCTGGAGCGTGCTGCTGGCGCCCGCGCTGCGCACGCTGAAGACGGCCCCGGCCGAACTCGAGAAGCTGGAGCTGCAGCTGCAGCAGATGCAGGCCCAGGCCCAGGAAGCCAGCCTGCTGCGCAAGGCCCCGGCCGTGCCGGCGGCCCAGGCGCAGGCCGCGCTGACGGCGGCCACCGCCAACCTCGGGCCCGCCGCGCGGCTGAACCTGACCGGCGACCGCGCCGTCGTCACCCTGACCAGCGTGGCGCCCGACAAGCTGCAGGCTTGGCTGGGCGAGGTGCGCTCGGCTGCGCGCGCGCGGCCCGTCGAAGCCCAGCTGACCCGCGGCCCCAAGGGCTATTCGGGCAGCCTGGTGCTGGTCCTGGGAGGCGGCTGATGCGCTGGCTCAAGAAGAAACCCCCGCAGCCGTCGCTGACGACGGTGCAGGACTCCGTGTTCGGTCCGCCCGGCAGCGTCGGCGGGCGGGCGGTGCGCCACGGCACGCCCAGACGCTGGAGCATTGCGGGCGCGCTGATCGGGGTGATCGCCGCCCTCATCGTCTTCGCACCGGCGAGCTGGCTGGCGCGCGCGCTGGCCTCGGCGACCAGCGACCACCTGCTGCTGGTCGACACCCGCGGCAGCGTCTGGAATGGCTCGGGCGTGCTGGTGCTGACCGGCGGCGCCGGCAGCCGCGACGCGTCCGCCCTGCCCGGCCGGCTGCGCTGGAAGATGGGCATGAAGGGCCTGGGCTTGCAGCTCGCCGCCCAGCAGGACTGCTGCATCAACGGCGAGCTGCTGCTGGGCATACAGCCGGGCTTCGGCCGGCTGGCCCTCAGCGTGGACAACCGCGCCGACTGGCTGGTGCGGTTGCCGGCCGGCCTGCTGTCGGGCCTGGGCACGCCCTGGAACACGCTGCAGTTGGGCGGCTCGCTGCGGCTGTCGGCGCGCGAGCTGCGGCTGGAGTCAGTGCAGGGCCGCTGGCGCCAGTTCGGCGACCTGACGCTCGACCTGCTCAATCTGTCCTCGCGCATCTCCACCGTCGCGCCGCTGGGCAGCTACCGCCTCAACCTCAACGACGACCCGGCCAACCCCGGTGTCAGCACACTGCGCCTGTCCACGGTGGAGGGTGCGCTGCAGCTGTCGGGCGTGGGCACCGTCAACAGCGGCGGCAAGAGCCGCTTCACCGGCGAGGCCACGGCCGCGCCGGGCCGCGAGGAAGCGCTGAGCAACCTGCTGAGCATCATCGGACGCCGCCAAGGGGCGCGCTCCGTCTTGACGATCGGATGATCATGAATCCCCAACGCACCGCCACCGCGATTGCCGTGCTGCTGCTGGCCGCAGGCAGCGCGCTCGCGCAGCCCGACAACGCCACCGTGCAACGCGCCCGGCCCGGCTCATCGACGGGCCCCGCCGTGCGGGCCAGCTCGCCGGTCACGCTGAACTTCGTCAACGCCGACATCGAGGCTGTCACGCGCGCCATTGGCGTGATGCTGAATCGCCAGATCATCATC
>JACPYV010000082.1 GCA_016195825.1 Burkholderiales bacterium | reverse complement strand
GCCGTGAAGACGCCGACGATGCCGCCGCCGATGACGACCACATCGGCCCGGTCCGGCAATTCGGCAGTGGATGCAACGAGAGTCAGAGGAGCGGGCATCACCAGCCTCCGAAGCGGGGCCACTCGGCTTCGACGACGTCGGACGCCCCGCGCACCACGTGGTAGCTGCGGTGTTGCGCGCCGGTGGCGCAGGCATGGTTGGGCAGCACACGGACGCGGTCGCCGATGGCCAGGTCGGGCAGCATGCCCTCCGAGCCCGGCCGCACGGTGACGATGCCGTGCTCCTGGTTGGCATCGGCAACGATCAGGTCAGGGTAGGCCTGGCCCGCCAGGTCGCAGACCACCCCATAGCCCTGGTTGACGGCCTGCTTCGCGGTACCGCGGTCCTGCGACATGGCCATCCACCCCGCGTCGATGAGGATCCAGCCCTTGTCGCGCTGATGACCGATCACCGTCGCCAGCACCGACAACGCGATGTCGTCCACCCGGCAGACGCCGATGCCCGCCATCACGAGGTCGAAGAAGACGAACACGCCGACCCGGACCTCGGTGACCCCCGTCAGGTCGGTCGCGCTGTGAGCGGTCGGGGTCGAGCCCAAGCTCACCACCGGGCAGGGCAGACCCGCCGCGCGCAGGGCCGTGGCCGCCTCGACCACACCGCGCCGCTCGTCCTCGGCGCATTGCCGCAGCGCATCCGCACCGCGCGCGGCGTAGCTGCCGCCGGCATGGGTCAGCACGCCACGCAGCTCTGCGCCCTGCCCCAGCGCCCGGGCGATGGCCAGCAGGCTCTCGGTATCGCCGGGCCGCACGCCCGAGCGATGGCCGTCGCAATCGATCTCGATCAGCGCGGGGATGGGCATGCCCGCCTCGCGCGACGCGGACGCCACAGCCTCGGCCTGCGCCACGGTGTCGAGCAACACGACGAGGTCGACCCCCTCGGCACGAAGGGCCAACACCTGCGCGAGCTTGCCCGGTGCAATGCCCACCGCGTAGATCATGTCGCGCACGCCGGCCGCGGCGAAATGCGCGGCTTCCTTCAGCGTGGAGACGGTGGCCGGGCCGCTGGGCGAATCCATCACGTGACGCGCCACTTCCACGGACTTGCAGGTCTTCAGATGCGGCCGCAGCCCAACGCCAAGGGTGGCCAGCCGTGCGCGCAACCGCGCGACATTGCGCTCCATTCGTTCGGCATCGAGCACCAGGCAGGGTGTTTCAAGGTCCTGCAGCATCGTGGTCGTCGCCGTCGGCTTCAGGGTCTCGCGTTTCTCGGTCAGGGCGTCGATCACTGCATTCCTCGGTGAGATGGTGAGGCCATTCTGGGCACCGGCGCATAAGCAGGCAATTTACGATTCGTACATCCACAGATAAGGCTGAGATGAATGATTACCTCCGACGACCTCGCCTTCTTCGCCGTGCTTGCGGATTCGGCATCGCTGGCCGAAGCCGCCCGCAAGCTCAACGTCACGCCGCCCGCCGTCTCGCAGCGGCTGCAGGCCCTGGAGGCGCGCGCCGGCGTGCGCCTGATCGACCGCTCGGGGCGTCGCACCAGCCTGACCGACGAAGGCAGCCTGGTGGCGGCGCATGGTCGCGAGGTGGCACAAACGATGGAGGCACTGGCCGAGGCGTTGGGGGACAGGACCCGCAAGGTCAGCGGTCATCTGCGCGTGACGGCCCCCCATGGCTTCGGCAGGCTGCATGTCGCACCCGTGGCGGAAGCCTTCGCCCGCGAGCATGAGGGCGCGACGGTCTCGCTCGAACTCTCAGATCATCCGGGTGCGGGGCTGATCGACAGCTGCGACGTGGCCGTCCACATCGGGCCGCCGGGGCCACTGAACCAGGTCGTCACGACGCTGGCGCCCAACCGGCGCATCCTGTGCGCCAGCCCGGCCTATCTGGCGCAGAACGAAGCCATCACCCGGCCCGACGACCTGTTGGGGCAGCGCTGCTTGGTGGTGCGGGAGAACGACGAGGACGTCACGCTGTGGCGCTTCAAGCGACTGCACGGCCGCGAGGCTGCCACCGTGCGTATCCACCCCGCGATGTCGAGCAACGACGGCGCCGTCGTGCGCGACTGGGCCCTGGCCGGCATGGGGATTGCTATACGCTCCGAGTGGCATGTGGCCGAGGACCTGGCGCAGGGGCGCCTGTCCGTCGTGCTGCCCGACTGGGAGGCCCCGGCGGCCGACGTGGTGGCGCTGCTCGGCCCTCGGCACGGCCGCAGCGCAAGGACCACGGCGTTCCTCGCCATGCTGCGGCGGGCGCTCAACCCGGCGCCGTGGCGACAAGCGCCGGTCAGTAGCCGATGATGGCCTTGGTCTCGAGGTATTCCTCCAGACCGTGGACGCCGTATTCGCGACCGTTGCCCGAACGCTTGTAACCACCGAAGGGGGCGTGGGCGTTCCAGGCGGGATAGTTGATGAGGACCTGGCCGGCGCGGATGCGACCGGCCACGCGCCGGGCACGCTTGATGTCGCCCGACTGCACATGGGCTCCGAGGCCGTAGATGGTGTCGTTGGCGATGGCGACGGCCTCCTCCTCGTCGCGGTAGGGCAGGATCACCAGCACCGGGCCGAAGATTTCCTCGCGGGCCACGCGCATGTCGGTCGTCACGTTCGAGAAGATGGTCGGCCGTACGAAGAAGCCAGACTCGATCCCCTCGGGGCGGCCAGGCCCGCCGCAGAGCAGCGTGGCGCCCTCGTCGATGCCGACGGCGATCATCTCCTGCACCCGCTTGAACTGCGCCGCGTTGGCGATGGGCCCCATCGTCGTCTGTTCGTCGTGCGGGTCACCAACCCGGATACCGGCCACGGCTTGGGTCGCCAGCGCCTCGGCCTCGGCCAGCCGCGACGCCGGCACCAGCAGGCGCGTCGGCGCGCTGCAGGACTGGCCGACATTGCGCATGCCGGCCAGCACGCCCTTGGCGATGCCCTGCTCGAAATCGGCGTCGTCCAGGAAGACATTGGGCGACTTGCCACCCAGTTCCTGCACCACGCGCTTGACCGTCACGGCGGCGGCCTGGGCGACCAGCACGCCGGCGCGCGTGGAACCGGTGATCGAGATCATGTCGACCTCCGGATGCGCCGACAGCGCCGCGCCGACCACCTCACCGGTGCCGCCGACGAGGTTGAACACGCCGGCCGGTACGCCGGCATCGTGCATCACCTGCGCGAACAGCTGGGCACTGAATGGCGACAGCTCACTGGGCTTCAGTACGACGGTGCAGCCTGCCGCGATGGCCGGTGCGACCTTGGCGGTGACCTGGTAGAGCGGCCAGTTCCAGGGCGTGATCAGCGCGCAGACGCCGATCGCCTCCTTGGCCGTGGCCGTACCGCCCGTGTTCGACAGGAAGGCGTAGCGCTGCAAGACCTCGATCTGAGCACGCACATGGGCGATGCCGAAGGGCACATGCGAGGCGCGCGCGAAGCCGATCGCCGAGCCCATCTCGGCAACGATGGCCTGCGCGAACAGCTCGGCGCGCTCTTCCAGCAGCGCCAGGATGCGCTTCAGCAGTTCCAGCCTGTCCGCGACTGGGCTGCGCGAGAAGCTGTCGAAGGCACGGCGTGCGGCCTGCACGGCCAGATCGACATCGGCCTCCGACCCGGCGGCCACATGGCCGATGACGCGCTCCGAGACAGGATCGACGACGGCGATGCGGGGCGCTTCGGGGCGATCGACCCAGTGGCCATCGATGTAGAAGCGGGTGTCGTTCATGAGGGGCATTTCAAGTCTCTTCGTGATCGAGCCTGCGGCTCAGAAATATTTCACCCAGCCGATGCTCGTGCGCCGCTTGAACTCGCCATAAGCCTTCACCGGGTAGTACAGCAACGCGGTCACGGCCAGCCAGACGACCCAGACGATCCAGAACGAATCGGCATCCACACCGAAACGCGTGCCCTGGTTGGGGCCGACGATGGCGAACGCGATGCGATAGCTGACCATCAGCACATAGAGGTGGAAGATGTAATAAAACATCGGCGCGCCGCCGAAGGTAGTGCAGACCTTGGTGAAACCGTTGTCGGCTAACTCCAGCGCCGCCAGCATCAGCAGGCCGCCACCCAGCGTCATCAGCAGGAAGTCCAGCGACGGCGGGTACTTGGTGAAGTTCAGCCAGACCTTCACCGTCTCCAGCGTCGTCGCCTGCGGCGTCCACGGCGCGTTCTCGCCGTAGATGTTCAAGCCGCGCAGTACCAGCAGCAGGGCCAAGCAGGCCAGGCCGGTGACGACGAGGGTGCGACGGCGCTTCAGCGCGTCGACGACGGACGAGAACAGCGGCGCAAAGGTGTAGCCCAGCAGGATGACGCCGACCCAGGGCAGCGCCGGATAGCTGAGCTTGACCTTCACCGCGCCCTCGGCCACCAGCCAGCCGCGGTGCAGCATCAGCGTCCACAGCGGATACCAGGGGCTGTCCGCCGCCACGACGTAGCCCGCCACCGCGTTGTGGCCGCAGACGATCACAAAGCCCAGCGTCGCCAGCAGCCAGCGCGGCAGCCCTGACAGCAAGGCCAGCGCCACCATGCTGAAGCCGATCGCCCACATCACCTGCAGGTAGAGGACTTCGTACTTGCCCTGCCAGGCAAAGTTCACGACGGTCAGCTCCAGCGCGATCAGCAGCAGGCCGCGCTTGAGCAGGAACTCGCGCACATTGCGCGGCGCGCCGCTCGGCGGGTTGGCATAGAGCCAGGCCGACAGGCCCGTCAGGAACACGAACACCGGCGCGCAGAAGTGCGCCGCCAGCCGTGAGAAGTACAGGTCGGTGGGCGTACCGGGCACGGTCATCGGGTCGGTGACGTTCAGGTGCAGGTACAGGTGCTCACGCACATGGTCGAGCATCATGACGATCATCACGAAGCCGCGCAGCGCGTCGATGGACGTGATGCGCCTCGTGTGGGCGGCGACGTCGCCCTGTGCCGATGCAGCAGGCCGCGGCAGCACCGCGGCACGGGACAGACTGGACGAAGTGGACATGTTGGACTCGCTGAGAAGAGAGAAGTTAGCCTCAAACGGGCTGCTTGCGCCTGCGCCAGGGCAGGCCGGTCAGCAGCAGGGCCGCGAGGGCCAGCGCCAGGGCCGTCCAGGCCAGCCGCATCAGCAGGGCCAGCGCGGGGCTGCCCCATGACGGCACGGCGCCCGCGTGCAGGGAAAAGATCACATTGACGTAGCGCTCGACAAGCGGCAGCTGCCGCGCGTCGCGCACCGCAAGCACCACGCCGCCTTGCTCGGCCATGAAGACCTGGCTGAGCCCGTAGGGGTGCCATTCCTCGCCGCGCAGGCGCAGGCGCAGCAGCCCCGGTGCCTGCTGGTACAAGCGCTGCGGCCGCGCCTCGGGCAGGACCGCCGCGGCGCTGAGCAAGGCCTGGCCGGCAGACACCGGTGCCAGGTCCGGGCGCTGCGGCACGACCGGCGGCGGGGCGGCCGGCTGGCCGCCCAGCACGACGATCAGCGTGCGCACGGCGCCCGGCCAGCTCATTGCTGCGGCCGTGCCGAACAGCAACGCCAGCGGCAGCAGGGCCAGGATGCCGATGCGCCGATGCCAGCGCCGCTTCAGCTGCGGTGCACGCGTGCGGCGCAACCGCCACCACAGGCGCAGGCCCACCGCCACCGAAGCCAGCGCCAGCAGCGCTGCCAGCCCGGTCAGCCAAGCCCCTGCAGGCCCCAGCCATTGCCAGCGATGCAGCCGCAGCAGCCAGGGGCCCAGCAGCCCATCCTCGGGCTGAAGGTCCAGCACATGTCCATCCGTCGCCGCCAGCTCGGCCCGCCAGCGCCGGCCCTGGGCATCCTCGAGCTCGACCTGCAGCGCGGGCCGGCCCAACTGCACCAGGCGCCACTGCAGGCCGGGCTGCGTGACCCGAAGCATCGCCAGACCGCGATCGAGAGCGCGGGCCTGCGCCTCGAGGGACGGTGCGGCCGCTGCGGCCGCTGCAGCAGCCGGCAGCGGCTGCAGCCATTGCAAGCCGGCGCCGGTCAGCGCGGCGACCAGCAGCAAGGCGGCCAGACCACGGCCGACCCAGCGATGGAAGCGCAGCATGGACTTCATGGCCTGGACCGTTCAGGCAGCTCAGAACTTGTACTGGCCCGACAGCGTGAACTTGCGGCCGTTGCCCGGGTACACCCACCACTGTGCGTAGGAGCTGCTATAGAAGGTCTTGTCGAAGACGTTGTCGACGTCGAGCGAGAACTTCCACGCCTTGCCGATGGCGTAGCTGCCGATCAGCTTGACCGTCGTGTATGCCGGCAGCTTGAAGAGGTCGACCGGATTCACCGGCGCCACGGAGCCCTCGCGCTCGCCGACGTAGTTCAGGCCCACGCCCGCCGTCGCGGCGTTACCGCCCAGCTTGAAAGCCTGCACCAGCAACAGGTTGGCGCTGTGGCGCGGCACGTTGGGCAGTTGGCGGCCGACCAGGCTGACGCCCGTCGCCGCGGCGTTGTCCTGGATCACCTTCGCGTCCGTGAACGCATAGGCCGCCGACAGGCGCAGGCCCGCCGCGATCTCGCCGCCCAGGTCGAACTCGACGCCCTTGCTCTGCACTTCGCCCGCGGGGATGGAGGCATTGTTCGGATCCCTCGGGTCGGGCGTCAGCACGTTGTTCTTGGAGATCTTGTAGATCGCCAGCGTGCTGCTGATCTTGCCGTCGGCGGAGTCGTACTTGGCGCCGACCTCGCCCGACTTGCCCTTCTCGGCCGGGAAGGGCTGCTTCTCGAAGCTGATGCCGCTGTTCGGGCGGAAGCTCTTGGACGCGGTC
>JACPYV010000078.1 GCA_016195825.1 Burkholderiales bacterium | reverse complement strand
CGAGTGCTTGCCCAGGTCGATGCCGACCAGCGTCACAGAGTCCATGATGACCTCCGCCACAAATAAGAACACCCCGGCAACGTACGTCACCGGGGTGTTCGGGGCAAACACGAGATGGGGGTGACCATCTCATTAAGCCCGCGGCCGGGAGGCTCGCGGGCTTGATGCCTGACGGTGACGGCGCCTGCTTGCGAGGTCAGCGAAATCAGCCCAGGCGCACCGGCACAAAGATCTGCTGCCCGTCGCGCGCGACCAGCAGGGCGACCTGCTTCGGGCTGCCCTTCATGGCCGCGCGCACCTGCTCGATGTCCTGCACCGGCTTGCCGTTAAGCGCCAGCAGCACGTCGCCGGGTTGCACACCGGCCAGTTGTGCCGGGCCGGTCACGCGCTCGATCAGCAGGCCATGGTCCAGCCCCGAGCCACGCAGCTCCTGGCGCTCCAGCGGGCGCAGCGCCAGGCCCAGTGAACCGCCCTCGGGCGCCGCGCTGGCCTCCTGCGCGTCGCGGTCGGCGCGCCCCAGGCTCACGGTCTCTGTGACGGCGCCCTTGTCGCGCCACAGCGCCAGCTTGAGCTTGTCGCCCGGCCGTGCCAGGCCCACGCGGCTGGACACGTCGCCCGCCACGCGCACCGGTTCGCCGTCGATGGCGGTGATGACGTCACCCGCCTTCAGTCCGGCCTTGGCCGCGGCGCTGCCCGGCTGGATGCTGGACACCAGCGCACCGTCGGGTGCGTTCAGGCCGAAGGACGCGGCCAGCGGCGCGGACAAGTCCTGCAGCGTGACGCCCAGCCGCGCATGCTCCACCCTGCCGTGGGCCACGATCTGGTCCTTGACCTTCAGCGCGACGTCCACCGGGATGGAGAAGGCCAGACCCTGGAAGCCGCCGCTCTGCGAATAGATCTGCGCGTTGACGCCCACGACACGGCCCGAGGCGTCGAACAGCGGGCCGCCCGAGTTGCCGGGGTTCACGGCCGCGTCGGTCTGGATGAAGGGCACCACGCTCTCGCCCGGCAGCGAGCGGCCCTTGGCGCTGACGATGCCCTGTGTGGCGGTCTGCTCGAAGCCGTAGGGCGCACCGATGGCCAGCACGTAGTCGCCCACCTGCACCTGCTTGGGGTCGCCCAGCTGCACAGTCGGCAGACCCTTGGCATCCACGCGGAGCACGGCGATGTCGGTGGCGGGGTCGCTGCCCAGCACTTGCGCGGCGAACTCGCGGCGGTCGCTGAGCTTGACGGTCACCTGCTTGGCGTCGCGCACGACGTGGGCGTTGGTCAGCACCAGGCCATCGGGGCTGATGATGAAACCCGAGCCCTGGCCGCGGAAGAGCTGGGCACCGGGGTTCATCTGCTGCGGCATGCGCAGGCCCGGGATGCCGCGAAAGAAACGCAGGAAGGGGTCTTCGTCGCTGCGCGCCGCCGGGCCATCGTCCGCCTCGGGGTTGCCGACCTTGTGCAGGCCGGCCACGGTGATGCCCACGACGGCGGGCCCCTGGGTCTGCACGATGGCGCGGTAGTTGGGCAGCTGCGCGGGCGGCAGGGCCGCGGCAGGCGGCGCCCAGGCCGCGGCGGCGGCCTGGGCGACCGCCGTGGGCGCACCGCCGGGGGCGGCGTCGCCGGCCGCCGTGGCTGGCGCCTTGTCCTTCAGCCAGCCGGGCATCGTCCAGCCCGATGCCCCGGTGGTGATGGTCACCCCCGCGGCCAGCAGGGCGGCGGCCGTGGCGGTCAGTGCGGTCTTGGCGGTACGGGTCATCGAATGCTCCTCAAGCAGGCTGCGGCGCAGCCGTTGGGAGGCACTCTAGGCAGCCAGGGTGAGGGCTGGATGAGGCGAAGGTGAAGCGAAAGTTAGGACCGCCCGCGAAGCCCTCAGAAGCCGAGCCTGGCGCCGACACCCAGCAGCGTCGCGATGCCCAGCGCGGCAAAGATGGCGGCAGCGATCGAATGGACCAGCTTCATCGGGATCCTGGACGCCAGCTTGTCGCCGATGAAGACGGCCGGTACGTCGGCGATCAGCATGCCCAGCGTGGTGCCCATCACGACCGTCACCGGGGCGGCGTAGTGGGCGGCCATGGCGATGGTGGCAATCTGCGTTTTGTCGCCCATCTCGGCCAGGAAGAAGGTGATCAGCGTCGCGCCGAAGACGCCGAAGCGCTTGGCGACCTGAGTCTCCTCCTCCTCAATCTTGTCCGGGATCAGGGTCCAGATGGCCATGCCGATGAACGACAGGCCGAGCACCCAACGCAGCACGCCAGGGCTGACGGCGCTGGTGATCCAGGCACCCAGCGCACCGGCCAGGCCGTGGTTCACCAGGGTCGCGGCCAGGATGCCCAGGATGATGGGCAGGGGCTTCTTGAAGCGCGCGGCGAGGATGAAGGCCAGCAACTGGGTCTTGTCGCCGATCTCGGCAAGGGCCACGACGCCGGTGGAGACGAGGAGTGATTCCATGAAAATTCCGCGGCCGGCTGAACACGATTGACCACGACGCCTCCCCGGCCAAACCGGACGCGTTGTGGTCAAAGGTCTTGCCAGGTGTGGGAACTGCGGACGCCATGACCTGCGGGTCAAGTGTGTTGACGTCAGCCTCTTCGGGCGAAGAGCGGCTACTCCCCAATGACCGCGCCAGTTTAGCAGCCGGCGGCGATCAGTCGTTCAGCGACGACAGGAACTGCTTCAGCTCGGGCGTCTGCGGCGCGCTGAACAGCGCGGCCGGCGGCCCGATCTCGTGCACCCGCCCCTGGTGCATGAAGATGACGCGGTCCGCCACCTTGCGGGCGAAGCCCATCTCGTGGGTGACCATCAGCAGCGTCATGCCCTCGTCGGCCAGCGATTCGACGACGCGCAGCACCTCGCCCACCAGCTCCGGGTCCAGTGCCGAGGTGATCTCGTCGCACAGCAGCACCGCCGGCTCCATGGCCAGCGCGCGGGCGATGGCCACGCGCTGCTGCTGGCCGCCGGAGAGCTGGTCGGGCATGGCGTTGAACTTCTCGGCCAGGCCCACGCGAGCCAGCAGCTTGGTGGCCTGCTCGGCGGCCTGGTTGGGGGTCTTCTGCTTGACCAGCGTGGGCGCCAGCATCACGTTGCGGCCCACGCTGAGGTGGGGGAAGAGGTTGAAGCCCTGGAAGATCATGCCCACCTGCTGGCGCAGCGTGCGCATGGCCATGGCGCTCTCGTACAGCAGCGGCTTGCCATTGACGGTGAGCGCGCCGTCCTGGAACTGCTCCAGGCCGTTGATGCAGCGCAGCAGCGTGCTCTTGCCCGAACCGCTCTTGCCGATGATGGCGATGACCTCGCCGCGCCCCACGTCGAGGTCGATGCCCTTGAGCACCTCGTTGGCGCCGTAGGACTTGCGCAGTGCCGTGATGCGCACGATGGGGGGTGATGTGAACGGCACAGGGGCTTCAGCGGCCATGGGACTTGCCTTCCAGATGTTGGGCGAACAGGCTGACGGGGAAGCACAGCGCGAAATACAGCAGCGCCACGCAGCCGAAGACGAGGAAGGGCTTGAAGCTGGCGTTGGCGATCATGCTGCCGGCCTTGGTCAGCTCGACGAAGCCGATCACCGACGCCAGCGCCGTGCCCTTGATGACCTGCACCAGAAAGCCCACGGTGGGTGCGATAGCCAGCCGCCCGGCCTGCGGCAGGATGACGTGGCGCAACTGCTCGCCGAAGCTCATGGCCAGGCTGCGCGCCGCCTCCCACTGGCCGCGCGGCACGGCCTCCACGCAGCCACGCCAGATCTCGACCAGGTAGGCGCTGGTGTACAGCGTCAGCGCCAGCGCGGCGGCCGTCCAGGCCGACACATCCAGACCCAGCAGGGCCAGGCCGAAGTAGGCCAGGAAGAGCTGCATCAGCAGCGGCGTGCCCTGGAAGAGCTGCACGTAGAGCGCGATGGCGCGGCGCGTGCCCGCGCCCAGTCCGAGGCGCAGACACAGCAACAGCCCGCCGACCAGGCCGCCGCCGATGAAGGCGATGGCCGACAGCGCCACCGTCCAGCGCAGCGCCAGCAGCAGGTTGCGCACGATGTCCCAGAGGGTGAACTCAATCATGGCGGCGGCCTCCCCCGAAGATGAAGCGCGGCCCGGCCCACATCAGCAGCTTGCGGGCGGTGATGGCCAGCGACAGGTAGGTCAGCGTCGCGATGATGAAGGCCTCAAAGGCGCGGAAGTTGCGGCTCTGGATCAGGTTGGCCGCGTAGCTCAGCTCCTCGGTGGAGATCTGCCCGCACACGGCCGAGCCCAGCATGACGATGATGATCTGGCTGGTCAGCGCAGGCCACACGCGCTGCAGCGCCGGCGGCAGCACCACGCGGGTGAAGGTCTGCACAGGACTGAGCGCCAGGCTCTGCGCCGCCTCCCACTGCCCGCGCGGTGTGGCTTGGATGCCGGCGCGCAGGATCTCGCATCCGTAGGCGCCGAGGTTGAGCGTCATCGCGATCAGCGAGGCCGCCTCGGGCGACAGCTTCAGCCCAAGAGCCGGCAGGCCGAAGAAGATGAAGAACAGCTGCACGATGAAGGGCGTGTTGCGCAGCAGTTCCACGTAGGCGCCCAGCACGCGGCGCAGCCAGACCGGGCCGCTGGCGCGCGACCAGGCTGCCAGCGTCGCGATGACCAGCCCCAGCGGCGTGGCCACCAGCGTGAGCCCCAGCGTCCAGGCCAGGCCTTTCAGCAGTAGCGGCCATTCGGCCAGCACCGCAGGGAAGTCGAAGCTGATCATGGCTTCGCTCTTCTCACGTCAAAGGGGGATGTCGCCAGTGCCGCGCCCAAGCCACTTCTTGGACAGCGCCTCCAGCTCACCAGCCGCCTTGGCTGCCGCGATGATGGCGTTGACCTTGGCCAGCAGCGCGTCCTCGCCCTTGGCGACGCCGACGAAGCAGGGGCTGTCCTTCAGCAGCAGCTTGTATTCGGTGTTCAGCCCCGGGTTGCGCTGCATCAGGTTGCCGGCCACGGCCGCGCTGGTGGCCAGCAGCTGGGTCTGGCCGGCGGCGAAGGCGGCGATGGTTGCGTTGTTGTCCTCGAAGCGCTTGTATTCCAGCGTCGGCGGCGCGACCTTGGCCAGCTCCTGGTCCTCCATCGCGCCGCGCGTGACGGCCACGCTCTTGCCGCCCAGGTCGGCCCAGCTCTTGATCGTCAGGCTCTTGGCCGCGAACACGGCCTGGTAGAACGGTGCGTAGGCCGCGCTGAAGTTGATGACCTTCTCGCGGTCCGGGTTCTTGCCCAGCGTGGATATGACCAGGTCGGCCTTCTTCGTTTGCAGGTACGGGATGCGGTTGGCGCTGGTCACCGGCACCAGCTCGGCTTTGACGCCCAGCTTGGCCGCGATGAGCTGGGCCACGGCCACGTCCAGGCCTTGCGGCGCCATGTCGGGGCCGACGAAGCCGTAGGGCGGGTAGTCGGTCGGCACGGCGATCTTGATCGTCTTGCTCTTGGTGATGCTGTCCAGCGCGGTCTGCGCCTGGGCGCCGGCGGTCAGCAGGGCGAGGCCGGCGGCGAGCGCGAGGCGGCGGGGGACGCGAAGGAAGGCGGCGGCGGTCATAGCAGGGCTCCTAGGTAGGCGGCAGGTGGGTCGGCAGAATCGGTGGGCGCGCGGCGCGGCAGCGTTGATCGAGCGGGTCGTCGCTGGCTGCCGGCAAGCGAAGCGCGGCCTGGACGTTGGCGAGGTGTTGGGCCATCAGCGCCTCGGCACGGGCGCCGTCGCCCTGCTCCAGCGCTGCGACGATGGCCACATGCTCCTGGCAGGACGCGGCGGCCTCGTGCGAGGACTGGTAGAGCATGGCGATCAGCGTCGTGCGCGCCGTGTAGTCACGCAGCGTGT
Organism: Burkholderiales bacterium; assembly: GCA_016195825.1. Lineage (GTDB taxonomy): Bacteria > Pseudomonadota > Gammaproteobacteria > Burkholderiales > Burkholderiaceae_C > Pelomonas. The sequence continues at coordinate 4,554 of JACPYV010000078.1, read as the reverse complement.
CGGCCAGCAGGCTGTTGCCCAGGCATTCGGCCAGGCAGACGTGGAAGTCGCCGAGCAGGAAGCTGCGCGTGCCGACGTCGTTGCCGCGCAGCGCGGCCTTCTCCTGCTGCAGGTGTTTCTTTAGCCGTGCCAGCGCCGGCTTGCCGAGCTGGCGCTGGCCGCGGATGAGCCCCAGCTCGATGACCCGGCGGGCCTCGAAGGCCTCGCGGGCCTCGTCCTCGGAGGGCGCGATCAGATACCAGCCGCGCCGCGCGCTGACGGTCACGATGCCGCGTGCGGCCAGCCTGGTGAGCGCCTCGCGCACGATGGTGCGGCTGCAGTCGAACAGCATGGCCAGCTGCTGCTCGCCCAGCCTGGCGCCGGGGGCGAGCTTCTGCGCCAGCACCGCTTCGACGATGCGCTGGCTGATGTCGGTGGCCGAGATGCCCATGCCGGGCTCTTTGCAGCTTCCGTGCCAGCGTTCACCTGGCTTGTATGCAAGCAGCGCGCACAAGTCTGGGCCGGCTCGCGCCACTCGGCACCAGCATCGTGCCTGGGGCGGCAGCGCTCGCACCGCCCTGCAGCGAACTCAGGTCTGCGCGGTCCAGTCCATCTCGACGCGCAGCCCACCCAGCGGCGAATCGGCCAGGCCCACGCGGGCCCCCTGCTGCCGCGCGGCCGCGCGCACGATCGCCAGGCCCAGGCCGCTGCCTTCGACGGCCGCGTGCTCGCCACGCTGGAAGCGGTCAAACACACGCTCGCGTGCTTCGGGCGGGATGCCCGGGCCGTCGTCATCCACGCGCAGCAGCGGCGCCCCCTGGCTGCCGCGCAGCGCGCTCACCTGCACGGTGCGTGCACCGTACTTCACCGCGTTGTCGATCAGGTTGCGCAGCGCGCCGCGCAAGGCCTGCGGGTCGCCGGTCAGCGGCAGCGGGTCGGGCGCGGTCAGGTGGAGCGCGACGCCGGCCTTGTCCGCCAGCGGCTGCACGTCGCCCACCGCCAGGCGGGCGAGCTCGCCCAGGTCCAGCGGCTGGGTGGCCACCGCGGCTCCGGGCTCGGCGCGTGCCAGCGCGAGCAACTGCTCCACCAGGTGCACCGCACGGTCGATGCCGCCGCGCAGCCGGGCGATCGCCGCGTCCTGCTGCTCGCCGGGGGCTGAGTCGCGCAGCAGGCCCAGCTGCAGCTTCAGCGCCGTCAGCGGCGTGCGCAGTTCGTGTGCCGCGTCGGCGACAAAGCTGCGCTGCACGTCGAAGGCGGTGGCCAGCCGCGCGAGCAGGCCGTTGAAGGCGTCCACCAGCGGCGCCACCTCGCCGGGCAGGCCGTCGGTGGGCAGCGCGTCCAGCGCGTTGGCGCCGCGGGCCCGGGCTGCCTGCGTGACCCGCGCCAGCGGTGCCAGTGACACGCCCAGCAGCCACCACAGCGCCGCCGCCACCAGTGGCATGGCCACCGCCACCGGCACCACGCTGCGCAGCGCCGCCAGCGCAGCCAGCCGCTGCCGCACGGCCAGCGGTTGCGCCACTTGCACCACGCGCAGCGGCGTGGCCGCGCCGAACACGCGCCAGTCCTGCCCGCCCAGGCGCAGGATGGAGAAGCCCAGCACCGCACGCGCCGGCAGCGGCTCGGTCAGTCCTTGCGGCCGGCTGGAGTACAGCGCCAGCCCCTGCAGCGACCAGATCTGCACGACGTAGTCGAAGCTGGGGTCGGCCAGCGCGGCCGCCTCGTCGCTGGCGACGCGGCCTTGGTCGCGCAGCGACAGTGCGGTCTGGCGCAACTGGTAGTCGAACAGCGCATCGGCTTCCGCGCGCACGCTGATATAGGTGGCGCCGCCGACGGCCAGGGCCGTCACAGCGCCCAGCACGGCGAGCAACGCGAACAGCCGGCCGCGCAGCGTTCCCGCCAGCGTCACGACCCGTCCTCCCGACCGGCGCCCCGGGATGCCGCGGGCAGGTGATGCGGGCAGTCGCGGCTCAAGGGGTCGGCTTCAACGGGGAGTGGGTGCATGGCGCAGGGGTGTCGCGCCGCATTCTGCCGCGCCAAAAGAAAACGCCGGGGCGATGTCGATCCGGCGCGGGCTCGCGCATCACCAGGTCAGGAACCCGCAGGTTGCGGGCTCCGCCAGGGGTCCTTCCCTGTAACCTGCGCCCGGCATGTCCGCCGTGCGCTGATCGTCCCGACGAACTGGAGTCCTTCATGCAATACATGCTCATTTACCGCGAGACCGCCGCCGAAGTTGGTCGCCGCGACGACCCGGCCGCCGCCCCCGCCTACTGGGGCGCGTGGAACGCCTACATCGGCGCGCTCGGTGGCGCGGGCGTCATCGTCAGCGGCAACGGCCTGCAGCCACCGCGCACCGCCACCACGGTGCGTGTGAACGGCGGCCAGCGCCAGGTTCAGGACGGCCCGTTCGCCGACACGCACGAGCACCTGGGCGGCTACTTCATCGTCGAGGTGGCGTCGCTGGACGACGCGTTGGCGTGGGCCGCCCGCGCGCCCTGCGCCTCGGCCGGCAGCGTCGAGGTGCGGCCGGTGCTGCCGCCGCCGCCGGCGCAGTGACGGACGCCGCCGCACGGGCGGCGGAGCGCGTCGCCCGCGAGTGCTACGGCCGGCTGGTTGCGCTGCTGGCCTGGCAGTGGCGTGACCTGGCCGCTGCCGAGGACGCGCTCAGCGAGGCCTTTGCCGCGGCGCTGCGCACGTGGCCGGTTCAAGGCGTGCCCGACTCGCCGCAGGCCTGGCTGATGGCGGCTGCCAAACGCCGGCTGCTGCACGAGGCCCGGCATGCACGGCTCACGCAGGACCCGACCGTCACCGTGCTGTTCGAGGCGGGTGAAGCGCCCGCCGCCGAGACCCAGGCCGTGCCAGACGCACGGCTGCGGCTGATGTTCGTCTGCGCCCACCCGGCGCTGGCCGAGAACGTGCGTGCGCCGCTGATGCTGCAGGCCGTGCTGGGCCTGGAGGCGCAGGCCATCGCCAGCGCATTCCTGGTGTCGCCGGCGGCGATGGCGCAGCGCCTCGTGCGTGCCAAGGCCAGGATCCGCGAGGCCGGGCTGCGCTTCGACCCGCCCGAGGCCCGTGAGCTGTCCGGGCGCCTGGCCGCCGTGCTGGAGGCCATCTACGGCGCCTACACGCTGGGCCGCCGCGATGGCCCCGCCCAGCCTGACACGCCGGCGGGCGACCTGCGCGAGGAAGCCGTCTTCCTGGCCCGGCTCGTCACCGCGCTGCAGCCCGACCAGGCCGAGGCCTGGGGGTTGCTGGCGCTGCTGCTGCATGTCGAGGCCCGGCGCGCGGCGCAGTTCGATGCCGCGGGCCGCTTCGTGCCGCTGGCCGCCCAGGACCCTGCGGCCTGGGATGCGGACCTGGCCGGCCAGGCCGAGCAGGCACTGTGGACCGCGGCACGCCTGCGCCAGCCCGGGCCCTTCCAGCTGGAAGCGGCCATCCAGTCCGCCCATGCGCAGCGCCGCGTGACCGGCCAGACCCCCTGGCCTGGCATCGCGCAGCTCTACGCGCTGCTGGTGGCGCACCACCCCAGCCTGGGGGCACGCGTGGGCCAGGCGGTGGCCCAGGCCGAAGCGGGCGACTCCCGGGCGGCGCTCGCGACCCTGGACGGGCTGCCCGCGGCCGCGGTGCAGGCCTACCCGGCCTACTGGGTGGCGCGTGCGCATGTGCTCCAGCTGGCCGGTGCGCCGGGCCAAGAGGCCGCCCGCCAGCGCGCCATCGGACTGACGGAGGACCCGCGGTTGCGCGAGTTCCTGGCCGCGTCAGCGCGTGCCGCGCCGGCACCCTGACCGCTTCACGCCGTGCCGCCCTTCTCGGGGCCGGCGTAGTAGCCCAGCCCGCGCACCGTGTGCAGCAGGTCCGCCCCCAGCTTCTTGCGCAACTGGTGCATGTAGACACTGATGGCGTTGCTCTCCAGCTCCTCGCCCCAGCCGTACAAGCGATCCTCCAACTGGGCGCGCGACACGATGGCGCCGGGTCGCTCCAGCAGCGCCTGCAGCAGCGCGAACTCGCGGGCCGACAGCAGGATGGCCCGGCCGGCGCGCGTGACCTCGCGCGTGGCCGGGTCCAGGCGCAGGTCGGCCACCTGCAGCGTGGAATCGGTGCGTCCACCCAGCCGGCGCGCCAGCGCACGCAGCCGTGCGAGCAACTCATCCAGCTCGAAGGGCTTGACGAGGTAGTCGTCTGCACCGGCATCCAGCCCGGCCACCTTGTCGCTCAGTGCGTCGCGCGCCGTCAGCACGATGACCGGCGTCGCGTCGCCGCGGGCGCGCAGCGCCTTCAGCACCTCAACGCCGCCGCGCTTGGGCAGGCCCAGGTCCAGCAGCACCGCGTCGAAGCGCTCACCGCTGGCCAGCACCGCATCGGCCGCCTGGCCGTCGCGCACCCAGTCGGCCGCAAAGCCCTGGCGGCGCAGCGCCTCGCGCAGGCTCTCGCCGATCGCACGCACCGTGCCGGAACTGCCGATCACATTTTCCCAGCCGAGTTTCAGGAACGCGGCCTGCATCGGCTCGATTTCCAGCCGCGCCGCCAGCCGCGCGCGCGCAACGCGCTTGGCCGAGAGCCGCTCGTCGGCAAAGAAGC
>JACPYV010000025.1 GCA_016195825.1 Burkholderiales bacterium | reverse complement strand
GACTTCCGCAACGTCATCATCATCATGACGACGAATGCGGGCGCCGAGGCGCTGAACAAGTCCACCATCGGGTTCACCACGTCGCGCCAGCAGGGCGACGAGATGGCCGACATCAAGCGCCTGTTCACGCCCGAGTTCCGCAACCGCCTGGACGCTATCGTGTCCTTCCGCGCGCTGGACGAGGAGATCATCCTGCGCGTGGTCGACAAGTTCCTGCTGCAACTGGAAAGCCAGCTGCAGGAGAAGAAGGTGGAAGTCAGCTTCTCGGACGCACTGCGCAAGCAGCTTGCCAAGAAGGGGTTCGACCCACTGATGGGTGCCCGGCCGATGCAGCGCCTGATCCAGGACACCATCCGCCGCGCGCTGGCAGACGAACTGCTGTTCGGCCGTCTCGTGGACGGTGGCCGTCTCAGCGTTGACGTGGACGACAAGGGCGAGACGGTGCTGGACATCCAGCCCACGCCGCCGAAGCCGGCCAAGGACAACAAACCCAAGGCTGAACCCGCCACGGCCTGAGCCTCGCGCAGCACGGAAAGGGACGCCTCGGCGTCCCTTTCTTCATGCGGCGGCCGGGTCCTGCCTGAAAAAGCCGGCCAGCAGCCCGTACAACACCGGCACCTCGGCCTGCATCGCGTGCGGGGCAACAAAGAAGGCTTCGACGGCCACGGCGAAGAACTCCTCGACGGCCTCGGCGCCGTAGGGGTCGATCAGCGTGGCCTCGCCGGCGTCGACACGCGCGCAGAATTTCTCCCACTCGGCGTCGATGACCGTGATCCAGTGCTCGCGCTCCTCTGTGTCGAGCGGCGGCACGCCGTCGGCCAGGCCGTCGCGCATGTCGATGACATGGGCGAACTCGTGGATGACCACGTTGAAGACCTCGTCCACGCCGAACTGTGCCGGGTCGTTGCTGACTGCAATCGCTGTCCAGCTCAGCATCAGCGGCCCGCCCTCCATGGCTTCGCCGGCGAGCTCCTCGTCGTACTCGTGGACGACGCCGTCCTCGTCCTCGAAGCGCCGCTGCGCGACGACCTCGCCCGCGTGCATGACGATGCCGATGAAGCCGTCATACCAGGACAGCCCCAGGCGCAACACGGGCAGGCAGGCCTGGGCCGCGACGGCCACGGCGACTTCATCGGTGACCTCGAAACCGTCCACGCCGTGAAACTCCTTGGCGGCGAGAAAGAGGCTGCACAGACGGCGCAGCTCGGCGAGGTCCGCGTCGCTGCGCTGGGCCAGGAAGGGGTAGCGCAGCAGCGTCAGCTGCCACAGAGCATCGGGAATGGCGTGGCGCTCGACGGCGCGCTGCTCGCGCCACCCTCGCCAGCGGGTGTGCAGGGCTTTCAGGATCACAACGGCATGCGGTGCAGCCCGGTGGCGGACAGGCGGATCACGTCGCCGCGAGGCGGCGTGGCCCCCAGGTCCCAGTCGGACAGGACGACGCGCCGCAGGCCGCCGCCCAGATCGTGCTCGGCGGGGCGGTGCGTGTGGCCGTGGATCATCGTGGTCGCGCCGGCCTCGGCCAGCAGTGCGCGGCACGCGTCGGCGTCAAGGTCGGTCGACATCAGCTGCGCGGCCTGCGCCGCGCGGCTGCCTGCGCGCATCTGCCGGCCCAGCATCTGGCGGGCTTCCAATGGCTGGGTGAGCAGCTGGGCCTGCCATGCGGGCGAACGCACCTGGCGGCGGAAGGCCTGGTAGGCCTCGTCGTCCAGGCATTGGGCGTCGCCATGCACGAGCAGCCAGTGCTGGCCGAAGGCTGCCAGCACGGTGGGGTCGGGCAGGGGGGTCATGCCGGCGTCAGCCAGCAGTTCCGGCCCGACCAGGAAGTCACGGTTGCCAGGCATGAAGAACAGCGCCAGCCGCTTCGAGGCGTCGAGCAGCAGGCGCACGACGCCGGCTTCGAAGGGCTCGTGGCGCGCGTCGTCGCCGACCCAGACTTCGAAGATGTCGCCCAGCAGCAGCACCGCTTGCGCGGACGTCTCGGCGAGATGCCGTTCCAGCCGGCTCAGCGTCGCCGGCGTGTCCGGCCCGAGGTGCAGGTCGGACAGCAGGTCGATCTGCTGCCACTGCACCGGGGCCGAGAGCGTGGGGATCAAACTTCGACGGCTTTCTCGATGATGACGTCCTCGACCGGCACGTCGCCGTGGCCCGAGCGCGTCGCGGTCTTGGACTTCTCGATCTTGTCGACGACATCCTTGCCTTCGATGACCTTGCCGAAGACGGCGTAGCCCCAGCCCGACGGGCTCTCGGACTTGAAGTCCAGGAAGCCGTTGTTTGTCGTGTTGATGAAGAACTGCGCGGTGGCCGAGTGCGGTGCGTTGGTGCGCGCCATGGCCAGCGTGTAGTGGGCGTTCTTCAGGCCGTTGTTGGCCTCGTTCTGGATCTGCGCGTCGGTGGCCTTCTGCTTCATGCCGACTTCAAAGCCGCCGCCCTGGATCATGAAACCCTTGATGACGCGGTGGAACACCGTGCCGTCGTAGTGGCCCTTGCGGACGTAGCTGAGGAAGTTGGCGACCGACAGCGGCGCCTTCTCGGCGTCCAGTTCAATCAGGATGTCGCCGTGGTTGGTGGTGAGTTTGACTTGGCTCATTTTTTGACAGGCTCGACGAGAGCCTTGGTGATGAAGATGGGCTTGACCGGGAAGTGTTCGTGGACGCCCTTGGGCGCCACTTCCACGGCGCGGATCTTGTCGACGACGTCCATGCCGTCGATGACCTGGCCGAAGACGGCATAGCCGCTGGCGCGGTTGTCCGGTTCGCCGTCCAGGCGCACGTTGTCGGCCACGTTGATGAAGAACTGCGATGTGGCCGAATTGGGGTCGCCTGTGCGTGCCATCGCCAGGCTGCCGCGCACATTGGACAGGCCGTTGTGCGACTCCAGGGGGATGGCCGCCTTGACCGGCCGCTGGATCAGCTTGGCGTCGTAACCACCGGTCTGGATCATGAAACCGTCGATGACCCGATGGAAGACGACGCCGTTGTAGTGGCCGGCCTTCACGTACTGCAGGAAGTTGGCGACGGTCTTCGGCGCCTTGGCCGCGTCCAGTTCGATGCGGATGTCGCCTTCCGTGGTCTGCAGCTTCACGGTTTGGGCGGCAGCGCTGCCCGCGGCCAGCAGGGTGGCCAGCAGGCCGGCGAGGAGCAGGGACGTGGTCTTGGTCTTGGTCTTGGTCTTGGTCATTGGGCGGGGGTCAGTGGGCACGCAGTTCGCGGGTCAGCGCCAGTGTGCGGTTGATCTTGCCGGCCAGCGCATCGCCGGGTACGGCGGCAGCCTTCTGGGCGCGCTGGTAGGCGCGCAGCGCCAGGCGCAACAGCACGTCACCCAGATTCTCCTGGGCTTGCGCATGCTCGGGCTGCAGGCGCAAGGCCTGCTCGAGCGCAGCCTTGGCCTCGTCAAGCTCGCCAGCCGCGGCGTGCAGCACGGCGAGGTTGTTGTACGGGTCGGCCAGGTCGGGGAAGTCCTGCGTCAGCCGCGTGAAGATGGTCGTCGCCTTCGCGCGCTCGCCGAGGTCCATGCGCATGACGCCCAGCGCGAAACGCAGTTGCAGGTCGTCGGGCGTGCGCGTCAGCGCTTCCTCGACCTGCTCGACGGCCTGGGTCTTCTGGCCGGCCAGCCACAGGCGCTGGGCGCCGGCGAGATCGTCGGCGTGGGCGGGCAGCCACGCCAGGGCGGCGAGCAGCGCGAGGATGAGGAGGCGGGTGGGCATGAGGGTTGTAGCGGGGGGCGGCGTCAGGGTCGGCCGGTATACTGAAATCATTCTATGAGCCCCGCCTGGCCGCCCCCGGTGCGGGGCTTCTTGTTGGTGGCTTCCCGGTTGCACTTCGTGGCTTCCCGGCGTCTCCAGGCCCCTGTTTCCGTCTCAAATGTCCCTGCGCGTCCACAACTCCCTCAGCCGCACTCTCGAAGACTTCCAACCGCTCGTGCCTGGCCAAGTGCGCATGTACGTCTGCGGCATCACGGTCTACGACTTGTGCCACATGGGGCACCTGCGCATGAACATGGCGTTTGACGTCATCTACCGCTGGCTGCGTGCCAGCGGCTATGCCGTGACCTACGTGCGCAACGTGACGGACATCGACGACAAGATCATCCGGCGCGCCGTCGAGCGTGGCATCACCATCCGTCAGCTGACCGAGGAGATGACAGCTGCGATGCACGCGGACTTCGCCGCCGTGGGGCTGCTGCGCCCGGACCACGAGCCGCGCGCGACAGCGTACGTGCCCCAGATGCTGTCGCTGATCGCTCGCCTGGAGGAGCGCGGCCTGGCTTACCGCGCCGAGGGTGGTGACGTGAACTACGCGGTGCGCAAGTTCGACGGCTACGGCAAGCTCAGTGGCAAGAGCGTGGACGACCTGCGCGCAGGCGAGCGCGTGGCGGTGGACGACGGCAAGCTGGACCCGCTGGACTTCGTGCTGTGGAAGGCCGCCAAGGCCGATGAGCCGTCCGACGCCAAGTGGGCCGCGCCCTTCGGCGAAGGCCGCCCCGGCTGGCACATCGAGTGCTCGGCCATGAGTTGCGCGCTGCTGGGCGAAAGCTTCGACATCCATGGTGGTGGTGCCGACCTGCAGTTCCCGCACCACGAGAACGAGATCGCGCAAAGCGAGGGTGCCGGCTACGACTTCGCCAAGTACTGGCTGCACAACGGCTTCCTGAACGTCGACGGCGAGAAGATGTCCAAGAGCCTGGGCAACTTCTTCACCATCCGCGACGTGCTGCAGAAGTTTGACGGCGAGACGCTGCGCTTCTTCATGTTGCGCACGCACTACCGTCGGCCGTTCAACTTCAGCGACACCCATCTGGAAGATGCCCGCACGGCGCTGACGCGTCTCTACACGGCGCTGGATGCCGTGCCGCCGGCCGACGTCACCATCGACTGGGCCGAGCCCAGTGCGGCGGCCTTCAAGGCTGCGATGGACGAAGACTTCGGCACGCCCGGCGCGATGGCCGTGTTGTTCGACCTGGTCAACGAGGTCAACCGTGACCGTTCGCCCGAGCGGGCCGGCCTGTTGAAGGCGCTCGCTGGCGTGCTCGGTGTGCTGCAGCAGGAGCCCCGCGCCTACCTGCAAGGCGGCTCGGGCGACGACGGCGCCTGGATCGAGGAACGCATCGGCGCCCGCGCAGCCGCCAAGGCTGCCAAGGACTTCGCCGGCGCAGACGCGATCCGTGCCGAGTTGTCGGCCAAGGGCATCACGTTGAAGGACGGTGCCGACGGCACGACCTGGGTGAAGAGCTGATGGCGTCCAAGCCCCCTGTTGGCGTCACGCCTGAAGTCATTCCGCCCTATTGGGACGAGGCCTGCAAGCACCTGGTCAAGCGCGACCGTGTGCTGAAGAAGCTGATCCCCCAGTTCGGCGAGGCTCGCCTGCAAAGCCGTGGCGACGCGTTTGCGACGCTGGCGCGCTCCATCGTCGGCCAGCAGATCTCGGTCAAGGCCGCCCAGTCCGTCTGGAACCGCTGGGTGGCGCTGGCACCCAAGTGCCAGCCGGCGGCCGTGCTGGCCCTGGGCGTCGAAGAGCAGCGCGCCGCCGGCCTGTCCGCGCGCAAGGTCGAATACCTGCGCGACCTGGCCGAGCACTTCCACGCCGGCAGCGTGCATGTGCGCCAATGGGCACAGATGGACGACGAAGCCATCATCGAGGAGCTGGTCGCCATCCGCGGCATTGGCCGCTGGACGGCCGAGATGTTCCTGATCTTTCACCTGATGCGCCCCAATGTGATGCCCCTGGACGACGTGGGCCTGCTGAAGGGCATCAGCCAGAATTACTTCTCCGGCGAGCCCGTATCCCGCGCCGAGGCGCGCGAAGTCGGCGACGCCTGGGCACCCTACCGCTCGGTGGCGGTTTGGTACATTTGGCGCAGCCTCGATCCGCTACCCGTGGACTACTGATGAGCAAAAAACACTTCCTCGAATTCGAGCAGCCGATCGCTGAGCTCGAGACCAAGATCGAAGAACTGCGCTACGTGCAGAGCGAGTCGGCCGTCGACATCTCCGAAGAGATCGACCGCCTTTCCAAGAAAAGCCAGCAGCTGACCAAAGAGGTCTACGCCAGCGTCGCGCCTTGGCAGGTGTACAAGATCGCCCGCCACCCGCAGCGCCCGCAGACGCTGGATTACTGCGCCGAGGTCTTCACCGAGTTCCAGGAACTCCACGGCGACCGCCATTTCGCGGATGACGCGGCCATCGTCGGCGGCATCGCGCGCTTCAACGGACAGGCCTGCATGGTCATCGGCCACCAGCGCGGCGCCGATGCCAAGGAGCGCACGCTGCGCAACTTCGGCATGCCGCGCCCCGAGGGCTACCGCAAGGCGCTGCGCCTGATGAAGCTGGCCGAGAAGTTCGGCCTGCCGGTCTTCACCTTCATCGACACCATGGGCGCCTACCCCGGAATCGGTGCCGAGGAGCGTAGCCAGAGCGAGGCCATCGGCCGCAACATCTTCGAGATGGCGCAGCTGGAAGTGCCCATCGTCGCCACCGTCATCGGCGAGGGGGGCTCCGGCGGCGCACTGGCCATCGGCGTGGCCGACCAGGTGCTGATGCTGCAGTTCGCGGCCTACTCGGTCATCTCGCCCGAGGGCTGTGCGTCCATCCTGTGGAAGAGCAGCGAGCGGGCTTCCGACGCGGCCGATGCGCTGGGCATCACCGCGCATCGCCTGAAGGCGCTGGGCCTGATCGACAAGATCGTCAGCGAGCCCGTGGGTGGCGCGCACCGCGACGCCAAGCAGATGGCGTCCAACCTGAAGCGTGCGTTGTCCGACGCGCTGCGCCAGGTCAGCGACCTGAAGACGCGTGAGCTGCTGGACCGCCGCTACGAACGCCTGCAGGCCTATGGCCGATTCGGCGACACCAAGAACCGCTGATCCTTCCGGTGACGTTGTTGCCGTCGCCTTCAGCGGCGGCCTGGATTCCACGGCGCTGCTGCACGCCACAGCCCGCGCGGCGGCCGGCTGTCGGGTCGTCGCGCTGCATGTCCATCACGGCCTGCAGTCGCACGCCGATGACTGGGCGGCGCATGGCGAGCGTGTCGCCCGCGAGCTGGGCGTCGGCTTCGCTTGCACGCGCCTGAGCGGTAGCCCGGCGCCGGGTGACAGCATCGAAGCCTGGGCGCGCGCCGGCCGACACCGTGCACTGCACGACATGAGCATCGCCGCGGGTGCCGACCTGCTGCTGCTGGCCCACCACCGCCGCGACCAGGCCGAGACCTTTCTTCTGCAGGCCTTGCGTGGTGCCGGCGTCGCGGGTCTGTCGGCCATGCCGCGGGCGCAGTGGCGCTACGGCCTCTGCTGGGCGCGGCCCTGGCTGGACCTGCCGCGTGAAGCCATCCTGGCCTACGCCGAGCAGCATGGCCTGCGATGGATAGAAGACCCCAGCAACGGCGACGCTCGCTTCGCCCGCAACCGGCTGCGTCTGAGCCTGTGGCCCGCTTTTCCGGCGGCCGAAGCCGGGTTGGCACAGGCCGCGCGCTGGGCCCAGCAGGCGGCCGACCTTGCAGCCGAGGTCGCGGCAGCCGACCTCGCAGGCCTCTCGACACCCGGGCGGTTGGACCTGTCAGCATGGGCCCGGCTGTCGCCCGCGCGTGCCAGCAACGCGCTGCGTGCCTGGCTGTCGGCGCACATGACTGCGCCGGCCAGCCTCGTCGTGCGCGTGCAAGCGGAATGGCGGCTGGGCGCCACGCTGTCCTGGCCCGCACCCGGTGGCGCCTTGCATGCCTGGCGGGACGGGCTCTTCTGGGAGGCGCAGTCGAGCAAGTTGCCCGGTTCTGTCGTGCTGGACCTCAGCCGCCCGGGCCGCTACCCGCAGGCGGGCTGGGGCGGTGCGTGGGTGGTGGAACCGGCCAGGCCTGGTGTCGCACCGGCCCGGTTGGTGCGGCTGACCCAGCAGGGCCGCTCTGGTGCCGGGCAGTTCCAGCGCGCGCCGGCCTCGGTGCCCCGCAGCCTGAAGAAGGCTTGCCAGGAGGTCGGCCTGCCGCCCTGGCGCCGCAGCGGACCGTTGCTGTTCGACGCCGAACAGCGGTTGATCGCCGTTGCCGGGCTGGGCATGGATGCCCGTGCCTTCGCCAATCAAGATGAGCCGCAGCTGGCCTTACGCTGGCTGGAGGATTCAGCCTTGCCGCAGAGCGAAGGCGAAGACCGGGTAGGCGCATAAAATCGGGGGTTTGGGAGCGTGCCGTCCTGGCAGCCCCGTCTTCAGCCTTCGCTCAAACACATGGCTCTGATCGTCCACAAGTACGGCGGCACCTCGATGGGGTCCACCGAGCGCATCCGCAACGTCGCCAAGCGTGTCGCCAAATGGGCGCGTGCCGGCCACCAGATGGTGGTGGTGCCGTCGGCGATGAGCGGTGAGACCAACCGTCTGCTGGGCCTGGCCAAGGAACTGTCGCCCGGCAGCCAGACGGCGGCCGTGATGCGCGAGATGGATGCCATCGCTGCGACCGGCGAGCAGGTCTCGGTGGGCCTGCTGGCCATCGCGCTGCAGGCTGAAGGCATGGAGGCCGTCAGCTACGCCGGCTGGCAGGTGCCCGTGGCCACCGACTCGTCCTACACCAAGGCTCGCATCGAGAGCATCGACGACGCCCGCGTGCGCGCCGACCTTGCGGCTGGCAAGGTGGTGGTCATTACCGGCTTCCAGGGCATCGACCCGGTGGGCAACATCACGACGCTGGGCCGCGGCGGCTCCGACACGTCGGCCGTGGCGATCGCCGCGGCGATGAAGGCCGACGAGTGCCTGATCTACACCGACGTGGACGGCGTCTACACGACCGACCCGCGCATCGTCCCGGAGGCGCGCCGCCTGCACACCATCAGCTTCGAAGAGATGCTGGAGATGGCGTCGCTGGGCTCCAAGATCCTGCAGATCCGCTCGGTGGAGTTTGCCGGCAAGTACCGCGTGCCGCTGCGCGTGCTGTCCAGCTTCACGCCCTGGGACATCGACATCAACGAGGAAGCCAAGTCCGGCACCCTGATCAGTTTTGAAGAGGACGAAAAAATGGAACAAGCCGTCGTTTCGGGCATTGCCTTCAACCGTGACGAGGCCAAGGTGACGCTGCTGGGCGTGCCCGACAAGCCCGGCATCGCCTTCCAGATCCTGGGCCCGGTCGCCGAGGCCAACATCGACATCGACGTCATCATCCAGAACGTCTCCCACGATGGCAAGACCGACTTCTCGTTCACCGTGCACCGCAACGACTACGCGCGCACGATGGACCTGCTGCAGAACACCGTCGGCCCGGCCACCAACGCCAGCAAGGTCCTGGGCGACCCCAAGATCTGCAAGGTGTCCATCGTGGGCATCGGTATGCGCTCGCATGTGGGCGTGGCCAGCAAGATGTTCCGCGCGCTGTCGGAAGAGGGCATCAACATCCAGATGATCTCCACGAGCGAGATCAAGACCAGCGTCGTCATCGACGAGAAGTACATGGAACTGGCCGTGCGCGCGTTGCATAAGGCCTTCGATCTGGACCAGGAAGCCACTTCGGCCTGACTTTTCGCAAGAACTGCCACGCGTCTGGTATAGAATGCGGGGCTGTGCTGGAGACGTGACCGAGTGGCCGAAGGTGCTCCCCTGCTAAGGGAGTATTTGCGCTAAAACGCGAATCGAGGGTTCGAATCCCTCCGTCTCCTCCAAAGATCAGTTCCGGGACGTCTTCTGAAGTCCCATAAAGAACTAGAAAAAGCCCGTTTTCCCTCGTGGAGACGGGCTTTTTTGTTTCTTGGCGTCCAACGGGGTTCGTTGACAGCCCGCGCCCCGTGGGGGAAGGTCTGGGGGTAGATCCCAAACGCGCTGGGGGTAGATTGCCCCGGCATCCCCTGACGGAGGCTCCCATGGCTCTGACAGATACCGCCATCAAGAAGCTCAAAGCGGATGGCAAGCCGATCAAAGTGGCCGACGAGCGGGGCTGTTCTTGCTGGTGAAGCCCACCGGAGCCAAGCTGTGGCACTGGAAGTACCGGTTCCAGGGCAAGGAAAAGCTGATGGCCATCGGCGCCTATCCCGACGTCTCGCTTGCCCAGGCTCGTGAAAAGCGGGACGACGGTCGCAAAGTGCTTGCCGCTGGCACCGACCCGATGAGCCAGCGCCATGAGCTCAAGGTGGCGCAGCGCATCGCCATGGAGGCCTCGTTCGAGGCCGTGGCTCGCAAGTGGTGGGAGAGCTGGAAGGCTGCTCGCTCACCGCGTCACGCCGAATATGTGCAGCGCCGGTTGGAGAGCGACGTTTTTCCGATCATCGGCCATCGCTCCATCTCTGAAATCGGGGCGGTTGAACGGGTCTCGATGGTGAAGCGCATCGAAGCGCGGGGCGCGCTGGACATCGCGAAGCGGTCCATGTAGGCCTGCGGCCAAGTCTTCCGCTACGCCATCGCGCATGGGAAGGCCTCGCGCAACCCGGCAACCGACGTGCGGCCGAGCGACGTGCTGCCTTCACGAAAGAAGCAGAACTATCCGCGGGTCGACGCCAAAGAGCTGCCCGACCTGCTGTGCAAGATCGAGGTCTACCAGGGCGCGGCCATCACGCGCGCCGCCATGAAGCTGATGGCGATGACGTTCGTGCGGACCAGCGAGTTGATCGGCGCCCGGTGGGAGGAGTTCGACCTGGACGCGGGTCGCTGGGACATTCCGGCCGGGCGCATGAAGATGAAGACACCGCACATCGTGCCGCTGTCAACGCAGGCTTTGACGTTGCTTCGAGCGCTGCACACCAGCACGGGCGCCAAGGCTATGCTTTTCCCCGGAGAGCGCGACCCCAAGAAGCCAATGTCCAACAACACGATCCTGAAGGCGTTGGAGCGCATGGGCTACAAAGGTCGGATGACCGGCCACGGTTTCCGAGGCATCGCGTCTACGCTGCTGCATGAGCAGGGGTTCGACCATTCCCACATCGAGCTGCAATTGGCCCATCAGGAGCGAGACGCGGTCTCGGCCAGCTATAACCATGCGCTGTACCTCGCGCAGCGAGCCAGGATGATGCAGGCGTGGAGCGACTACCTTGACGCCACCATTGCTGGCAACGTCTTTTCTCTGCGCCGGCTAACCCCTTAACCCAGCGTGCCGTGATGTCCTCAGGATTCAGACGGCCAGGTGTGCTGCTCGTTGCGGCCACCCGGCGCCCTGCTTCATGAGACGGCGCACGACCTTCTCTGAGATGTTCACGCACCGATCGCTCAGCGAGGCGTGGAAGCGCAGGTACCCTTGCGATCCAGGAGCGCTTGATGCATTGGCGCCGAACTGATTGAGACCACCTCTGGACCGATCACGCTGCTGACGCGGTGGCCGAGCTGGCGCTCGGATGGACCTTCTAACGGGCGAGATGCTCGCAAAACGACTTCAGCATGCGCTTAGCAAAGGCTGCGTCTTTTGCGCTCAGGCCTGCCAACCATGTCTGCATCACGAGCGCCTCCGACGAGGGCTCTGGAACATGCTCTTCCAGCAACTCGGCGCAAGTCGAACCCAGGATGGCAGCCAGCCGCTCAAGCGTCATGAGCGACGGGACATGCTTGCCGCGCTCGAACCTTGATAGCGTTTCCGTATCCACGCCGAGCCGCTCAGCGACCCCCGCCTGAGTGAGGCCGAGTGCCTTTCGCCGCGTCGCCAGATTGCGGCCTAAACGAACGGGCAAGTCGGTATGAGTTGCTTCGTCGAGATGCTGTCGGCTGCGCTGTTGATCAACCATTCGTGTCGGATTGGTTTGCCAAGCTACTTTGCTGCAGGTACGTCCTTGCAGAGTTCAAGACCCTCGCCTTGCCCGTCCGACGGGGTGGTGTCGTTGAGCAATCCCGCTGGCGATGGGCTCTGGGTCTGTTCAAGGGGGATCAGTACGAGCTGCTTGGCGCCTGGTCTGCGCAAGTACCAGCGCCGAGCGTTGCCCGTGAACTGCATGACCGCGGTATCGAGCACATCAAGGCGATTTCCGCTGACGACGGTGTGGACTGCAGGTCGACCTTTCCCGACGCGGTCGGCTGGTCGGCGTCTGGCGATGCCGTTGCCGCAAGCACCTTCGGCCCACGGCGCCGTGCTGCGCTTCTGTCGGCCACCGCCACTGCTGAACGCTTGCAGGCCAGCCTCACCCGCACGATCAAGCGCCGGGCCCCGTTCGCGGACGAGGGTGCCGCTGTTGCCTTCCTGATGCACGCCCTCGAAAACGCCGATCGCCAGCTCCAGGGCCTCCCCAAGCTGAGATTCAAGACCGCTTTGCGGCGGTCTCGCGCTGTAGGGGCGCTTCCCTCGCAGCAAGCCGCGTGAGCTGCCCATGACGGCCGCCTTGATCAAGAACTTGCGCGAAACACTGGCGCGCGTGCGCGGCGCCCTGATGCGTCGTGGCCGCAGTGCTCAAGAAGCCGATGATCTGGTCCAGGAAGCCTGGGTCCGGCTGGCGTGCTACGAGCGCGATCAGCCCGTCGAGCGGCCCGAAGCCTTCCTGATGCGCACGGCGCTCAACCTGTCCATTGACGCCCATCGCGCGCGGATGACCCGAGGTGACGAAGTTCTGGCGGAGGACGTCGTCCTCATCGACATCGCGCCCACGGCCGAGGCCACGCTGCTCGCCAAGGAGCGCCTCGAGCGCCTGAGCGTCGGTGTCAGCCGCCTGAGCGAGACCACGCGGTCCATCTTCCTGTCCCACCGCATCGACGGGTTGCCGTACAGCGAGATCGCACGGGCCCACGGACTGAGCATCACCACTGTGCACAAGCACGTCGCCAAGGCCATGCTGCAGCTCACGACCTGGATGGAAGGCTGGTAGCGATGGATCGCCCCGAGGCGTCCGCCGGGGCGGCGGAGCCCGAGGGACCGCCGCTCGTACCGAAGGACGTGGCCGCCGAGGCCGCCGTGTGGATCACCCGCCTGCATGGCGGTCACCGCACCCCCCAGATGGCGCAAGAGTGCCGCGCCTGGCAGGCGCGCTCAGCCGCACATCGGCTGGCGTTCGAGCGTTGCACCGACACCTGGCAGGACGTGGCCAGTCTCACGCTCACGGGCTACGCCACCGCGACGGCAGCCCGTGGACGTCCAGGCGGCAGCAGGGCAGGGCGGTCCTGGCCGTGGCGCCCTGGCTCGGCCATGGCCTTGGTGCTGGCGGCGAGCGTGCTGGCACTTCGTTCCTGGAGCGCCGGGGATGCTTACGACACCGGCGTTGGCGAACAGCGCGTCGTGGTGCTTCAGGACGGCACCCGCCTGTCACTGAACACGGCAACCCGAATCCGGGTGGACTTCGCCGAGTCTCGGCGCACCGTCAAGGTGGAGCGCGGCGAAGCCCTGTTCGAGGTCGCCAAGGATGCCGGCCGCCCGTTCGTCGTCCAGGCTGCAGGCACTGAAGTCGTCGCCACGGGCACGGCGTTCCTGGTGCAGGCGTCGGCCGCAGCCCAGCCGGGTGACCAAGCGCTGGCCGTGACGCTGGTTGAAGGCCAGGTGGTGGTGCGAAGCGTTGCCGGCGACGGACGCCTGCTGCAACAGCCGTGGGTGATGGCGCCCGGCCAGCGCCTGCGTCTCAGTCGTTCAGATGCGGCGGATCGCCCTGCAACGGCCACCCGCTGGGACAGGCCCCAGATGGACCAGGTGCTGGCCTGGCGGCGGGGTGAGGCCCGCTTTGATAATGTGTCGCTGCGCGAAGCGGTGGAAGAGATGAACCGCTACGACCGCGTGCCGATCGTCGTGTCCGGCACAGCGGGTCAGAGGCGCGTGAGTGGCGTGGTCAAGACGGGCGATAACGCGAGCTTCGCCCAGTCCATGGCAAGTTTGCATGGCCTGGTCGTGCGTCACCATGGCGATTGGCTGGAACTCGCCCCGCCATAGGCCGGGTCCGTGACCCCGCTCACTGGTTGACAGGGGCAGTGCGCCGCCGCCGTTGACCTTCACGGGTCCAGTCTGGCCACGGCGGCGTGACGCCATGCGCTCTGCGGATCGGTCCCGCGCGGGAAGGTATTGGGGCCGCTGTGCGAAAGCTCGGGCGTCGCAAGCTACGGCTCCGTCGACGGTTCCTTGTGCGCGGCGACCTTGGGGCGATGGCCGTCGATAGCGCGAGGCGCTAGTGGGCGGTTTGGCCAAGGCGCGGGAGCTGTCCGAAATTTGCCACCTCAAATCCCGTCCTCGTGACGGGCTTTGCTTTTGCCGGAGGCGGTTCAGCTGTGATGAATTGACCCGTTTGGATCAGATTCATTGAATTCCCGTTCGATTTGATTATTTATGATCCGCCTGTGGCGGTCATGAGAAGAAATCAGTTGGGACGATGGCTGGTCATCTGGGGTGCTTGGGTTGCCTGGCTGTTGGTTTCTGGCAGCGCGGCGGCCCAGCCGCGACTGGGTGGTGCGCCGCAGGCCGCGATGGCGGCGTCCGGGCCCCTGGTGGCCGGCAGCGGCGCTGCCGCCAACGCCGCGCGGCTCTACGTGCCCTTCAACGCCGGCGGTGAGGCCGACGGCTCGGCGCGCAACTTCCTGAGCGCTGCGGCGCGCGTGGCGGGCGCGCCGGCCATGGAGACCCTCTATCTGACCGCCGAATCCGGCGGTGCCGCCAGCCGGGCCGTCCGTGCGGCGCGGCCCGACGGCTACACGCTGCTGCTGGCGCGCGTGGGCAGCGTGGCCATCCTGCCGGCGCTGTCTCCGCAGACGGCCGTGTCGTCGTCCGACTTCACCGTGCTGGCCGTGCTGGATCAGGCGCCGCTGATCTGCGCCGTGCGCGGTGCTTCCGCGATCACGTCAATGCGTGAGCTGCAGGCGGCGATCGCCGCAGCACCGGGCCGCTTGCGCTACAGCACCGCCGGCGCCGGCACGCTGCAGAACCTCGCCGTGCGCTACCTGCTTGCGCTCAGCGGGCTGCCGGGCGATGCCGTGCGGCCGGTGCATTTCGACCAGGGCTCAAAGGCGACGCAGGCGCTGCTCGATGGCGAGGTGGATTTCAGCTGCAACAACGCGCGCAGCATCGTGCCGCTGGTGCAGTCCGGCGCGCTGCGTGGGCTGATGACCACGGCGCATGGCCGGCTGCGGACCCTGCCAGGGCTGCAGAACGCGGCAGAACTGGGCCTGCGGGACATGCAGCAGCTGCAGGGCTGGTCCGCGCTGCTGGGGCCGCCCGGCATGCCGGCGCTGGTGGTGGCGCATTGGCGCGCCATCCTGGAGCAGGTCGCCGACGACCCGCAGTGGCAGGCCGGCACCGAGGCCCTGGGGGCCGCGTCGCGCATACGGGCCATCCCGGACCCCGCCCAGTACCTGCGCCAGCAATCCCAGTTCTACGAGCGCCTCGTGACGCTGCTCGGGGCCAGGCCATGACGCGGCGCCTGCCAGGCCAGTGGTTGCCGCAACTGCTGGACGCGATGCTGGTGGCCCTGCTTCTGGCAGTGGGCCTGGCCGGCAGTGTGGCGGCGTACCGCGGGCTGTCGCTGAAGGCGGCCGCCCAGCAGCGCGAGCTGCTGAACGCGATGGGCCAGAGCGTGGTCAGCGCGTTCGACCTGGAACTGGTGCGCGCCATCGAGGCATTGCAGGTCAGCGGCCAGATGATGTCGGCCCAGGGGTTGCCAACGCGCGAGCAGTTTGCGCGCTACGGCGCCAGCCTGCTGGGTGAATCGTCGGCGCTGACGCTGCTGGAATGGCAGCCCGTGGTGCCGCACGCCCAGTTGGCGGAGTTCGAGCGCCGCGCCGCGCTGGAGCAGCCGGGCTACCGCGTCGTCGAGCCGGCGACGGAGTACGACAGCGACGGCTTCGTTGCCGCACGCTCGCGCGAGCTGCATGTGCCGGTGCTCTATTCCTGGCCCGAGGCCGGCGCTGCGCTGGGCGTGGACATGGCCTTCGACCCGCGCCGCATGCGCTCCAAGCTGCTGGCCCGCGACGCCGGGTCGCCGGTGGCGTCGGAGACTTTCGGCCTGATCCGACGCGGCCAGTCCGGCCCGGCGGTGACCGGTTTCGCAGTGTCGGCGCCGGTCTACCGCAAGGCCCAGCTCATGGGCGTGGAGGCACGGCGGACCGAGCTGCTGGGCTTCCTGGCCGGCGTCGTCGACGTGCCCGGGCTGATGCGCGAGGCCGCGCTGCGCGCCGACGCGAACGCGCTGGATCTCTTCGTCTTCGACCAGGACGAGCGCCACCGGCTCATCTACGCATCGGCCGGCAGCGAACCCTTCCATGCGGACGAGGGCGATACCACGCTCAGCGTCGACGTGGGCGGTCGCCCCTGGCAACTGGTGCTGCGCCCGCGCACGGGCTTCGTCGGCGCGGGCCGCGACGAGATGCCGCTGCTGGCGCTGGGCGCCGGTGCCGTGGCCACGTTGCTGGTGGCGCTGGCGGTCGCGCGCAGCCTCGTCATCCGCCGCCGCCTGGAGCGCACCGAGGCCGTGCTGGCCGAGGATCGGCAGCGCATGGCCAATGTGCTGGAGGGCACGGCCGCAGGGACCTGGGACTGGCATTTCGACAGCGGCCGCCTCATCGTCAACGAGCGCTGGGCGCAGATGCTGGGGCGCACCCGGGCCGAGCTGGAGCCCATCACCGTCACGACCTGGGAGCGACTCTGCCATGTCGGCGACCTCATCGAGGCCAACGAGGTGCTGAAGCGCCACCTCGAAGGCCAGGAGGAACGCTTCTCGGCTGAATTCCGCGTGCGCCACGCCGACGGGCATTGGGTCTGGGTGCAGAGCACGGGCAGCGTCTTCCAGCGCGCCGCCGATGGCCGGCCGCTGCGTCTGGCCGGCACGCACATGGACATCTCGCGCCGCAAGGCCGACGAACAACGCCTGCAGGACGATGCCCGCGCGCTGGAGGCCGCGAACCGGCAACTGCGTGACCTGGCCATCCTCGACGCGCTGACCGGCGCGTTCAACCGGCGGCACTTCAACGACGTCTGCCTGGCCGCGCTGGCCGGCGCGCAGCGCGGCCAGGCCGTGGCGCTGTGCATGCTGGATGTCGACCACTTCAAGGCCTACAACGACCACTACGGCCACCAGGCCGGCGACGCCGTGCTGAAGACGCTGTCGCAGACGCTCAGGGACGGCCTCAAGCGCTCAACCGATGCACTGTTCCGGCTGGGTGGCGAGGAATTCGGCATCATCTTCTCGGCCACTTCGATGGAGGCGGCCCAGCATTTCGTGGGCACGCTCAGCGCGGCCCTGCATGAGCTGGCGCTGCCGCATGAAAAGAGCCCGCAGCGCATCGTCACCGCCAGCTTCGGCCTGGCCTGGTGGGCGGCACCGACCTCGCATCTGACGCCCGAGACCATGTACGCCGCCGCCGACGCTGCGCTGTACGAGGCCAAGCGTAGCGGGCGCGACCGCATCGTCTTCCACCGCTTCCTGGCCGGCGAGGGCGAGTCTGCACCGCTGGCCGGCGTGCTCTGAAGGCCCGGCCGGCGGCAACAAATTCACGCTTGGCGCCGTCGCGGTGCCTGCCCTCCGCCGGATGGCGGATGGGCGCAGCCAGGCACCCGTTCTGAAATCCGCTTCGGCCCCGGGCCACGGCCCGCCCCGTCGTCAGAACTCCAAGAGGTGCACATGAAATCTTCCGCCACGATCGCCGCTCGCCAGCTGGCTGTCCTCGCCGTTCCCGCTGCCGTCGCAGCCCTGCTCGTCGCCTGTGGCGGCGGCAGCGACACCCCGACACCCGCGACCCCCACACCGCCCCCGCCCATCACGCTGGCCGTCAAGGGCACGGCCGCCACGGGTGCCGCGATGGCCAACGCCGCGATCAAGGTCAGCTGCGCCACCGGCAGCGCTACCGCGACGGCCGGTGCCAACGGCACGTTCACCGTCAGCATCACCAATGGCGCGCTGCCCTGCGTGCTGACCGCGACCAGCAGCGACGGCGCCACCGAGCTGCACTCCGTCGCCGCCGGCACGGGCCATGCCGACACCACGGCCAACGTCACGCCGCTGAGCGAGCTGCTCGTCGCCCGCCTGGCCGGAACCGACCCCAAGGCCTTCGTGACGGCCTTCGGCGCCACGACCGCCATCGCCACGGCCGACGTGACGGCCGCACAGACGGCGCTGCTGCAGACGCTGACCGCCGCGGGCCTGGACACCACCAGCGTCGGCGACATCGTCGGCGGCGCGCTGACGGCCGGCAGCGGCACCGGCTACGACGGCGTGCTGGACAAGCTCAAGATCGCCGTCACCACGGCGGGCTCGACGCTGGCCGACCTGACCAGCGCCGTCGCGTCGACGAGCAAGCTTGGCAGCGACACCGGCACCTCGACCATCGGCACCGTGCTGGCGCCGGCCGTGGCCGACTGCGCCGGCCTGAAGACCGGCGCGCTGCGCGTGCTGGACTTCTCGAACGGCTCCAACCGCGTCGTGCAGGTGGATGCCACCGCGCTGACCGCGGTCGACCGCGGCGCCAAGTACACGCTCAAGCGCAACGCGGCCTGCGACTACTCACTCAATGACGCGGCGACCACCCGCGTGCTGGTGTCGCGCTCGGGCATTGCCGCGCTGGTGCAGGGCAGCGGCCTGACCGGCAATGTCCTGGTCGCCATCCCCGAGCAGAAGCTGGACGTGGCCGCGGTGGCCGGCAGCTATGCCCGGCTGCAGTACGGCGGCACCGCGTTCGACCCGGTCGTCGGCGACTTCGGCGACACCGAGTTCGCGGCCGACGGCCAGAACGGCGTGTCCATGAACTGCCCGACCGGCTACGGCGCCTGCGTGAAGGACACGCAGACCAAGGGCAAGCTGGTAGCCAACGCTGGCGGTGGCTTCGACTACATGGAGAACGGCGCCTCGCAGGCCCGCGTGTTCGGCTTCCGCAACGCCAGCGGGCGCATGCTGCTGGTGGGCATCGACAGCGACGGCTACTTCGTCGCGCTGGCCGCGAAGGACAAGCTGGCCCTGCCCGCGGTCGGCCGTGTGGCGTCGTTCTGGCAGTTCTCCATCAACAGCGCTGGCCTGAGCGCGGTCACCGAGGACACGAACACCGTGACCGCGGTCGATGCGACGGCGAACACCGCGACGCGCAAGTTCACGTCGGACAGCCACAGCGACACGATCGGCTTCAACACGCCCTTCGACGGCAACCGCTACCGCGCGACGAACGCCTGCACCTCGTCGGCCGGCGGCGCGTTCAACTGCAACGGCGTCGTGCAACTGCCCTACGGCGGCTTTGTGCTGAGCGTCAGCTCGGTGGCCAGCAAGCACTTCCTGTCGGTGTCCGTCGACAAGTGAGTCCGGTGGCGGTGCCGGGCGCGCAGAGAATGCCGCCCGGTGCCAGCCATCCCGGGCGGGCTGCAGGCCGACCCCGCCGATGAACAACGCACTTGCAATCACCCCCCCGCTGCCGCAGGCCATTGCCGGCGAGGAGCGCCGCCTGCTGAAGGAGGGCACGCTGGCCGACGTGCTGGGCTCGCTGGGTGCCGTCGCGGTCGTGTCCTTTGCCGAGTACGGGCATGCCAGCCACGGCGCGATCACGGGATGGGCCGTCGGCATGCTGCTGTTGCTCGGGCTGCAGCTGGCGTACCCGCGGCTGCTGGCACGGGCCACGGACCGGCAGTTCCTGTCGGGCTATGCAGCGCTGGGCATCGTGCTGGGCCTGGCCTGGGCGGCCTGTGCCGTGCTGGTGCGGCCCGACGACTTCAGCTACGAGGCCTTCGTCGTGCTCGCGCTGTGCGTCATCTTCACGGCGGGCAGCGTCTTCAACGCCCACCACCTGCCGGTGCTCTACGGCTTCCAGCTCGCCGGCCTGGGCAGCTTGGCGGTCATCTACGCGCTGCGCGGTGGCACCATCGCCTGGAGCATCGCCGCCGGCTTCGCCATCCTGATGTGGACGCTGATCGGCTACGGCCGAGCTTTCCACCGCGGCTTCGTGCGCGCCATCGAGTTGGGCTTCGAGAACGCCCGGCTGGTGGCCGAGCTGACCGTCAAGACTCAGGCGCTGGAGCAGGCCAACGTGGCCAAGACGCGCTTCCTCGCCTCGGCCAGCCACGACTTGCGCCAGCCACTGCACGCCATCAGCCTGCTGATCGGCCTGCTGGGCGAGCGTGCCCGCGGCCTCGGCGTCGAGGACCTGGTGCAGCGCATCGGCCAGTCGACCGAGGCGATGGAGTCGCTGCTCAACGGCATCCTCGACATCTCGCGGCTGGACGCTGGTGTCGAGCGCCCGGAGTTGCAGGCGCTGTCGGTGGCGGCGCTGCTGGCGCGGATCGAGCGCCAGTTCGCCCCGCAGGCTGCCGCGCGCGGCCTGCGCCTGCGCCTGCACGCGGGGCCGCACTGGGTGCGCAGCGACCGCGTGCTGCTGGCGCGCGTGCTGGACAACCTCGTCGCCAACGCGCTGCGCTACACCAACGAGGGGGGCGTGCTCGTCGGTGTGCGGCCGCACGGCGAGGGACTGGCCCTGGAGGTCTGGGACAGCGGCGTGGGCATCCCGGCTGATCAGCTCGATGCGGTCTTTCAGGAGTTCGTGCAGCTGCACAACCCGCAGCGCGACCGCAGCCTGGGCCTGGGCCTGGGGCTGTCCATCGTCAGGCGCACGGCCGCGCTTCTGGGGCACCGCATCGAGGTGCTGTCGCGGCCGGGTCGAGGCTCGATGTTCCGCGTCATCGTGCCGCGCAGCGCGCCGGCCCCGGACGCGGTGGCCGCGCCGGCGGGGGCTCAGACTGCCGTGTCGGTCGCGGGCCTGCGCGTGCTGGTTATCGACGACGAGGCGCCGATCCGCTTCGCGCTGCAAGGCCTGCTGCAGGCCTGGGGCTGCGATTGCATGGCCGCGCACGACGGCGCTGACGCGTTGGCCCGGCTGGCCGGCGGTATGCCCGCGCCGCAGGCCATCTTGTGTGACTACCGCTTCGAGCAGGGCACAGGTGTCGAGTGGGTGGCCCGGTTGCGCGAGCAACTGGGCGAGGACGTGCCGGCGCTGATCGTGACGGGTGACGTGACGGCCGGTCAGCTCATCGACATTGCCGCGAGCGACCTGCCGGTCATGCACAAGCCCGTCAGCCCGGCGGCGCTGCGCAACTGGCTGGGCCGCGTGGCGCTTGGGCTGGCGGTGGAGGCTTCAGACTGAATCGGGCAGCGCGTCCAACCGCAGGCCCAGCCGGGCGGCGGCGACGACGGCCTGGGTGCGCGAGGTCGCGTCGAGCTTGCGGTAGATGACTTCCAGATGGGTCTTCACCGTCGACTCGGCGATGCCCAGGTCGCGGCTGATGGCCTTGTTGCTCTTGCCCTCGATCAGCAGGCGCAGCACGTCGCCCTGGCGCGGCGAGATGCCCAGCACCTCGGTCGCCGCGCGCGCCGGCGCGACCGTGGCGGCGCCGAAGGGCGCGGGGAGCACGACCCCGCCGTCCAGCACCGCACGCATCGCGCCCAGCATGGCGCCGGTCTGCGCGGTCTTGGGCACGAAGCCGGCTGCGCCGGCCTCGATGGCGCCGACGACCAGCTCCGGCGCATCGCTGGCCGACAGCACGACGTAGCGCGGCCCCGGCGCCAGCGCGCGCAGCCGGGTCAGCGTCGCCAGGCCGTCGCTGTCGGGCAGGGACAGGTCCAGCACGACGAGGCCGATGCCGGGCTCGTCGGCCAGCCGTGCGGTGGCCTGCTGGAGACTGCCGGCCTGCAACAGCCGCCATTGCGGGAACTGGTGGGCCAGCAGCAAGGCCAGGCCTTCGCGGAACAGCGGGTGGTCGTCGACGAGAAGGGCTTGGGTCTGCAAGATGGCGTGTCGGGCTGTGGAACGCGGGAGTCTAGGCGTAGCGCGTCGCCCGGCCCTCGCGCACAAAGGCCCACAACTGCAGGCCCAGGCAGCGCGCGGTGGTGATGGCCAGGCTGCTGGGCGCGGACATGCAGGCCAGCAGGCCGGCACCGGCCATGGCCGTCTTGTGCACCAGCTCGTAGCTGGCACGGCTGGACATCAGCACGAAGCCGTCGCGTGGGTCCGCGTCGCGGTGGGCGAGGGCGCCGGCCAGCTTGTCCAGCGCGTTGTGGCGGCCGATGTCCTCGCGCGCCATCAGCAGCTCGCCGCTGGGCAGGCACCAGGCCGCGCCATGCAGGCCGCCGCATCGCGCGTTCAACACCTGGGCCGCGTGCAGGCCGGCCAGCGCGCGGTCCAGCGCGCCCTCGGCCAGCACGGGGGCCTGCACCGGCGCGGGCTGTACGGCGCCGATCTGGGCCAGGCTCTCCAGCCCGCACAGGCCGCAGCCGGTGCGGCCCGCCAGCATGCGGCGGCGCGCTTTCAGGTGCTGCTCGCGGGCGGCCGTCACACGCAGCGCCAGCTCCATGCCGTCGGGCCGGGTCAACACGTCCATGTCCAGCAACTCGCGCCGAGAGGTGATCCAGCCCTCGTTGAGCGCAAAACCGAGCGCGAAGTCCTCCAGGTCGGCCGGTGTGGCAAGCATCACGGCCTGCGAGACCCCGTTGACCGTCAGTGCGATCGGCATCTCGACGGCCACCCATTCGTCGGCCGCGGTGCCCGGGGGGCGGAGCTTCAGCAGTGCGTGGCCGGTGGGCGGCGGCGTGGGGGCAGCATCGGGCAGGAGCATGGCGAAATCATAGGAGGCGAGGGCGGCCTCGGTCGGGCTCAGGGGGCTGGCAGCGCGACCGGGTCGGGTTCGACGGCCACGCCGATGTGGGTCCACAAGTCCTGGGCGGTCAGCAGCGTCAGCATGCGATGGGGCGACGCGTCGGCACCTCGCACGAGGCGGGCGCGGTTGCCGGGGCTGGGCAGTGCCTGGCCGGCCGCGATGCTGAACACCGGGCCCAGCTCCTCGACGCGCAACGCCAGGCTCTCCCCGCGTTCGTTGCGGCAGATGACGACCGGTGCCTCTCGTGCGTCGGCGGCTCGGCCGTACAAGGCCAGGCTCAGGTCCAGCACCGGCACCATGCGGCCCTCGTGCTGCAGCATGCCCACCAGCGCGCGCGGCGCGTTGGGAAGGGCGGTCAGGCGCGGCTGCTCCAGCGCCTCGACGAGCAAGGCCGCGGGCAGGCCCAGCCATTCACCGGCCACGCTGAAGGCGGCGATGTCCAGGCTGTGCTCGCCGGCCTGTGTGGGCGGGGGCACGAAGCCGGCGTCGGCCGCGCCGGCCTGCGCCGGCATGCGCGGGCCCAGCGGCTGCAGCAGCACGGCGGCCACGTCCTCGGCGGACGCCGCCTGGCCGCGCTTGTATTCGCGGTAGCCCTGGGACATGGCGATGCCGGCGGCATAGACCATGCCTTCGAGGTCCAACTCGCAGCGAAGCGTCTGGCCTGCAGCCATGCCCGACAAGCTGGCCAGTGCGGCGGGCGACAGCGGCGCCGGGCTGCCGGCCGGCCAGCGCGGGTCCGAGCCGGCCACGACACGGCCGTCGCGCGTGACGAACAGGCCCGCCGGTGGCTGGGCGCCGGCGCCGGCGGCCGCGGGCAGGGCGTCCTTCAGCATGGCGGCGAACTGCGGCTCGCCATCGAAGACGATGGCGATGCCGCCCACCACCTGGCCGCCGTGCTGCAGCGAGGTGGCGTAGACATAGGTGGGTTGGGCCGCGGTGCCGTACAGCGCGCTGGCCTCGTGGCGCGAGACGACATGGCGCTCGGGGTCGCGCAGGCCCAGCGCCGCGCTCACCCAGGGCGCCTCCAGGCGCTGGCCGACGTGGTGGGCCTGAGCCGGGTCCGACACGGCGACGACGCGGCCCTGCAGGTCGAACACCAGCAGCAGCGAATAGACGGTGTACAGCCCGTTGATGTGCTGCAGCACCTGCTGGGCCTCGGCGGCCGCGGCTGCGGCTTGCGGGCCGCCCTGGGCCGCCAGCGCGCGCTGCAGCCGCACGTCCAGCGCCCACCAGCGGCAGTCGTTGGCGCGCTCGTAGAGGTTGCGATCCATGATGTCGATGGCCAGCCGCGCCTGGAAGAGGGCACCGTCGAACACCGCCGCCAGCGCCGAGTTCTGCAGCTTGGCGATGGCCTGCTCGAACACCTGGCGCAGTTGCCCGCCGGTGCGCTGCACCTCGTTGAGCAGCGTGGTCGCGAAGCCGGCGCCGTTTTGGCCAGTGCTGGCGCCGGTGCGGGCATAGCTGCGCAGCTTGCCGTTCCAAAGCGTGCGCGACAGGTTGCGCTGGATGCGGCGCGCCTCGAGCGGGATGCCTTGCAGCTCCACGTCGAACAGCTGCCGGGTGTCGATGGCCTCGCCCAGCCGGCGCAGCTCCTCGCCCAGGGCCAGGTCGTCCTCGGCCTCGAATGCCCATTCCAGCGGCGTCAGCACGCAGGCGGTCCAGCCCGGCGGGCCCATGTAGCCCTCGTAGCCGCTGGCCCGGGCAGTGGCGCAGAGGTAGTCACGGCCGGCGAACAGCACGCGCTCGCCCTTGAGCTGCAGCCGGGCGCCAGGCGGGATCTGCCAGGCGTCCGAGCTCTGCAGCACATGGTGCTCGGCATCCAGCAGGCAGATGACGGCATGCTCGTCCTGACCGGCCAGCAACTGGCGGAAGACGGCCGACATCTCGTCGCCCAGGCGGAAGGACAGGCACAGCAGGCCGATGACCTCTTTCGTGCCGGAAGGCGTGCGCAGGGCCCGGGCGTAGATCAGGCCCTGGCGGCCGCCCAGCAGCGCCGTGGGGCCGTAGTGTTCGACATAGGGCGCGTCCGAGGCCAGCGCCGCGGCGACCCAGGCTTCGCTGCAGCCGGCCACGCCGATGCTTTCATCCTGCCGCGCCAGCACCTCGCCCTGGGGCGACAGCACGATGACATCGTCGTAGACCGAGTACTTGGCCGTGTAGGCCGCAAAACGCGACTGCAGCGCGGCGCGGCTGGCCGCGTGGCCGGGGTCGGCGAGATCCAGCCCGGCGTGGGCGCACAACGGGCCGTCCGACGCCAGGAAGCCCACGTCGGCCGTGCGCTCGAACAGGTTGCGCACCAGGATGTCGATGGCCACGCGGGCCCGGCCGTTCATCCGCGCCAGCGCGTGCGCATGCAGCCTCCGCGCGAGGCTGTCCAGCAGCGTGGTGGTGAGGTCCTGGAAGGCGGTGCGGGTCTGCGCGATGTCGGTGGCCGTGCCGCTCATCTGGCCCAGCAGCGCCAGGCTGTCCCAGACGCCCTGCAGCCGCAGCAGCGCCTCACGATGCTCATCGACCAGCGTCATGCGCCGCAGATAGGGGGCCACCTCGGGGCTGAAGGGCAAGCCCTTGTGCCAGACCTTGTTCATCGCGATGCAGTCCTCCGTAAACGTTTTCAAATGCCAGCAAGAGCCGGGCGGAAATGCAATTGGCATGCCCGTGGTCGGGCACCGTCGCGGGCCTTGCGGGCGGCAGCATGCCTTGGATTCAGCGCATGCCGGTGGTCGGCGGGCGGCATCAGGCCAAAGCCGTCACGCAAAGTCAGAATGCCGCACCACGGGCCATGGCTTGTCGCTGGCCCCGGGCGCCCCGTTCTGGGGCGCGCCCTTGTGTCCGCACTGCTTTGGAGCTGCCGTGTACCTGCCCAACCATTTCAAGTCCGACGATGTCGCGCTGGCGTTGCAATTGATCGACGAACACCCGCTGGCCCTGTTGCTGGGGCCGGATGCGCAGGGTGAGAGCTTTGGCAGCCACCTGCCGCTGGTGGTCGTGCCGGACGAGGCCGGCCTGCTGTTGGAAGGCCACATGGCGCGTGCCAACCCGCACTGGGGCTGGCTGTCGCAGCAGCAGCGCCTGCTGGCCGTGTTCAGCGGCCCGAGCGCCTACGTGAGCCCAAGGCATTACGACAGTCTGCAGAACGTGCCGACCTGGAACTACGCGGCGCTGCATGCCTACGGCGACATCGAGTTGATCGACGGCCAGGCCGACAAGGACGCTTTGCTAAAGCGGCTGATCGGCCGCTTCGAGCCCGGGTATGCCGAGCAGTGGCGCGGCCTCAGCGAGGACTACCAGCGCAAGCTGCTGGGCGCCATCGTGGGCTTTCGCCTCCGCGTGACGCGCTGGGAGCTGAAGCTGAAGATGAGCCAGAACCGAGCGGCGGTGGAGCGGCAGCGTATCCGCGAGGCGTTGGCGGGGGCGGAGCGGGCCGAGGACCGCGCCACCGCGCTGTGGATGGCGCGGCTGGAGGGCGGTTAGGGCGGCCCGACCTCTTCACCCAGCGCACGCCGCAGCGCCATCGCGGCATGCGGCGCGCGTTCCTTGGCGCCGCTGATGAAGAAGACGAAGACGTCGCGTGGCGCTGCCGCGGGGGCGGGCGCCTCGATGCGCGGCACGCCGTCCGGCTCGCCGCCTTCGGCCCAGGTGCGGGCCGATGCCGCCAGCGCCGGGAAGACCTCGGCCTTGCAGCCCAGCGGCTCGTCCGGGTGGGTACGCATGATGCGCGTGTAGACGAAGTCGCCCGTGGGTTCGGCGATGGGCGGGTAGTCGTCGGACTCTGTGAACACCGTCGCGGCGTTGTACTGGCGGGCCAGCGCCAGGTATTGCGGCGACTGGAAGCTGGCATGCCGCACGTCCAGTGCATGGCGCAGCCTGATGCCGTCGACGCTGGCCGGCAGCAGGTCCAGGAAGGCGGTCAGGTCGGCCGCGTCGAAGCGGTGTGTGGGGGCCAACTGCCAGACGATGGGGCCCAGCTTGTCGCCCAGCTCGGCGATGCCGCTGTCGATGAAGCGTTTGATCGAGTCCGCGCCGTCGGCCAGCACGCGGCGCTGCGTCGCGAAGCGAATGGCCTTGAGCGAGAAGACGAAGCCGTCTGGCGTCTCCTGGCGCCATTTGGCGAAGGTGGCTGGCTTCTGCGCACCGTAGTAGGTGCTGTTGATCTCGATGGTGCTGAGCCGCCGGCTCGCATAGTCGAGCTCACGCGCCTGCGGCCAGCCTTTGGGGTAGAAGTTGTCGCGCCAGGGCTCGAAGTTCCAGCCGCCGATGCCGACCCTGATGCTGCCTGTGCTCACGCTGCCCCCGACCGATAGACTGGATGAATACCCAGTCTATCGGTCAGTGCAGATGTGAGGCAAGCGGGCTTACATCCCCGCGTAGTTGGGCCCGCCGCCGCCTTCGGGTGTGACCCAGACGATGTTTTGCGTCGGGTCCTTGATGTCGCAGGTCTTGCAGTGCACGCAGTTCTGCGCGTTGATCTGCAGGCGCTCGCCGCTGCCGCCCTCGTTGGGTACGAACTCGTAGACGCCCGCCGGGCAGTAGCGGCTCTCGGGACCCGCGTACTTGGCGAGATTGACCTGCACCGGCACGGCGTCGCTCTTCAGCGTCAGGTGGGCGGGCTGGTTTTCCTCGTGGTTGGTGTTCGAGATGAACACCGAGGAGAGGCGGTCGAAGGTCAGCTTGCCATCGGGCTTGGGGTAGGCAATGGGGGTGCACTCGGCGGCCGGGCGCAGCGAGGCGTTGTCGGCCTTGTGGTTGTGCAGCGTCCAAGGCGGGCTCTTCACGCCCAGCTTGGGCAGCAGCCACTGCTCGATGCCGGTCATCAGCTGGCCGGTGGTCTTGCCCTTCTTGAACCAGAGCTTGAAGTTGCGCGTCTGCTGCAGCTCCTCGTTCAGCCAGCTCTTTTCGAAAGCCTCGGGGTAGGCGGTCAGCTCGTCCTGCGCTCGGCCGGCGTCCAGCGCGGGGGCCAACGCCTCTGCGGCCAACATGCCACTCTTGATGGCCGCGTGGCTGCCCTTGATGCGAGCGGCGTTCAGGTAGCCGGCGTCGCAGCCGATCAGGCAGCCGCCGGGGAACACGGTCTTGGGCAGCGCCTGCGGCGTGCCGTTGTTGATGGCACGCGCGCCGTAGCCGATGCGCTTGCCGCCATCGATGTGCGCGCGGATGGCCGGGTGGGCCTTCCAGCGCTGCATCTCTTCGAAGGGACTGAGGTAGGGGTTGTCATAGTCCAGGCCGATGACGAAGCCCAGCGTGACCTTGTTGCCCTCGAGGTGGTACAGGAAGCCGCCGCCGAAGGTGTCGCCCTCCATCGGCCAACCGGCCGTGTGGACCACCTTGCCGGGCTGGGCCTTGTCGGCGGGCACTTCCCACAGTTCCTTGATGCCGATGGCGTAGGTCTGCGTGTCCTTGCCTTCAGCCAGCTTGTACTTGGCGAGCAACTGCTTGCCCAGGTGGCCGCGCGCGCCTTCGGCAAAGACCGTGTACTTGCCGAGCAGCTCCATGCCCAGCTGGAAGTGGTCGGTGGGCTCGCCGTCCTTACCCAGGCCCATGTTGCCGGTGGCTACGCCCTTCACGCGACCCTGCTCGTCGTAGAGCACCTCGGCCGCAGCGAAGCCCGGGAAGATCTCGATGCCCAGGTTTTCGGCCTGCTGTGCCATCCATTTGACGACGTCGGACAGGCTGATGACGTAGCAGCCGTGGTTGTGGAAGTTGCGCGGCACGAGCCAGTCGGGCGTGCGCTGGCTGCCGGTCTCGGACAGGAACAGCACGTCGTCTCCCGCCACGGGCTGGTTCAGCGGCGCGCCGAGTTCCTTCCAGTTGGGGAAGAGCTCCGTGATGGCGCGCGGGTCCATCACTGCGCCGGACAGGATGTGGGCGCCGGGCTCCGAGCCTTTTTCCAGCACGACGATGTTGGCATCGGGCTTGATTTGCTTCAGTCGGATGGCCGTGGCCAGGCCCGCCGGGCCGCCGCCGACGACGACCACGTCGTATTCCATGGACTCACGGGGGCCGAACTGGGCGAGGATTTCTTCGGATGTCATGCGGGTCTCCGGCAGCTTTGAATTGCGCGCGATTCTAGAGAGGCTGGATCGTGAATCGAACGATCGTGCTTTTTTAGGGCGTGTGGTCTAGACCGGTAGGATCGGTGCAACCCACTCACAAGGCAGTCTCATGAGTTACTCCATCAACCTCGAGGGCCGCGTGGCCCTGGTCACCGGTGCATCCAGCGGCCTGGGCGCGCAGTTCGCGCGCACGCTGTCCCAGGCCGGCGCCTGCGTCGTACTGGCTGGGCGCCGCATCGAGCGGCTGAAGGACTTGCGAGCCGAGATCGAGGGCAACGGTGGCGACGCCCATGTCGTGCAGCTGGACGTGACCGACCTGGCCAGCATCAAGTCGGCCGTAGCCCACGCCGAGACCGAGGTCGGCACGCTGGACATCCTCATCAACAACTCCGGCGTCAGCACCACGCAGCGGCTCACGGACGTGACCGAGAACGACTACGACTACGTGATGGACACCAACACGCGTGGCGCCTTCTTCGTCGCGCAGGAGGTGGGCAAGCGCATGCTGGCGCGTGCGCGCGGCGCGGCGCCGGGGACCTTCATCGGCGGGCGCATCGTCAACATCGCCTCCATGGCGGGCCTGCGCGTGCTGGGCCAGATCGGCGTCTATGCGATGAGCAAGGCCGCCGTCATCCACATGACGCGGGCGATGGCGTTGGAGTGGGGGCGCTACGGCATCAACGTGAACGCCATCTGCCCAGGCTATATCGACACCGAGATCAATCACCACCACTGGAGCACCGAGCAGGGCCAGAAGCTCATCGACATGCTGCCCAGGAAGCGCGTGGGCCAGCCCAAGGACCTCGACACCGCGCTGCTGATGCTGTGCGCCAATGAGAGCCATTTCGTCAATGGCGCGGTGATTCAGGCGGACGATGGATTCGGTGTTTGATGAGCCGGCGTGACCTGACCCCATTGGAGGCGCGCGTCCTGGCCGTCCTCGTCGAGAAGGAAAGCACCGTGCCGGACAGCTACCCGCTGTCGGCCAATGCGCTGACCGCCGGCTGCAACCAGAAGACGGCGCGCGACCCGGTCATGGAGGTCGGCGAGGCTGAGGTGCTGGCCACGGTGGAGGAGCTCAAGGCGCTGCACCTGGTCAACACGGTCAGCGGCAGTCGCGTGGTGCGCTACGAGCACAACGCGCCGCGCGGCCTGGGCGTGCCGGGTGCCGCGATGGCGCTGCTGACCCAGCTGATGCTGCGCGGCCCGCAGACGGCGGCCGAACTGCGCCAGAACACCGAGCGGCTGCACCGCTTCGCCGATGTGTCGTCGGTGGAAGGTTTCCTAGAAGAACTGGCCGGGCGGGAGCCGCCTTTTGCCGTCAAGCTGGCCAGGGCGCCTGGCGCCCGCGAGGCGCGCTGGGCACACCTGCTGTGTGGGCCGGTGGCGTCGGTGGAGCATGCCGTCGCCGCGGCGCAACCCCGCGACGAGGAAGTGGCGCTGCAGAAAGTCGAACTCGCTGCGCTCAGGGCGGAGGTCGCCGCGCTGCGCAGCCTCGTCAACCGCATCGCCGCGGAGTTGGGCATTGCGCCATGAGGTATCTCGTCCCGGCCGAGAAGAAGCTGACCTTCGAGATCCGCATCCCCATGCGCTGGGGCGACATGGACGCGATGGGCCACATCAACAACACGCTCTATTTCCGCTACCTGGAGATCGCGCGGGTTGACTGGCTCGCCAGCATCGGCGCGCCGCCCAACCCGGGCGGGCAGGGGCCGGTCATCGTGAACGCCTTCTGCAACTTCTATCGCCAGCTCAAATGTCCGGGCGAGGTGCTCGCCAAGCACTACGTCAGCGACCCCGGCCGCACCAGCTTCGAGACCTGGATCACGCTGGAGCGCGCGGACGAGCCCGGCGTCATCTATGCCGAGGGCGGCGCGACGACGCTGTGGTTCGACGCGGCGACCGACAAGGCCATCGCCTTGCCGGACTGGGTGCGCGCGCTGGTTACCTGAAGGCGTACTTCACGCTGGCGTAGACGAAGCGGCCGCGCGTGTCGGTGTAGCTGGGGTCGTAGCCCGACAGGAAGAAGTAGGCCTGCTGCGAGAACGGCGGCGCCTTGTCGAACAGATTCTGCACGCCGGCGCGCAAGGTCAGCGACTTGGTGGCCTCCCAGCCGGCCGACAGGTTCCACAGCGAGTAGGCCGCCACCTTGATGTCTGGCTTGCCGATGACGTGCTGGTCGTCGTAGCCCTGCAGATAGCTGTTGGACACGGTCGCCGAGAACGGGCCGGCATCCCAGTCCAGGCTCAGCGTGTGCCGCCAGTGCTGCACGACGCCGTCGTTGATGAAGACGCCGAGGTTGCTGACGAAGGGATCGCCGTCGCCGGTCTGCTGCTGGGATTTCAGCGTCAGCGTGCCGTTCATGCGCAGGCCGAACTGGCCGAAGCCGGTCTTGAGGCCGCTCAGGTTGATGCCGATATCCAGCCCGGAGATGCGCTGCTTGCCGCGGTTCTCCTTGACGAGGTCGATGCCTGCGATGGCGTTGTCTTCGTCTCGGTGCACGAGCGAGCCGTACTTGGCGAGGTCGCCCAGGATCACGTCCACGCCCAGCGTGCTGATCAGGTTGGTCTTCTGGATGTTCCAGTAGTCGACATTGAGGCTGACGCCGCGCTGGGGCTCGAAGACGGCGCCCAGCGAGTACTGGCGCGACTTCTCGGGCTTGAGCTTGGCGTTGCTGTAGTTGAGCGTGACCCAGATGTCCGAGCAGTCGGTGACGGTGTTGGATGGGTCGGCGGCCAGACAGACCGGGTCCACCAGCGTGGCCGACGAACCCTGGGTCAGTGGGCGGTACAGGTCCGACAGGCTGGGCGCGCGGAAGCCCTTGCCGACCGAGGCGCGCAGC
Organism: Burkholderiales bacterium; assembly: GCA_016195825.1. GTDB lineage: Bacteria > Pseudomonadota > Gammaproteobacteria > Burkholderiales > Burkholderiaceae_C > Pelomonas. Next base: position 7,916 of record JACPYV010000025.1, on the reverse strand, counting down.
AGCAGTTCGGGGCTGGGCACGTACTTCAGGCCCAGCTTGGGGCTGGCTGCGCCGCCGCTGACCTGGTAGTGCTCATAGCGCAGCGCGGCCTGCAGTTCCAACTGCTTGGTGATGGGCGCACTGAGTTCACCGAAGGCTGCGCTGACCTTGCGCGACTTGCCGAAATCGGAGTCGGGGCCTTGCGATGTCTCGCCCAGGATGAGGTCCTGCTTCAGCGCGTCGGACTGGTGGTAATTCTGCTTCTCGCCGCGCAGTTCACCGCCGAAGGCCACGGCGAGGTCGCCACCGGCAAGCTGCATGAGTGCCTTGGACGCCTTGAAGTCCAGGCTGTCCATCGTGCCTGTCGCGTGGCGCACTTCACCGCGGATCTGCGCCTTCTCATAGAGAGCGAGGCCGGCTGCGGCCGATGGCCCGAAGGCGTTGAGCGTGCCGTCAGCGAAGCCGTCGCGGACCATCTGCTCGTTCAGGTAGCCCTGGTGGTCGCGGTCGGAGACCTTGCTGGTGCTGTGGTTCAGCGCCCACTCGTAATCCCAGCCGGCCAGCATGCCATTGGTGCCGAGCACGAAGCGGTTCGTCGTCGACACCAGCTCGCTGGTGCGCAGCCCGGCCTCGGACAGGCGGGTGCGCACGGTGATGATGCGTTCCTCGTCGTCCGCGGCCAGGGCGTTCAGTGCGCTGCCCTTCAGGGCGGTCACGCGCGACACATCCATATCGGCGTCCACGCGATTGGGCGTGCCGGTGTAGAGCGTGCGGGCCCGTGCCATCGACACCTCGGCAAACAGCTGGTGGCCACCGCCCAGGTTGAACACGCCGCGGCCGAAGGCGCTGCTCTTGGTCGACTTCGGGTACAGCTCGATGTCGCGCATGTAGTCGAAGGTGCAGCCGTCCGCGCCCCCGATGCCGTCAGGCAGGTACAGGCTGGCTGGCGGATTGCAACCCGTGGCCGCAGCCGGGTTCACCGTCTTGGAGTCGATCACGGTCTTGCCGTTGGACTTGAAGCCCTCGCTGATCAGCGTGTCACGCTGGTAGTTCGACAGGCGCATGTTGCCCGGAAAGCTTGCGCTGGACAGCAGGTCCGGCAGGCGCCCCGGAATGTCGAGGTCCTTGATGAACTGGCGCTTGGAGGCATTCAGGCTGCTGGTCTTCTGAACGTCCAGCACACCGAACAGGTTGAACCCGCTGCGGGCGTAGTCGCCGACGCCGCCGGCCAGCGTGGCCGAGCGCTTGTTGCCGCCGCCACCCTCACTCGTGTTGCCGGCCAGCACGTTGATGTCGATGCCGGAGAAATCCTTGCGGGTGATGAAGTTGATGACGCCACCGATGGCGTCCGAGCCGTACAGCGACGAGGCGCCGTCCAGCAGGATCTCAACGCGCTGGATGGCCGCGGCCGGGATGCTGTTCAGGTCCACGCCGGCCGCGTCGCCGGGCGAGGCAAAGTTGGCCATACGCCGGCCGTTCAGCAGCACCAGCGTGGACGACACGCCCAGCCCGCGCAGGTTGGCGGCGTTGAAGCCCATCTGGTCGCGGAAGCCGCCATAGCCCACGCTGCCGCCGTCGGTCAGGTTGTTGGCGCTGGCGCTGATGCGTGCGATGAGTTCGGCCGCCGTCGTCACACCGGCCTTGTCGATCTCATTGCGCGTGATGACCTGCACCGGCAGCGCCGTCTCGCCCTCGATGCGCTTGATCGCCGTGCCGGTGACCTCCACGCGTTCGAGCTTGTCCTGGGCCTGGGCGGCATGGGCCAGCACGAGCAGGGCCGCGGCAATGGCGGTGCGGGAGGGGCAGGGGGTTTTCATCGGCGGATCTCCGTGGTTCGGCCGAGTCTAGGCACGGTCCCGCTAGGCATCGGACCCCCTGGATGCGATTCGTCTCGCGCACGCCACGTCCTGCGTCGTCTGAATTAGGGGCGAATCCGTCATGCGGCCTCTGTCATCATGCGCGGTCTGACCAAGGAGGGTTGTGGGCATGAGGGTATGGATCTGGGCTGGTGTGGCGGCAATGGCGGTGGCCATGGGCGTGCAGGCGGCTCCGCCGACGGCCGCACCGGCCGCAAGCGCACCGCAGGGCTTCAGGCTGCTGCGCCCATCGCCAGCAGCCTCGGCGCCGCGCGCCGCGCTGCCGGTGACCACCAAGCCGGCGCCGTCCGCGTCATCGGCGGCGCTGCAGCCCATCCCCGAGCCCGAGCCCGCTATCCGCGGCTATGCCGTGCCCATCGGCGGCGCGCTGAAGGCAGACAACGAGGAGGTCTGGCAGCGCATCGTCAACCTCGCGGGCGGCAAGGGCGCACGCTTCGTCGTTTTCGGCACCGCCAGTGAAGATCCCGAAGCCAGCGCCAAGCAGGTCGTGGACCTGCTGCAGCGTCGCGGCGCCATCGCCGAGGCCTTGCCGGTCGCGCCCAAGTTCCTGTGGGTGGACCTGAGCAAGGTGGTGCGCGACCCGGCGCTGATCGCCAAGGTCAAGGCGGCCAAGGGCGTCTTCTTCACCGGCGGCACTCAGGAGCGCATCGTCGACGTGCTGCAGCCCGGCGGCCAGAGCACGCCCATGCTGGAAGCGATCTGGGACGTCTACCGCAAGGGCGGCGTCGTGGCCGGCACGTCGGCCGGCGCGGCCATCATGAGCACCATCATGTTCCGCGACGCGCCCAGCGTCATCAACATCCTCAAGGGCCGCTTCGTCGATGGCAAGCAGGTGGACCGCGGCCTGGGCTTCGTCGGCCCGAACCTCTTCGTCGACCAGCACTTCCTCAAGCGCGGCCGCTTCGGCCGCATGATCCCGTTGATGATGGCCAATGGCTACAAGCTGGGCCTCGGCGTGGACGAGAACACTGCAGCCATCATTCGCGGCGATGAGATCGAGGTCATCGGCGACCGCGGCGCACTGGTGGTCGACCTGACCGAGGCGCGCAGCGATGCCTCGCTCGACGCCTTCAACGTGCAGGGCGCCCGCCTGTCCTACCTGGAGCATGGCGACCGCTACCACATGCGGGCGCGCTCGACGACGCCGTCCGCGCCCAAGCTGCGTGGCGAGTTGCATGACGCCGAGTCGCCCAACTTCAAGCCCTATTACACGGACGAGGTCTTCCATCTGGACATGCTGGGCGACTCGACGATTTCCGGCGCCATGAGCCGCCTCATCGACAGCGTGCGCAAGGAGGTCAAGGGCCTGGCCTTCGACGTACTGCCGCGCCAGAACGACCCGCTGGCCGAGCTGGGCTTCCTGTTCCGCCTCTACAAGGGCTCGGACTCACTGGGCTGGAGCACCGAGGAGTTCGGCGGCGAGCAGTTCACCGTCACCAATCTCTACCTGGACATCAGCCCCGTGCGGCTACCCATGCCCTTGTACGGCGGCTGGGCGGGAGCGCCCCGACCGGCGGCCGCCGCGACGCCGGCATCGTCGCCGCAGTGACCGCCGCCGCGGCAGCGTTTGGTCACGAGCGTTGCGCTTCCTCGGGCATGTCCCGCTGCAACTGCCGGCCCGACGGTGCCAAGATGACGGTCTTGTGAATCCAGCATGCCGGGCGCCTGGCGCCCGGCCCACGCCTCCATCTTGCACATCCACCCTCACGCCGGCACCGTCATCGTCATTGGCGGTGCGCTCAAGGCGGGCAGCGACGCCGTCTGGCAGCGCATCGTCGACGAAGCCGGCGGCGCGGGCTCGCCTATCGCGGTCTTCCCGACCGCGGCGGCCGACCCCGTGCGCATCGGCGCCCAGATCGTCAGCGCGCTGAACCGTTGCGGCGCACGAGCCGAGGCCATCCCGCTCGCGCCTCATCTGGATGGCGTGGACCTGCAGGCGGTGCTGAATGATCCTGCTGTGATCGCGCGCGTCGCGGCGTCCCGCGCGGTGTTCTTCTCCGGCGGGTCGCAGGAGTACATCGTCGACACCTTGCAGCCGGGTGGCCGGCCCACCGCCATGCTGGGAGCCATCCGTGACGTGTTCGCCGCGGGCGGGGTCATCGCCGGCACCAGTGCCGGCGCGGCGGTCATGAGCCGGCTGATGTTCCGCGATGCGATGGACAGCCTGGCCGTGCTGAAGGGCCAGTGGCGCGTCGGTCAGGAGTACGATCGGGGGCTGGGCTTCGTCGCCCCGGAACTGCTGATCGATCAGCATTTCCTGAAGCGCGGTCGCATCGGTCGCCTGCTTCCGGCCATGCACGCCTTGGGCTGCCGCCTGGGCCTGGGTGTAGATGAGAACGCTGCCGTCGTCATCCAGGGCACGCAGCTGGAGGTCATCGGCGGCAGCGGCGCCGTGCTGGTGGACTTGGCCGACGCGACCAGCGACGTGACGCTGCCCGCCTTCAACCTGCGCGGCGCGCGGCTCTCCTACCTGGACCACGGCGACCGCCACGACCTCGCCAGCGGCATGACGACGCCCGCGGCGCACAAGCTGCGCGAGCCGTGCATCGATCCCGCGGCAGCCAGCTTCCAGCCCGGCCTGCAATCGGACCGCTACTTCCTCGACATGCTCGGCGATGGCTGCATCCTCGGCGCGATGGTGCATCTGCTCGACGGTCCGTCGCCCGAGGTGCGTGGCTTGGCCTACCGCGCCAACCCGCGGCCCGGCGACCTGGCGCCCGACCTGGGTTTCGAGTTCCGTCTGTACCGCGGCCCCGGGCTGGTGGGCTGGTGCAGTGCCACGCTGGGCGGTGAGGACTACACGGTGCTGCAGGCGCGCTTGGACGTGGTGCCGGTGCGTGTCGCCAACCCGCTGTTCACGCCGCTGGCGGCGTTGCCACCGCCCGTGGTCGAATTGGTGCTGACCGGCCGCGGCGGTTCCGGGGAGAACGGTGATGACGACGACGATCAGTGGTGAATTCAGCGTCGGCATGACGCCCCAGGGGACCGAGACGGCCAGCCCAGCGCTGGGTCGCATGCTGCTGGACAAGCGCTACCACGGCGACCTGGTGGCCCGCGGCGCAGGCCAGATGCTGGCCACGCACGGCAGCGTGCCCGGCTCGGCGGCCTATGTGGCGCTGGAGACGGTAACCGGCACGCTGCAGGGCCGGGAGGGCAGCTTCGCGCTCGTGCACCGAGGCCTGATGACGCGCGGCCAGCCGTCGCTGGACATCGCCGTCGTGCCGGATTCCGGCACCGCCGAACTGGCGGGCCTCAGCGGCATCATGCGCATCCGCGTCGAAGGCCACCAGCATTTTTACGAATTTGAGTTCACACTGCCCGGAACCTGACCCCCAAGGAGACACCATGAAGAAGATCGCCTTTGCGTTGACTGCATTGCTGCTTGCCGGCGCCGCCGGGGCCACCGACGTGGGCGTGTCCGTGCAGATCGGCCAGCCGGGCTTCTACGGCCGCATCGACATCGGCCAGACGGCGCCACCGCCCGTCATGATGCGTGAGCCCGTCTGGGTGGAGCGCCGCCCGGTCCGTGTGGAACCCGTCTACATGCGCGTCCCGCAGGGCCACCAGAAGAACTGGGCCAAGCACTGCGCCAAGTACAACGCCTGTGGCGTGCCGGTCTATTTCGTGCGCGAGGACTGGTACCAGGAGCGTTACGAGCGCCCGCAGTACGACAACGATCAGGGCGAGGACCGCGGCAAGGGCAAGGGCCACGGCAAGGGGCATGGCCACGGCAAGGGCAAGGACCGCGACTGAGGTGCGTGGCGCCATCGCCGCGACACAATTGCGGCCATGGCTGAATCCCGTCCCCTCGACACCCGACCCGAAGGTTTCCAGCGCGTCAGCGCCGCCCTGCAGGCGCAGGCCCACCCGCACCGGCCGCTGTGGCTGGACGTCGCGGCCCGCACCGCCCAGGAGGCGGCCGACGCGCTGGGCGTGACGCTGGGCCAGATTGCCAAGTCTGTCGTGTTCCGGCGCAAGGCCGACGATGCGGCCGTGCTGGTCATCACATCCGGCGACAAGCGCGTCGACGAGTCCAAGCTCAAGCCGCTCACGGGCGCGCTGGGTCGCGCTGACGCCGATTTCGTCAAGGCACGGACCGGCTTCTCCATCGGTGGCGTGTCGCCCGCGGGCTTCGCTCCCAGCGATGGCGCCGCACCACCCCAGCTCTTCATCGACCGCGAGCTGTTCCGCTTCGACATCATCTGGGCCGCTGCCGGGCATCCGAATGGTGTGTTCAAGCTGACGCCGGCCGAACTGGAGAAGCTCACCGGCGCGCCGGTCGTCGACGTGGTGCAGGCATGAAGCCCGCCGTCACCTCGCCTTGTGTCAACGTCTGCCAGATGGACGCGGCCAGCGGCTGGTGCCGGGGCTGCGCGCGCAGCATCCATGAGATCGCCGGCTGGGGCGGCGCACCCGCCGACCTGCAGCGGCACATCCTCGACCAGTTGCCCGAGCGACGCGTCGAATTGCATCACCATGGGCTGTGGCTGGGGCCCTGGCCGCACAGCGAGGGACAGGATCGATGAAGCAGCTGACCTTCTACTTCGACCCCATCTCGCCCTATGCCGCGCTGGCCTTCGAGGTGCTGCCCGAGGCACTGGCCGGGCACAGCGTGGAGGTCGTCTACCGGCCCATCCTGTTCGCCGCGCTGCTGCAGGCACTGGGGCAGAAGGGGCCGGCCGAGATCGACGCCAAGCGGCGCTGGACCTTCCGCCAAGTGGCCTGGCTGGCGCACCGCCAGGGCGTCGTGCTGGACCCGCCGGCCCAGCACCCCTTCAACCCGCTGCCGCTGCTGCGCCTGGCCTGGGCCTGCGCCGCGCCCGAGGGTCAGCCGGGTGACACGCCCGGCCGCTGGGTCGTCGAGCAGCTCTTCCACCATGTCTGGCGTGGTGCGGGCGCCGACGCGGCCGATGCCGTCCGCCTGGTCGAGCTGGGCCAGCGTCTTGCGCCGTTGCAGGACCCGGCTGGCGAGGTCGTCAAGCTGCGGCTGCGCGGCGAGACCGAGGCGGCGCTCGCGCTGGGTGTCTTCGGTGTGCCCACCATCGCGCTGGACGGGCGGCTGTTCTGGGGCCAGGACGCGCTGCCCATGCTGCGCGCCGCGCTGGACGGCGACCCGTGGTTCCGCAGCGGCATCTGGGAGTCGGCGGCGCAGCCCCGCCCCGGCATCACCCGCAAGCACTGAACGCGCTGTCTCACCGAGGGACGCACCTCGTCCCAGCCTGACGCAAACCGTCTCGGGATTTACCCGCGAGCACCATCTGATCTCGCATTGAGAAATGCTGACCGCGGGTTCCTGCGGAGTTTGTCAGCCTCGATTCAGACTCGCGTCAGAACAGGGTCAGAGGCCGGCTGAATAGTCCGCAGCGAGGGTCGACCGTGGGACGGCCCGACAACTGACGGAGACATATCAATGGCAACTGCGACTTCGACGGCCGCCACGCCGATGACCAAAGAGGAGAAGAAGGTCATCTTCGCCTCCTCGCTGGGCACGGTGTTCGAGTGGTACGACTTCTACCTCTACGGCTCGCTGGCACCGATCATCGCCAAGCAGTTCTTCGCGGGTCTGGACCCCCAGGCTGCGTTCATCGCGTCGCTGATGGCCTTCGCGGCCGGTTTCATCGTGCGCCCCTTCGGCGCGCTGGTGTTCGGCCGCCTCGGCGACATGATCGGCCGCAAGTACACCTTCCTGGTCACCATCCTGATCATGGGTCTGTCGACGTTCATCGTCGGCGTGCTGCCCACCTACGCCACCATCGGCGCGGCTGCGCCGGTCATCCTGGTCGGCCTGCGCCTGCTGCAGGGCCTGGCCCTGGGCGGTGAGTACGGCGGTGCCGCCACCTACGTGGCCGAGCACGCGCCGCGCGGCAAGCGCGGTGCCTACACCTCGTGGATCCAGACCACCGCCACGCTGGGCCTGTTCCTCAGCCTGCTGGTGATCCTGGGCACGCGCACGTCGATGGGCGAGGCTACCTTCGGCGACTGGGGCTGGCGCATCCCGTTCATCGTCTCGATCCTGCTGCTCGGCGTCAGCGTGTGGATCCGGCTGTCGATGAACGAATC